>NZ_JBFAUZ010000018.1:0-144593 GCF_040679555.1 Spirillospora sp. NPDC052242
GGGCCGGGGGGGGGGCGCCCCCCCCCGCCCGGCCGACTGTCGTTGCACACCTGCTCCGCCGGGACGAGACGACCCCGCCGCTCGTCGGCTTCATCGTGTCGCGGGCCGTCGGCAACGCCGTCGTCCGCAACTCGGTCCGCCGGCGTCTCCGCCATCTGGTGCGGGCGGACCTGGATCGCCTGCCAGCGGGTAGCCTGCTCGTAGTACGCGCCAACCCCCCGTCGGGGACGGCGCGTCCTGACGAACTGGCCGCGGATCTGGAGTCGGCGCTCGACCGGCTGCTGCGGCCCGCGTCCAAGGGGCGGAGATGAGGAGTCGGCGGCGGGAGCCGAACCCCGCACAGCACCCGGACGGGCCTCCCGGCCCGGTCGCCGCGGTGCTGATCCTTCTCGTCCGCGCCTACCGCCGCTTCTTGAGTCCCCTGCTCGGGCAGCAGTGCCGCTTCCGGCCCAGTTGCAGCGCGTACGGCCTGGAGGCGCTCCAGACGCACGGGGCGCTGCGCGGCACGTGGCTGACGGCCCGCCGGATCGGTCGGTGCCACCCCTTCAACCCCGGGGGGTACGACCCGGTGCCCCCGAAGAAGGCGCCGGCGGCGGCTTCTTCGAACTCCGGCCGCGAGGACAGCGGCCCCGCCCTAGCAGAGCCCAAGGAGCTGCCCGGTGCTTGATTGGCTGTACGAGATCGTCTCTCAGCTCATCGTGTGGATTCACACGGGGCTGAGCACCTTCCTGCCGAAGGACAGCGGATGGGCCTGGGGCGGGTCCATCATCCTGCTGACCGTCCTGCTGCGGCTCGTCATGGTCCCGCTCTTCGTGAAGCAGATCCACGCTTCCCGGAAGATGCAGGAGCTGGCGCCCAAGGTGCAGGCGCTGCGCAAGAAGTACAAGAACGACAAGCAGCGCCTCAACCAGGAGGTCATGAAGCTCTACCAGGAGAACGGCGCCAACCCGCTGTCGGGCTGCCTGCCGCTCCTGGTGCAGATGCCGGTCTTCATCGGCCTCTTCCAGACCCTCCAGCGCATCTCGGACGCGAAGGACGGCGAGAGCGTCTTCGCGATGTCCGCCGACCTGGTGCAGAGCGCGCAGCACGCCAGCATCTTCGGCGCCCACATCCCGGACACGTTCCTCAACGCCTGGGGCAACGACCCCAAGAGCTGGACCGCGATCGTCATCACCGCCATCGCCGTGGTGATCAGCTCCTGCACGACGTTCTTCACGATGCGCGCCAGCATGAAGCGGCAGCCCATCACCGACGACAACAACCCGATGATGCAGGCGCAGAAGATGATGGTCTTCCTCGCGCCGCTGTTCGGCCTCGTCGGCCTCGGCTTCCCGCTGGGCGTGCTGATGTACTGGGTGACGTCCAACAGCTGGACCCTCGCGCAGCAGCACTACATCTACAAGAAGTACCCGCCGCTGAACGCGACCGGCGACGACGCGAAGGCCGGGACGAAGCCGGGCACCAAGCTGCCCGGGTCTCCCAAGTCCGGCGCGAAGGGCGCCGCGGGGGCGAAGGCCGCCGCGAAGAACGGCAAGGCGGCGTCCGGCACGAAGCCCCGGCTGCGGAAGGGCGCGGAGGAGGAGACCCCCGAACCGGAGGTCAAGCAGAAGGTCGTGCGGAACCAGCCGACCCGCAAGCCGCGGAGCAAGCGCAGCGGCAGCCAGAAACGCTAGTTTGAACCCGAGCCCGTGCCGCAGAAGGAGACCCCGTTGAGCCAGACCGACACCACCGAGGTAGACGTCCAGGCGCTCGAGCAGGAAGGCGAGATCGCCGCCGACTACATCGAGGGCCTGCTGGACATCGGTGACTACGACGGCGACATCGACATGGACGTCGAGGGCGAGCGCGCGATCGTCGCGGTCGTCGGCGCGTCCCTGGACGAGCTGGTCGGCAAGCGCGGCGAGGTCCTGGAAGCCCTGCAGGAGCTGACCCGGCTGGCCGTGCACCGCCAGACCGGCAACCGCACCCGCCTGATGCTCGACATCGGCGGCTACCGGGAGCGGCGCCGCGCCGAACTGACGAAGCTCGGCACCGACGTCGCGAACGACGTGAAGCAGAGCGGGGAGGCCAAGCCGCTCGCGCCGATGACGCCGTTCGAGCGGAAGATCGTGCACGACGCGGTCGCGGCGGCGGGCCTGCGGAGCGAGTCCGAGGGCGAGGAGCCTGGCCGGTACGTGGTCGTCCACCCCTCCTGAACGCAGACGGAACGGCCCCGGTGACACGGTCACCGGGGCCGTTCCGCTTTCCGGACGCCGGTCCGGCGGGCGTCCGGACGAGGGAAGGGGCCCCGCGCCCCGACCAAGCACGCGGGGCCCCCTGAACTCGGTGTGCACCGCCGCCCGCAGCACACCGAGTGGTTCCTGGCGGGCCCTCAGGGGCGCCGCGGCCGGGTGGTGAACCGGCGCCGCGCCGGGCGCCGCGCGGTGGCCGGGCCCTCCACCTGCTCCTCCACGGGGTCCTGGACGCGCGCCGGGCGCTCCGGCTTCCGCGGGGATTGCATGTACGCCGGGTCCTGGGCGTGCGCCGGGTCCTGCGCGATGGCCGGGTCCAGTTCGCTCGTCCCGTGGGTGGCGCCCTGGCCGGGCGAGTGCTCGATGACCCGCTCGACGCGCTCGGCGGGCCGGCCGGCCGGCGGCGGGTCCTGGACGATGTGCTCCTCGCGGACGACCGTGCCCGGCTCGTCACCGTAGGCGGGGTCCGCGCCGGTGATCCGGCCGGCGGTCCGCCGCGGGCGCGTGTACTTGAGGGTGAACAGCATGCTGATCACCCCGACGAGTATGAGGATCCATCCGACCATCTGGATGTTCACGCCGCTGAGGTCGATGCGGAGCGCGAACGCCAGGATGGCGCCGATGGCGATGAAAGCGAGACTGACTCCGATTCCCATACCGGAGCTCCTTCCAGGGGGCTGGCGGGCGACATGACTGCCTCTACCCGTGGCGTCCCGGTTATGCAGAGGGGTGATGTGGTTCTTGCCATACGGTCAGGGTCAAGAGCGCGCGCACCAGGACGTTTCGTGTGTACGCAGCCCCAGGGTTTTGTGGAACGATTCGGATGGTGGGGATTGCACGTGAGGTTTTCGGTGATGCGCTGCCCGTCGCGGAGCGCTATGCGGTGTTCCTCGCGGACGCCGGAGTCGAGCGCGGCCTGATCGGGCCGCGGGAGGTCGACCGCCTCTGGGAACGCCACCTGATCAATTGCGCGGTGGTGTCCGAGGCGGTGCCCGAGGGCGCTCACGTCGTCGACATCGGATCGGGCGCCGGACTGCCGGGCATCGTCCTGGCGATCGTCCGGCCCGACCTGCGGATCACCCTCCTCGAACCGCTGCTGCGCCGCACCACCTTCCTGGACGAGTGCGTCGAGATGCTCGGCCTGCGCAACGTCGAGGTCCGCCGCGCGCGGGCCGAGGACGTCGCGGACGATTACGCCGTGGACGTCGCGACCGCGCGGGCCGTCGCACCGCTGGAACGCCTCGCCACGTGGGCGCTGCCGCTGCTGCGGCCCGGCGGCGAACTGCTCGCCCTCAAGGGCGAGCGCGCGGCCGTCGAGCTCGACGAGGCGCAGCCGGTCTTGAAGCGATTCGGTGTGCCTACGGCCGAACTGCTGCAAGTCGGGCACGGTATGGTCGAGCCGCCGACAACGCTCGTCCGCGTCGTCGCCGGGGTTGTCGGGCGACAACAACGCGCGCCCCGGCGTGCCAGAAGGTCGAGGAAGAGGTCGTCATGAGCATGGGACCGGAACTGGGCCGGCCTGACCGCGCCGACGAATCCGCCGACGAATCCCCCGCCGACCAGCCATCCACGCCGTCCGGGCACGCGCTGTGGGGCAACACGACGTCCGGAACCGCGGAGAACGTCGGGTATGTGCCGACGAACTCCGGCGCTCAGCCGCCGGGACCGCGCAACGGACCATCTCAGGGGGAGTCAGAACTCGTGCGCGAGGCGCTCAAGGACGCCAATGTTTCACGTGAAACGACCGGGACGGCGCTGAAGTCGCGGCCCGTCCGCAGCGACAAGGAATGGCCGCGGCCGGACCACTGCCGCGTCATCACGATCGCGAACCAGAAGGGCGGCGTCGGCAAGACCACCAGTTCGGTGAACCTCGCCGCGTCCCTCGCCATCCACGGCGCGCAGGTGCTCGTGGTCGACCTCGACCCGCAGGGCAACGCCTCGACGGCCCTCGGCATCGACCACCACGCCGACATCCCGTCGATCTATGACGTGCTGATCGAGGACACGGCCCTCGAGGACATCGTCGTCAAGGCGCCGGAGATCCCGAACCTGTACTGCGCCCCGGCGACCCTCAACCTCGCCGGCGCCGAGATCGAGCTCGTCTCCAAGGTCGCCCGCGAGTCCCGCCTGCGCCGCGCGCTGGAGTCGTACGACACCGACCGGTTCGACTACGTGCTGATCGACTGCCCGCCGTCGCTCGGCCTCCTCACCGTCAACGCCCTCGTCGGCGGCGACGAGCTGCTCATCCCGATCCAGTGCGAGTACTACGCGCTGGAGGGCCTCGGCCAGCTGATCCGCACCGTCGACCTCGTCAAGGCGCACCTCAACCCGAAGCTGAAGGTCTCGACGATCCTGCTCACCATGTACGACGCCCGCACCCGGCTCGCCGCGCAGGTGGCCGAGGACGTCCGCAACCACTTCGGCGACGTCGTCCTCAACACGGTGATCCCCCGCAGCGTCCGCGTCTCCGAGGCGCCCAGCTACGGGCAGTCCGTCATGACCTACGACCCCGGCTCCAGCGGCGCGCTCGCCTACAGCGAGGCCGCCTCGGAGATGGCCCACGCGGGAGTCGCGAAGTGAGCCGCCCGCGTCCCGGTCTCGGGAAGGGCCTCGGCGCCCTCATCCCGACCGCCCCGCCGCCCCTCGAGGAACCGGCCGTCGAGCCGGGCGCCCTCGACGGCGCGGCCCCCAGCGGCGCCGGCGCCCCCGCCCCGGTCGCCGGGGCCCACTTCGCCGAACTCCGGGTCGACCAGATCGCCGTCAACCCGCGGCAGCCGCGCACCCACTTCGACGAGGAGGCCCTGCAGGAACTCGCCGATTCCATCGGCATCGTCGGGCTCCTGCAGCCGATCGTCGTCCGCCGCAAGACGACGGAGGTCTACCACAAGGCCACCGGCGTCACCGAGAAGTTCGACTACGAACTCATCATGGGCGAGCGCCGCCTCCGCGCGACCCGCAAGGCCGGACTGGACGTCATCCCGGCGATCGTCCGCGACACCGGCGACGACGACCTCCTGCGCGACGCCCTCATGGAGAACCTCCACCGCCAGCAGCTCAACCCGCTGGAGGAGGCGGCCGCCTACAAGCAGCTCCTGGACGACTTCGGCGCCACCCACGAGGAACTCGCCGAGCGCATCGGCCGCTCGCGCCCGCACATCACGAACACGCTGCGGATCCTGAACCTCCCCGCGAAGGTCCAGAACCGCGTGGCCGCGGGCCTGCTGTCCGCCGGCCACGCCCGCCTCCTCCTCCGGCTCGACACCCCGGAGAAGCAGGAGCGCATGGCGGCCCGGGTCATCGCCGAGGGTATCTCCGTCCACAGCCTCGACGAGATGATCAAACTCCAGGAGATCGACGACGAGCCGACCCGGCAGCCCCGCCGCAAGAAGCCCGTCGCCCCCGGCCTCCAGGAGCTCGCCGACCGCCTCTCCGACCGCTACGACACGCGCGTCCGCGTGGACATGGGCCGGAGCAAGGGGAAGATCGTCGTCGAGTTCGCCACCCTCGAGGACCTGGACCGCATCATCAAGTCGATGGCCCCCGACGAGGAAGACCCCCAGTTCCCCTGACCCTGTTTCACGTGAAACATCGACACCGACAGGGGCCGCCGTCCAGGCGGCCCCTTTCGCATGCACCCCGATGTTTCACGTGAAACACGCCTCGGCCTCTCCCCCACCCACGAACGCCGCGGCACCTGACACGTCGAACACACGGCCCGAGCCGCGCGGAGACGGGCGCCCGCCGACGTGGCGCAGGCGCCGGGGAACGGGGAGGTGCAGCGCCGTCGTGGATGCGGCGGCCGACCCGTCCGGCGGTGGAGGCCGGTGGCTCGTGCCGCCGTCTGGCGGTGGGCGCGCCAGGGAACGGGCGTCGCCACGACCCGTTGGCGCGGTGGACGGCTCGTCCGGGGAAGGTCGTGTGACTCGTGCCGACGTGTGGGACTCGGGCGTGCCGCGGACGGGTGGTGCAGCACCGCCGTGGGGGCAGCGGCGGACCGTCCGGGAGCGGAGGTCGCCGCAGGGAGTTGCGTGCGGACGCAGGGTCGGCGGCGCGGTTGCGTTCGTCGGTGTGGGTGGCCCCGTGCCGCGTCGCCGGTTGGGTGCCCGCGTCCTGTCCGGCGTCGGCTTGGACGGGGCGAGGCGCCGTCCGGCGGGATGTGGGGCGTCCGAGGGCGGGGCGATGGCGCGGAGATGGGATCGTCCCGTAGGGCACCGATGACGGGTGCCGGGCGCACGATGCTCGTGGGGGCGACGCGGGTGTCGTGTGCGAGTCCCGCGACCCGGGCGGGGTGGGAGTCGCTTGTGGGTCGACTGAGGGCGTTCCCGGTGGGCACCTACGGCCCTGCGGCCGTCCGTATGCCGTGTGCGGGTGCGGGGTGTGGCCGTGTTTCACGTGAAACAGACGGGCGGGGCCCGTGATGTTTCACGTGAAACAGCGGTCAGCGGGCGCGGGCCAGGAGGAGGTCCTGGCAGAGGGTGCCGAGGTCGAGGCCGGCGGCGGAGACGGCGCGGGGGAGGAGGCTGGTCTCGGTCATGCCGGGGGCGACGTTGACTTCGAGGAAGTGGACGTCGCCGTGGTCGTCGACGATGAGGTCGGTGCGGGAGATGTCGCGGAGGCCGAGGGCGCGGTGGGCGGTGACGGCGGCGGCGGTCGCGCGTTCGGCGGCCTCGGGGGTGACGCGGGCCGGGGTGACGAACTCGGTCTCGCCCGCGTCGTAGCGGGCGGTGTAGTCGTAGCGGCCGTTCGGGGCGACGATCTCGACGGGCGGGAGGGCCTCGGGGACGCCGTCCCGCTCGATGACGCTGACGGCGATCTCGGTGCCGGAGACGTGTCGTTCGACGAGCGCGGCGTCGCCGTAGGCGAAGCAGCCGACCATCGCGGCGGAGAGGTGCGCCGCCTCGCGGACGACGGACGCGCCGAGCGCGGAGCCGCCGCGGGTGGGCTTGACGAACAGGGGGAGCCCGAGGCGGTGCACGATCCGGTCGAGGACGGCGGCCGCGCCGAGATCGTGGAAGACCTCCTTCGGCAGGGCGACCGAGTCGGGGGTGCGCAGTCCGGCGCGGCGGACGACGGCCTTCGCGGTGGGCTTGTCCCACGCGACGCGGCAGGCGTCGGGGCGCGCGCCGACGTAGGGGACGTCGAGGAGTTCGAGGACGTCGCGGATGGAGCCGTCCTCGCCGGCGGCGCCGTGCAGGACGGGGAAGACGGCGTCGGGCGGGTCGTCGGTCAGGGAGTCGAGGAGGGTGGCGTCGGCGTCGCGCAGTTCGACGGGGACGCCCCGGGACCGGAGGGCCTCCGCGACGCGGCGGCCGGAGCGGAGGGAGACCTCGCGCTCGTAGGAGAGCCCTCCGGCGAGGACGACGACGTGACCGAGTTCCACGGGAGCCCTTCTAGACGATGCCCGGCCCCGGGGTGTGGACGCCGGTGCCGGTGGCGGCGGTTTCCCCGAAAGTGTCCCGCATCCTGAGCTCCTGTTCGATCACCCCGGCGAGCCGGCGGACGCCTTCGCGGATGCGGTCGGGTTCGGGGAAGCAGTACGACAGCCGCAGGTGGCGCTGCCCGGTGCCGTCGGCGTAGAAGCCGGTGCCCGGGACGTACGCGACGCGCTCGGCGATCGCGCGGGGGGACATCGCCTTCGAGTCGAGCCCTTCGGGGAGGGTGAGCCAGACGAAGAAGCCGCCCTCGGGACGGGTCCAGGTGCAGCCGTCGGGCATCTGCTGGGCGAGCGCGTCCAGCATCGCGTCGCGGCGCTCGCGGTAGAGCTCGCGGAAGTCCTTGATCTGCTCGCGCCACGGCTGGGTCGCGAGGTACTCGCGGACGGCGAGTTGCGAGAAGTTCGACGGGCACAGGATCGCGGACTCGGCGGCGAGGACGAGTTTGGTGCGGACGGCGTGGGGTGCGAGGACCCAGCCGACGCGGAGGCCGGACGCGATCGTCTTGGAGAACGAGCCGAGGTAGATCACGCGGTCGTCGTCGGCACGGAGGGCGCGGACGGGGTCGCCGTCGAAGCGGAGGAGCCCGTAGGGGTTGTCCTCGACGATGAGGACGTCGTGCTCGGTGCAGATCTCGAGGATCTGGGCTCGGCGCGCGGTGGTGAGGGTGACGCCGGCGGGGTTCTGGAACGTGGGGACGGTGTAAAGGAACTTGACGCGGCGGTTCTCGCGCTTCAGGCGGGCGAGGGTCTCGCGGAGCGCGGCGGGGTCGAGGCCGCCGTCGTCCATCGGGACGTGCACAACGTCGGCCTGGTAGGCCGCGAAGGTGCCGAGGGCGCCGACGTAGGAGGGGGCCTCGGCGAGGACGACGTCGCCCGGGTCGATGAAGATCTTGGTGATGAGGTCGAGGGCCTGCTGGGCGCCGACGGTGACGACGACGTCGTCGGCGGAGCCGCGGACGCCTTCGAGGGCCATGACTTCGCAGATGTGCTCGCGGAGCCGTTCGTCGCCCTGCGCGGAGCCGTACTGGAGGGCCTCGGCGCCCTTGCCCGCGACGAGTTCGCCGATCATGTCGCCGACGGCGTCGAGGGGGAGCGCGGAGACGTAGGGGGCGCCGCCGGCGAGGGAGACGATCTCGGGACGGGCGACCATGGCGAACAGCGCGCGGATCTCGGAGGGGACCATGCCGGCGGCGCGGGCGGCGTAGCGGTCGGCATAACGGTCGGTGTAGACGTCCGTGCGCGTGTGCTGTTCCACGTGGTCCTCCCGTGGTGTGGCTGGCTTGCAGGCGAACTTACGGCATCGGCCGCGGAGCGCGGCGCCGAACCCCTCGGGAAGGTGGCGCGGCGCATGATCGTGGGTATTCCCTCTTCGGTACGATGCCCGAGAACCCCTGAAGGTTGCCCGGGGTTCTCCGCGGAACGCAGGCTGGGGGGTGCCGTGTCGCGCCGTCTCGTCAACATCACGCTGGACAATCTGGACGATCTGCCGTTGCGCTGCCGGGGGTGCGTCTTCTGGGAGCTGGATCCGGTGACCCGGGAGCGGGCGCTGGAGAGCGGCGACGCCGGGTTGGAGAAGGAGGCGTGGGTCTCCTCGACGCTGCTGGAATGGGGCAGCTGCGGAAAGATCGCTTACGTGGACGACGTTCCGGCGGGGTTCGTGCTGTACGCGCCGCCGCTGTACGTGCCGCGGTCGGTGGCGTTCCCGACGAGCCCGGTGAGCGCGGACGCCGTCCTGCTGATGACGGCGCACATCCTGCCGGAGTTCGCGGGCGGGGGGCTCGGCCGGATGCTGGTGCAGGGCGTCGCGAAGGACCTGACGCGCCGGGCGGTGAAGGCGATCGAGGCGTTCGGCGACCTGAAGGGCGAGGACGGCGGCTGCATGGTCCCGGCCGACTACCTGCTGTCGGTGGGGTTCAAGACGGTCCGGCCGCACCACCGGTACCCGAGGCTGCGGCTGGAGCTCAAGTCGGCCCTGTCGTGGCGTGAGGACGTCGAGGTGGCGCTGGAACGGCTCCTCGGCTCCATGGGACCGGAAGGCGTACTTCGTCCCGTTTAACGGCTTCTGAGGGCCTCGCCGCGGAGCGGGGGTCTCGTGCCGGCGCGGAAACGACTCGGTCGCCGACCCTCCCGCCGGGGCGGGGAGATCGGCGACCGGAGCGTCGGTGTCCGCGGACGTTCAGGACTTGGCGCCGATGAACTCCGACAGGTCACGGAGCAGCGCGGCCTTGGGCTTGGCGCCCATGATCTGCTTGACGACCTCGCCGCCCTGGTAGATGTTCATCGTCGGGATCTGCATGACGCCGTACTTCGCCGGCACCTGCGGGTTCTCGTCGATGTTCAGCTTGACGATCTCGATGCTGTCGCCGTGCTCGGCGGCGATCTCCTCGAGGATCGGCGCGACCATCCGGCAGGGGCCGCACCACTCGGCCCAGAAGTCGACGAGGACGGGCTTGTCGCTCTCCAGCACCTCGGTGGCGAAGTCGGCGTCGGTCACGGCTTTCATGGTGTCTCCTTCGTGGTCGCGGGGCGGGCCGGACGGACGGTCGTCCGGCCGCGGGTTCGTGCGGGCCGGGGGGCGCGGGGCGGGGTCAGGACTGCGGGACGGTCTCGGCGGCGTCGCGGTCCTGCAGCCAGCGCTCGGCGTCGATGGCGGCGGAGCAGCCGCTGCCGGCGGCGGTGACGGCCTGGCGGTAGATGTGGTCGACGACGTCGCCGCACGCGAACACGCCGGGGACCTTCGTCTTCGTGGTGGGGGCGTCGACGAGCAGGTAGCCGTCGGGGTCGGTCTCGAGCTGCCCGGCGAACAGTTCGCTGCGCGGGTCGTGCCCGATCGCGATGAACAGGCCGGTGATGTCGAGGCGGTCCTCCTCGCCGGTCTTGAGGTTGCGGAGGGTCACCCCCTGCACGCGGTCGTCGCCGTGGATCGCGGTGACCTCGCTGTCCCACCGGAACTTGATCTTGTCGTTGGCGAACGCCCGGTCCTGCATGATCTTGGACGCGCGGAGTTCGTCCCGGCGGTGGACGACGGTGACGGTGCGGGCGAACTTGGTCAGGAAGATCGCCTCCTCCATCGCGGTGTCGCCGCCGCCGACGACGGCGATGTCCTGCTCGCGGAAGAAGAAGCCGTCGCAGGTGGCGCACCAGGAGACGCCGCGGCCGGAGAGGCGCTGCTCGTCGGGCAGGCCCAGCTCGCGGTAGCCGGAGCCGGTCGCGACGATGACGGCGCGGGCGCGGTAGACGTCGTCGCCGACCTTGACGATCTTCGGGTCGGCGTTGAGGTCGACCTCGGTGACGTCGTCGGCGATGAGCTCGGCGCCGAACCGCTCGGCCTGCTTGCGCAGGTTGTCCATGAGGTCCGGGCCCATGATGCCGTCCGGGAACCCGGGGAAGTTCTCCACGTCGGTGGTGTTCATCAGCGCGCCGCCGGCGGTGACCGACCCCTCGAACACGAGCGGCTTCAGGTCGCCGCGGGCCGCGTAGACGGCGGCCGTGTAGCCCGCGGGGCCGGAGCCGATGATGATGACGTTACGGACGTCGCTCACTGTTCTTTGCCTCTCCTCGTTCGCGCTCGGTGCCGCGCTGACCCGGCCCGCCAGTCGCGTCAACCGATCCTAGGCCGTGGTGATTCCCGCAGGGGCGTCCCCCACCGGCCGTAGGCTGTGGCCCATGGCACGCATTCTCCTCTTCCACTCCATCTACGGGCTCCGACCGGCGGTCCACGGCGCGGCGGACCGGCTGCGCGCCGCCGGGCACGAGGTCCATGTGCCCGACCTGTACGACGGGCGTGTCGCCGCGACGGTCGACGAGGGACGGGAGATCAACGAGGAGATCGGACGGGACGAGCTGCTGCGGCGGGCGGTCGCGGCGGCGGCACCGCTGACGGAACCGGGCGGGCTCGTCTACGCGGGGTTCTCGCTGGGCGCGGCCATCGCGCAGAACCTCGCGTTCGCCGACGCGAACGCGGGCGGGCTGCTGCTCATGCACGGCACGTCGGACCTCCCGGACGACGCGTCGACCGACATCCCGGTGCAGCTGCACGTCGCCGACCCGGACACGTTCGAGCCCGTCGACTGGCTGAACGCCTGGTACCTGCAGATGCGCAAGGCGGGCGCCGACGTGGAGATCTTCCGCTACCGGGGCGCCGGGCACCTGTTCACCGATCCCGACCTGCCCGACCACGACGCGGAGGCCGCGGAACGGGCGTGGGCGATCGCGCTCGACTTCGTCGCGTCCCTCTGACCGGACGAACGAAGGCCCCCGAGGTTCGCACCCGGGGGCCTTCGTTCGTCCGTGCGACGGCGGGTCAGCCGCCGACTCGCTTGAGCACGTGCTGGTTCCGCGCAGAGCATTCCGGGCCGACGACCCAGATGTTCCACGCCCCGGACCCCTCACCGCGCAGCGCGATCACGGTGGCCTGCCGGCCCTCGTACTCCGCCTGGTCGACCAGGTCGGGCGCACGTCCCCCGGTGACGCCCTGGACGCAGTCGGCCAGCCGGCCGCCCGGCGGCGCGGCCGGGAGGTCCCCGGCGCGGCCGGCCAGGCCGTCGACCTGCGCGGTCAGCGTGCCCGCGCGGTAGGCGGTGCCGCTGTGCACGACGGAGAACGCGGATCCCCCCATGATCTGCGAGCCCGGCGACGAGCCCTGCGCGGACGGCGCGGCGCCCGACCCGCCCGATTCGCCCGACGCGTCGGCCGGGTCGTGGGCGGGCGTGGACGCCTGGCCGTGGTCGCCGTTCATCTCGTCCAGGGTGATGCCGCCGACCAACCCGGCGCCACCGAGCACGACGACCGTCGCGGCCGCCGCCGACAGGATCCGCCAATGCCGCCTACCACGCCGCTGTTCCAGGCTCACCACGGTGGCGTTGTTGAGCGACTCCGCCGCGAGGGCGGTATCTATGCGCTCAGCAAGCTCGGCGGGCATGGACGGGACGGGTGCCTCCGCCAGGATCCGGGAGACGTCCGCAAGGTCGGCGGATCGGTCCCGGCACTCGGCGCAGGTTTCCAGGTGCGCGTTGACGGAGGCGGCTTGATCGTCTTCGAGCAGTCCCTCGGCCAGGTCGGCGAGGATCTCGTAGTCCACATGTGCGGGGTTCACTTGGGCATGCCACCTCCTTCCACACCTCCGACGTTTTTCGAGTCGCGTCGGTTCCGGTGGTGGCGAAGGAGCGGCGCGAGCCGGGCCCGGCCGCGGGCGCACCGGCTCTTGATCGTCCCAGGTGGGACCTCCAGGACGCGTGCCGCGTCGTCGACCGAGTAGCCCATCATGTCGACGAGGACGAGTGCCGCACGCTGCTCGAACGGCAGTTCGAGCAGGGCGGTGCGGACGTCCAGGGAGACGCCGTGCGCGTCGGTCGGGTCGGGCATCTTCGGCGCGACGGCGTCGAACGTCGCGTCGTCGCCCATGGGGGTGGCGGGCCGGACGGACTTGCGGCGGATCCGGTCGAGGCACGCGTTCACGACGATGCGGTGCAGCCAGGTGGTGACGGCGGCGTCGCCGCGGAACCGCGCGGCGGCGCGGAACGCCGACAGGCAGGCGTCCTGCAGGGCGTCGGCGGCCTCCTCCGGGTCGCCGACGGTGCGCAGCGCGACCGCCCACATCCGGTCCCGGTGCCGCTGCACGAGGACGGAGAAGGCGTGCGGGTCCCCCTGCGCGTGCCGGGCCAGCAGCTCCTTGTCGGGAACTTCGTCGACGGGACGCATGCTCACCGACGCCATGAGCGACCGCCTTCTCGTCCGCGACCTGCCGCGCCTGCTGGGGAAGACACCACGGAATCCTGGGGGGAGGGGGACAATCTGCTCAGAGGCACGATACAGACAACGGCGACTTCCCGTCACAGGTCAGAGACTTCGCCCAGCCGTAGATCGGCAACGGTCGGGGGCGGGCGTCCGCGATCAATTTCCGTAGACGGTGACCTCGCCGAGGCGCCCCTTCAGCGTCCCGGGGAGTTCGGTGAACCAGGCGAGGACGTACTGGCCGGTGGCCGCCGGGTTCGCGGTGAACGTCAGCTCGCCGCCGTTGCAGGGCTGCTGCCCGACGGGCTTCATCGCCTCCGGGGAGGTGCTGTCGCCGACCTTGACCTGGAGGGTTCCGCCGGTGACGGGGCAGGCGACCTTGACACCGGAGACGTTGACGGGCCTGCCCATGTCGAGCGTGACGCCCAGGCCCTCGGTGAACCGGCCGAAGTCGGTGTCGGCGTAGGTCTGGGTCTCCCAGTCGCCGGACGGGCTGCCGTCGATCAGCGTGTTCGTGCCCTTGTGGATCGCGGCGTCCGGGTGGTTGCCGATCGGCTTCTCGGCCCCGTTGACGCCCTGCGGGGTCAGCGCGGAGGGGGACGGCGCGGCGCTGTTCGTCTGCTGTGCCGGATCGGTGACGCCGCCGTTCGGGCCGCCGTTCGTGTCGTCGCCGCTGCTGGCCAGCGCCCACGCGCCGACACCGACGATCACGGTGAGCGCGGCGGCGGCGATGCCCATCAGCGCGCGGTTGGCGGGCTTGCGGGCGCCGGGGCCCGCGTGCGTCCGGTGCCCGGACGGCGAGTGCCGCGCGGGCCGTGACGGCTGCGAGACGTCGTGCCGGGGGCCGCGCGGCGGGAGCTGCGCGGTCGCGTCCGGGGCCTGCGGCCGCCGCGGCGGCGGGGGCGCCGCCCGGTGCCCGTGGTCGGCCCGGTTCGGCTGGTGGGTGTGGTGCGGCTGGTGCGGCGGCGCGGCCGGCTTCGCGGCGGGCCGGCGGGGCGGCGGCTGGGTGTTGCCGAGCCCGGCGAACAGCGGCAGCGGGGTGCGCGGGACGCCGCGCAGCGCCTTCGTCAGCTCCGCGGGCGTGCCGATCGGCTCGCCGCCGGGCGCGCCCTGCTCGATGCCGAGGCAGCGGCACACGATCGCGTCGACCGCGTGCGAGATCCCCGCCTGGACCTGCCGGGGCGGGTGCGGGACGCCGTCGGTCGCGGGCGCCGCGGGCAGCACGGTGGACGCGCCGGGCGCGTCGGGGCCGCCGGGCCAGTGCGCGGTGAGCGCCGCGTACAGCAGCCGGCCGAGCCCGCGGACGTCCTCGGCGGCCGGGTCGGCGCTGGTGCGGTCGCGCAGGACGGCGTCGGTGGCGATGCCGAGCAGCTTGACGGTGCCGCCGGTCGTCCAGACGAGGTCGCCGGGCGCCAGGCACAGGTGCGACAGGCCGGCGGCGTGCGCGGCGGCCATCGCCTCGGACGCCTCGTACAGCAGGGTCGCGGCGCGGCCGGGCTCCAGCGGCGCCTTGGCGAGCATGCCCTCCAGCGTCTCCCCGACGACCCACTCGCTGACCACGTAGGCGCTCTCGCCGCTGTCGTCGGCGTCGAACACCTGGGTGAGGCGGGGGTCGGTGAGCCGGCTGGCGGACCGGGCGGACGTGACGACCTCGGCGATCCGGGGGAACTCGGGGTCGAAGGTGCGGACCGCGACGGCCCGCGCGAGGATCTCGTCGACGGCCTTCCACAGGGTGGAGCCGCCAGAGTCCTTGATGCGCTTCTCAAGCCGGTAGCGACCGGCGAGACGATTACCGGGCTCGATCATCGACGTGCTCAAGGCAACGTCCTGCGCAGGTGGTCAGATCCCATGTCCGTGGCGTGGCAGCTTACGCCTCCGACCCTCCTCTTTGCGTTCCCCAGGGTGTCGCCCCGCAAGCCGTAGTCCCCCACATGGTAGTGGCTAACCGCCCGGGCGGCCGCCTTATCGGCGCGCGTCCCGTGTACTTTGCCGCGCTTTACCGCCGTCCGGTAGTTACCAGTTGGTCAGCGTCCCGGGAGTCGCCGGGCGAACGTGGAGATCATCGTCTGCACCTCCTCGACCCGCAGCAGCTTGGCGACCACCAGGTAGAGCGCCCCGCCGCCCGCGGTCCCGACGACCAGCGTGAGCAGCGCCGCCGGCATCGAGTCGGCACCGATCAGGGCGTCGACGGCGAGGTGCGTCGCGTACGCGAACCCGGCGAGCGGGACGACGGCCGCGAGCAGCTTCAGGTGCCCGCCGACGATGCGCCGCCCGTCCATCCCGTCGAGCATGCGGCGCAGCACCAGCCAGGACGTCACCGCACCGGCGGCGTTCGCGATGCCGAGGCCCGCCGCGATGCCGACGACGACCCATTTGACGTCCAGGACGGCGTAGGCGGTGACCGCGAGCGCGATGTTGCAGCCGACGGTGACGAACCCGATCAGGGCGGGCGTCCGCGTGTCGCCGTGCGCGTAGAACACGCGGAGCATCAGCTGGTAGGTGGAGAACGGCACGAGCGCGATCGCGAACATCTGCATGACCCGCGCGATGACGAGCGCGTCGTCGGACGTGGCGTTGCCGTGCGCGAACAGCACCGTCGTGATCTCCGGGCCGAGCACCAGCATCAGCGCCGCCGCCGGCATGATGATCACCGACGAGAGCCGCAGCCCGCTGGAGAACGCGGCGCGCACGTCCGCCGCCTTGCCCTCCGCGGCGAACCGGCTCATCCGCGGCAGCAGCGCCGTGATCACCGACACGCCGACGATCGCGTACGGCAGCTGGAACAGCTGGTAGGCGTTGAAGTACGGCGTGTACCCGTAGCCTTCCCCGAGGCCCGCCTCCACGGCGTTGTTCCCCGCCATGTTCGTGAGCCGCGTGATGACGACGAGCGCGCTCTGCGTCAGCGCGACGTACAGCAGCGTCCAGCCCGCCATCCGCGCGACCTCGCCGAGCTCCCCCTTCTTGAAGTCCAGGCGGGGGCGCCAGCGGAAGCCGACCCTGCGCAGCGACGGCCACAGCGCCAGCGTCTGCAGGACGATGCCGCCCGTGGTGCCGACCGACAGCAGGAGCAGCATGTCGTCGGAGATCGTGCCCGGGTCGACCGGCCCGGCGGTGATCGCCAGGAACGCGCCGCCGACCGCGATGACCACCAGGTTGTTCAGGACCGGCGCCCACATCGGCGCGCCGAAGCTGCCGCGCGAGTTCAGGATCGCGCCCGCGAACGCCCCGATGCCGTAGAAGAAGATCTGCGGCAGGAAGAACCGCGCGAACAGGATCGCGACCTCGCGCTGGTCGCCGGTGAAGCTGCTCCCGAGGACGTCGATGAACACCGGCGCGAACAGGATCGACACCAGCGTCAGCGCGCCCAGCCCGATCACCGCGAGGGTGAACACGCGCTGCTCGTACTGCTCCCCGTACGCCCGGTCGCGCTCCTTGGCGCGGACCAGCAGCGGGACGACGATGCTCGTCAGGATGCCGCCGAGCAGCAGGTCGTAGATCTGGTTCGGGATCGTGTTGGCGGTGTTGTAGGCGTTCGCCAGCAGTCCCGTGCCGAGCGCCGCGACGATGACGGCCGTCCGCAGGAAACCGGTCACCCGGGACGCGAGCGTGCCCACCGCCATGATCGCGCCGGACTTCAGGATCCCGCCGGACGAGCCGCCCGACGAGCCCGACGAGCCGCCCGAGGGGCCGCCGTCGTCCGGGGGGACGACCGGTATGCCGTCGACCATGGTCTCCGCGGGGGCGGGCATGTCGACGGCCGTCTGGTCCGCCACGGCGGGCGGCGGGACGCCCGGGGCGCCCTGCGGGCCGGGACGTCCGAACGCGTCACGGCCGGGAGGACCGCCCTGCCCGGGGTGCCCGCCCTGGCCGGGGTGCCCGGGGCCCGGGCGTCCGGGCCTGCCCTGGCCGCCCCCCTGCCCGCCGGGACTCCCCTGCCCGTATCCGGGGCCGGGCTGCGGCGCGCCGAACTGCGCCGTGTGCGAGCGCCCCTGTCCGGGCGGGTTCTGCGGGCCCTGCCCCGGGTGTCCGTGCGCGGGGGGACCGCCCGCGGGTCCGCGGCCGAACTGCGCGGTTTCCGACCGCCCCTGCCCCGGACGTCCTCCGGCGGGGCCCTGCGGCGTCTGCGGCCGGGCCCACTGGCCCTGGCCGGGCTGCGCGCCCTGGCCGGGCGGGTCGGCGGGGCCGGGCTGGGCGCGGCGCGGGTCGGTCCGGCCCGGACGGCCGTCGGCGGGGCCGCGGCCGTGCTGCGGCGCGCGTCCGGGCGGCGGGCCGCCGGGACCCTGCCGGTTCCACTGCCCCTGGCCGGGCGCTCCCCCTCCGGGATGCGGCTGGGCGCCGCCGTGTCCCGGGTGCGGCGCCTGCGGGCCGCCCTGCGGTGCCTGCGGACGGTCCCACTGGCCCTGGCCCGGGGCTCCGCCGCCGGGCCTGGCCTGCGGCGGTTGCGGGCGGTTCCACTGGTCCTGCCCGGAAGGTCCGGACGGTCCCGGTGCGGGACGGCCCGGACCTGCGGGCGGACGGCCGTGGCGGGGCGTGTACGGGTCAGCGGGCGGGGTCGCCCGCCCCGGGGTCGGCGCGGGTGGCGCCTGACCTGGATATCCCTGGTTCGGGTTCGCGGGGGCCTGCGGGGGACGGCCCTGCGGGGGACGGCCCTGCGCCGGGTACGGCGGCGCCGGGTTCTGCCCCTGCCCCGTCCCAGGGGGCGGACCCTGAGAGTTCGGGGTCGGGTAGGCCGGGTCCTGCGAACCCGGGGCCGGGGACTCCCCCCGGTCCTCCGGTCGCTCCTGGTCCCATTCCCGTCGACCCGTCACCGGCTGCCTCCGCTTTCCGGCGGCGCCTTGCTCTGATGGCCCGCACTCCGACGCCCACGAAGAGTACGGCAAGTCCGCCACCCGTGATGAGCAGTGCGATCTGCCCGTATCCGGTGGCGTGCACGATCACGGTCTCGCCCTCCCCGAACGGGCGGCCGGTACTCGGGTTCACCATCTGCAGGTTCATCCGGAAGATGCCGTTGCCGCGCGCCTCCGCCGGCACCCACCGGGTGACCCGCTCCCCCGGCTGCAGCTCGATGATCTGCGCCTCGGGTTCGAGCGCGCCGAGCTGCAGCTTGGCGGTGTTCTGCGAGGCGATGACGAGCCGGACCCGGACCGCCTGCCCGGTCAGCGTGTTCTCGATCGACACCGGCAGCGTCCCGGTGCTGCCGGTCATGTTGATCCGCTTGCTCTCGGGGGTGAGGAAGCGCACGCGGCCCATGTCGCGGGCGAGCTGGTCCGACAGGGCGACGCGGGCCGCCTTGGCGCCCTCGGAGTCGGCCCGCCACGCGGACGACACGATCCGCAGCATCGCCTTCTCGTAGGAGAGGCGGTACGGCTCGATCATCACCGAGTGGAACGACTCGGCGCGGCGGCCGATCGTCCACACCCGCTTGAGGTAGCTCTCGCCCAGTTCGTACCGCTCGTAGTGGTCTGGGTAGTTGTTCCAGGTGCGGGGCTGCGGGTCGGTGTCCTCGATGTCGCTGAGCGGCACCTCCGTCAGCCAGTCGGCGTTCTGCGTGTACTCGAGGAGCCGCTGGGCGAGGCCGGGGACGGGGTCCCAGCGCCGGTCGGGGGCGACGACGACGGTCCGCTGCAGGGCCGGCGCCTCCGCGGCGATCATCGCGGTCTCGGCGAGGAACCGCTGCTCGGTGAGCAGGGACGTCCCGATCGTGTCGCCGCTGTGGGTGACGACGTCGCTGAGCGTCTCGTCGTAGAGCAGCGTCGGCTTGGCCCCGCCGCCGGTCTCGAACGTGGTGGCGGCGTTCGGGGAGCCCTGCGGCGGGCGCTGGAAGTGCCTGCTGCTGAGCAGGAACGCGCCGCCGTCGCCGAGGACGTTCTTCGCGAGCCAGTCGGCCGTGTCGTGCCCGACCGAGCCGCCCGTCGGCCACGCGACGCGCGCGTCCGGGGCGCGGCCGAGGACCTCGGTGGCGACCTTGAGGTTCTGCGGCGCGAACGCGGACCGGACCTGCTGCGGCATCTTGTGGCGGACGAGCGCGACCAGGTCGGGGTCGGCGTAGGGCAGCGTGAAGTACGGGTCGTCCTTGGCGGTGTCGGCGAGCGCCCTCAGCCACGCGGCGGCGGGCTGGCTCTGCGGCTTGCGCTGCGACTCCTCCGAACCCGGCGCCCGCACCGTGTACTCGCCGGACGCCATGGCCCTGACGTCGTCCAGGAGCGCGGGGTCGACGGCCCACGTGATCGGCGTGTCGGTCGCCTCGGCGGCGGTGACGAGCTGCGACAGCCGGCCCTCGGGGGCGAGGCTGTCGCTCAGCTCGTCGTTGATGAACGTCGCGTCGTTCGTGCGGTGCTGCTCGTCGGCCAGCGGCCACACCCAGCTGATCGCGACGGGCTTGAAGTTCGTGTCGTCCGGCATGTACGTGATGAACGTGGTCAGGCCGCCGACGGGCGCCCCGGCCGCGTTCAGCACCTCGACGCCCACCGGATAGACGCCGGGGGTGCCGGTGGGCGGGAGCTGCAGCGCCTTCGCGGTCGTCTCGAGCTCCCAGGCGTACTTCACGCCGGGCTCGGCGGCGGACCGCAGCCGCTGGGTCGCGCCGTAGTAGGGGAGCCGGTACGCGGGGGTCTCGCTGTACTCCTGCAGCGCGCTGCGGCTGATCACGGGCCGGTTGTGGTACCGCAGCCGCACGCTGACGCCGTTGAGGGCGGCGTCCGTCCGGTTGCGGACGAGGCCCGTGAGCTTGATCTTGGAGTTGCCCCGGACGGTCTTGGGGCCGATCTCCGTGAGGGCGATGCCGACCTGCGCGCGCGCGGACGCGGGCGTCTCGGGCTGCAGCGGCGCCGCGGCCGTGCCCGTGCTCGGGCCCGTGCGGACGGTCGCCGCGCCGGGGGCCGCCGCGGACGTCCCGGCCAGCGCGGGGTTCGCCGCCCACAGGAGGCAGGGCAGCAGGGCGGCCACCGCGGCCGCGCGTCTGATCGTTCGCACGCCGTATCCGCTCAAGGGTCGTCCGCTCAAGGGCCGTCCGCCATCGGGGACGCCGCGGGGCGGCGGGCATCGTTTTCCCGCACCACGGCCCCGATGTTAGTCCGCGCGCCGGGGGCGTCAGACCTCCTTCCCGCCCGAGTGCCGAAATCCCGCCGATACCGGGCCGGAAGCCGCGCGGGCGTCCGTCAGCCGACGGGGTGGCGCGGGCCGGGCGTGTTGGGCTCGCCCTCCTGCCCGATATGCCGGACGGATCCGGCGGGGACCTCCTGCCGGACGTGCTCCGCGCGCAGCCCCGCGCCGAACAGGTCGGCCGGTTCGGCGCCGCACAGCTCGTACAGGGACCGGGCCCGGATGCCGAGCGCCGTGGACGCCTCCCCGGTCGGCGTGTAGACGACGTCGTCGGGCGGCAGCGCGTCGACGAGCCGGCGGTCGATCAGCAGCCGCATCGTGTCGGGCAGCAGCAGCGGGCAGACGAGGTCGGCGGCGTACTCGGTGGCCGCGTTGATGACGTCCGGACGGGCGGGACGCGCGTGCCGTGCGCCGACGGCGCGCCGGACGGCCTCGGCGGGCGGCCGGTCCCCGGCGGGGACGATCGCGCCGGTGAGGAAGCGGCCGGTGCCGCGGTGCCCGTCGCAGCCGTAGACGCGCGTCGCGAGGCAGCGGCCCGCGGGCAGGCCGAGGGCCCGCGGCAGTTCGTCGGCACCGCCGATCGCGATGGGCAGCCGTACGATCTCGTGCACGGTCTCCCATGCGAGCAGCGCGCGGTGGATGGCGAGAGCGTCCAACATGTTCGGCTCCATCCCGCGGGGCGGACCCCGCCTCACCCGAAACCGGTCACCCGGTGTCCCCATGCTTCGCACTGTGTGCCGAAAATCGGGACATACCCGACGCGTCGGACTTCATCCGCGCGGCGCGGCACGCCGGACCCGTTCGATGCGCCGCCCTCGCGCGCGCTGCCGCACCTGCGGCGGACCGGGGGCCTGCGGTGTCCCGCTACCGTTGTCGTGCGGGAGGCTCACCGGCGGTCGTGTCGGCGTCATCGGGGCATGTCCAGAACGTAACCCGGGGATCGCGCCATGTGAAGGGCCCGCGTCCTTCTTCCTCCGGCCGCGTCCCGCAAGGGCTCCCGCGCGCGTCCCCGTGGACCGCCGAAAGTCCTTTGTCAGCCCGTCAATCAAGGAAATACGCTCGATGGCCGTGCCCAATCAGGTGCCCAACCCCGACGCGAGCCCGGAGTCCCGTTTGCCGAACGACGACGCGAACACCGCGCCCCAGGCGTCCGGCCGGAACGGGACGCCGGAGACCTCGCCGGCGCAGCGCACCGCGATCGCCGAGCTGCTGCGCCGGATCGCCCCCGTCGCCGACGAGCTCGGCGAGCGCTTCGCGGCCGCCGGACACGAGCTGGCCCTCGTCGGCGGGCCCGTCCGGGACGCGCTGCTGCGCCGCCCCACCAAGGACGTCGACCTCACCACCGACGCGCCGCCGCCGCGCATCCTGGAGATCATCGACGGCTGGGCGGACGCCGTCTGGACGATCGGCATCGAGTTCGGCACCGTCGGGCTCCGCAAGAACGGCGTCGAGCTCGAGATCACGACGTACCGCAGCGAGTCCTACGACCCGAAGTCCCGCAAGCCCGAGGTGTCCTACGGCACGTCCCTGCACGAGGACCTCCGGCGCCGCGACTTCGCCGTGAACGCGATGGCGGCGCGGCTGCCCGGGCACGAGTTCGTCGACCCGTTCGGCGGGCTCACGGACCTCCAACGCAAGGTGCTGCGCACTCCGGGCCGTCCCGAGGACTCCTTCAACGACGACCCGCTGCGGATGCTGCGCGCCGCCCGGTTCGCCTCGCAGCTCGGCTTCACCGTCGCGCCCGACGTCGTCCGCGCGATGACCGACATGGCCGGGCGGATCGAGATCGTGTCCGCCGAACGGGTCCGCGACGAGCTGTCGAAGCTGGTCTGCGGCCGGTACCCGCGGGAGGGCCTGGCACTGCTCGTCGACACCGGCCTCGCCGCGCACGTCCTGCCCGAGCTGCCGAAGCTGCGCCTGGAGATCGACGAGCACCACCGGCACAAGGACGTCTACGAGCACTCGCTGATCGTCCTCGAGCAGGCCATCGCGCAGGAGGAGGACGGGCCCGACCTCGTGCTGCGGCTCGCCGCGCTGCTGCACGACATCGGCAAGCCGAAGACCCGCCGGTTCGAGACCGGCGGCCGGGTGTCGTTCCACCACCACGAGGTCGTCGGCGCGAAGATGACCCGCAAGCGGCTGTCCGCGCTGCGCTACCCGAAGGACGTCGTCGCCGACGTGTCCCGCCTCGTCGAGCTGCACCTGCGGTTCCACGGCTACGGCACCGGCGAGTGGACCGACTCGGCCGTCCGCCGGTACGTCCGCGACGCGGGGCCGCTGCTGTCGCGGCTGCACAAGCTCACCCGCGCCGACTGCACCACCCGCAACCGGCGCAAGGCCGACCGCCTCCGCCGCACCTACGACGACCTCGAGGCGCGCATCGCCCGGCTCGAGCAGGAGGAGGAGCTCGCCGCGATCCGCCCGGAGATCGACGGCAACGAGATCCAGGAGATCCTCGGGATCTCGCCGGGCCCGCTCGTCGGCCGCGCCTACAAGTTCCTCCTCGACCTGCGGCTCGACCGCGGCGTCATCGGCAAGGAGGCCGCGGCGGACGAACTGCGCGCGTGGGCCCGCGCGGAGGGCGTCCTCGGGGAGGACCGGTCGTGATCTCCCTGCAGCTCGGGCGGATGAGCCCGCACGAGGCCCGGCGGATGGCCGACTTCGACCGCGAGCACATCTGGCACCCGTACGCGCCGATGCCCGCGCCCGTCCCGGCCCTGCCCGTCGTGTCGGCGTCCGGGGTGCGGCTGACGCTCGCCGACGGCACCGAGCTGATCGACGGCATGTCGTCCTGGTGGGCGGCCGTGCACGGGTACCGGGTGCCCGAACTGGACGCCGCCGTCACCCGGCAGCTCGGCAAGATGGCGCACGTCATGTTCGGCGGGCTCACCCACCCGCCCGCCGTCAAGCTCGCCGAACGGCTCGTCGAGCTGACCCCCGAACCGCTGACCAAGGTGTTTTTCGCCGACTCCGGCTCCGTCGGCGTCGAGGTCGCGATCAAGATGGCGCTGCAGTACTGGCGGTCGCAGGGCCGCCCCGAACGGCACCGCCTGCTCACCGTCCGCGGCGGCTACCACGGCGACACCTTCGGCGACATGGCCGTCTGCGACCCCGTCAACGGCATGCACCACCTGTTCAGCGACGTCCTCGCCCGGCACGTGTTCGCGCCGCCGCCCCCGCTCGGCTACACCGCCGAACCCGACCGGGACTACCTGGACGAACTCGCCCGCCTCGCCGACGAGCACGCGGGCGAACTCGCGGGGATCATCGTCGAACCCGTCGTGCAGGGCGCGGGCGGCATGCGCTTCTACGCGCCCGAATACCTGCGCGCCCTCCGCGACATCGCCGACGAGCACGGCATCCTGCTCATCCTGGACGAGATCGCCACCGGGTTCGGCCGCACGGGCGAACTGTGGGGCTGCGACCACGCCGAGATCGCCCCCGACATCATGTGCCTCGGCAAGGCCCTCACCGGCGGCTACATGACCATGGCCGCGACCCTCTGCACCGACCGCGTCGCGCACGGCATCACGTCCGGTGCGGCGGGCGCGCTCATGCACGGGCCCACGTTCATGGCGAACCCCCTCGCCGCCGCCGTCGCGTCCGCGTCCATCGACCTGCTCCAGGCGCGCGACTGGCGCGACGAGGTCGACACCATCGAGGCGATCCTCACCAGCGAACTCGACGGCGCCGCCGAACTCCCGGGCGTCGCGGACGTCCGCGTCCTCGGCGCCATCGGCGTCGTCGAGGCCGACGAACCCGTCGACGTCGCGACCGTCCAGGAGATCGCGATGTCGTACGGGGTGTGGCTCCGCCCGTTCGGCAAGCTCGTCTACACGATGCCCCCGTACGTGTGCACACCGGACGAGACGACGCACATCGCCGCCGCACTCCGCGCGATCGCCGAATCCTTCGGGGAGGACTAGCCGACCGCGGCCCGCTCGGGCGCGCGGGCCGCCATCGCCCGGTACACGACCGTCCCGGCCCCGTACGCGACGATCACCAGCGCGAGCGCGAGCGGCGCCCGTCCGTCCGCGGGCAGCAGCGTCGCCGCGACCGCCGCCGCCAGCGCGAACACGGCGTTGAACAGCATGTCGTAGACCGCGAACACCCGCCCCCGGAACCGGTCGTCGATCGTCTCCTGCAGCGTCGCGTCCACGCACAGCTTCACGCCCTGCGACACCACCCCGAGGACGAACGCGCCCGCCGTCCACGCCCGCTCGTCGAACGGCAGGCACAGCACGAACAGCCCCACCGCGCCCGCGGCGAGCAGCCCGGCCGTCCACGCGTCCTTGCCGATCCGCCGCACCACCGGCGGGGTGAGCACCGCCCCGACGAAGAACCCGGCGCCGGACGCGCCCAGCACGATCGTGAACAGCGCCATGCCCGCGTCCGCGTCGTCGGTGAAGTGGTACCGGCACAGCAGCAGCGTCATGATCAGCACGACGCCGTACAGGAACCGGTGGAACGAGATCGCGCCGAGCGCGAGCGCCGCCTGCGGGCGCCGCGCGATGTGCCGCGCCCCGTCCCCGAGCCCGTCCAGCACCCCGCCGATCGCCTGCCGCGCCGACGACCGCTCGGCCTCGGGCGGGCCCAGCCTTCCGCGCGGGAACCCCGTCGCGACCGTCCCGGCCAGCAGGTACAGCCCCGCGGACGCCGCCAGGATCGCGGCCGTCCCGGTGTGGCCCGCGCCGAACGCCCACCGCAGCAGGGCGCCCACCCCGCCGCCGACGAACGCGATGATCGTCCCGGACGTCACCGAGAACGCGTTCGCGAGCACCAGCTCCCGCCGCCGCACCACGTGCGGAAGCCCCGCCGACAGCGCCGCGAGGAAGAACCGGTTCACGCCGAGCACCAGCAGCGCCCCGAGGAAGAACCCGGCGCCGTCCCGTCCGGCCGCGACCAGCGCCGCCACCAGCAGGACGAGCGCCGCGCGCAGCACCGGCGCCCACACGAGGATCTGCCGCCGCCGCCACCGGTCGATGAACACGCCCGCGAACGGGCCCAGCACCGAGTACGGCAGCAGCGTCACCGCGAACGCCGCCGCGGCCTCCCCGGCCGTCGCGCGCTGCTCGGGGGAGAAGAACACGTAACCGGCGAGCGCAACCTGGAACACGCCGTCGGTAAACTGCGAGGCCAGCCGCGTCGCGTAGAGGCGCCGAAAGTCCCGTCCCCGGAGGATCCCCCGCAACTCACCAGCCTTCACCCACCCACCCTACGCTCTCCTTTTCCAGGGAAAGAGCGGGGCCGAACGACCGTCGTGACGGGAGAAGAGCCGCACGGCCTCCGGGCGCAGAGCGCCCTCCGGCCGCGCGGGAGTAGGCGCCCGGAGCGCGGGTCGTTGCGGGAGCCGTGCGGCTGCTGTGCGGGGGCGCTCTCCGGCGGCGCGGGGGTCGGCGCGCGGGGCGCGGGTTGTTGCGGGAGCCGTGCGGCTGCTGTGCGGGGGCGTCCTCCGGGCGCGTGGAGGTCGGCGCGCGGGGCGCGGATCGTGACGGTCGCCGTGCGGCTTGTGCGCGGGGGCGCCTGTGGCTGCGGGAGTGGGGCCCGGGCGCGGGGCGTGATGGAAGCCGGGCGAATCTTGCGCTGGGGGCGCGGGGTGGGTCAGTCGTCGGTGGCCAGCCAGATGTGGGTGTAGTCGTAGCCGGCCGCGGTGGGGAGGAAGCGGGCGTTGCGGACGCGGGACGAGCGGAAGATCGTGTGGTCGCGGTTCAGCAGGGGGACGATCGCGGCGTCCTGCATGATCAGGACGTCGGCCTGCCGCCAGCGTTCGGCCGCCTCCTGCGGGCCGGACGCCGTCAGTGCGGCGTCGATCAGCTCGTTCACGCGCGGGTTGTTGTAACCGCCGTAGTTCGTCGAGCCGTTTCCGTAGGTGCGGCCGTCGAAGAGCGGCTGGATGATCGAGCGGCCGTTGTTGCCGTACCAGTCGGGCGTCCAGCCGGGCGCGGCGATGTCCCACTGGCCCTCGCGAGCCCGGGCCGGCGTGGTGATCGTCCCGCCGTAGAAGGAGCCGCCGGTGTCGGGCGCGAGTTCGGCCGTGACGCCGCAGGACGCGAGGTTCTCGGCGATCGACTCCGCGAACAGCTTGTGCAGGCTGTTCGTCCGGTACGGGAACTTCAGCGTGAGGTTCGGGTGCCCGGACTGGGCGAGCAGGGCGCGGCACTTGGCCGGGTCGCCCGAGTCGCCCCGCGTCGGGTAGTGGTTCGCGGCGGCGTGTCCTGAGTTGCCCGGCGGGATCACCGTGTGCAGGGGGTCCGCGACGGCCGGGCCGCCGACGAGCTTGACGAGCGCGCTGCGGTCGATCGCGTACTGCAGCGCCCGCCGGACGTCCCGCTTGCCGAGCGCGCCGTTGTTGTTCGGGCTCAGCAGGTTGAACACCAGGTAGGGGCTGCTGCTCGGCGCCTTCATGATCGCGAAGCGGGGGTCGTCGCGCAGCCGGGGGATCGCCGAGGTCGGCACGGGCTGGTCCCAGGCGAGGTCGGAGGTGCCCTGCTCGAGCTGCTGCTGCACGGCCTCCGGCGAGTCCTGGCCGAGGGTGATGCGGATCCGGTCGACGTGCCGGGAGCGGAGGGGGTCGCTCTGCGGACGCCAGGCCGGGTTGCGGGCGAGGACGTACGAGATCCCCGGGCGGTACTCGACGATCTGGTACGGCCCGTTCGAGATCGTGTGGTTCCGGAAGTCCGGGCCGTCCGGGACGAACCGGTCGTACTCCTGCGGGGCGGCGGCGGTGAACGGCAGTGCGAGGAGGTGCAGGAAGTCGCTCGCCGGGTCCTTCAGCTCGAAGACGATCGTGCGGTCGTCCTCGGCCCGGACGCCCTCGATGCCGTGGTCGCGCTGGTAGGCGGCCATCGCGGCGGGGTCGTGCGGGTCGACCTTGAGGAAACCGTCGCAGAACGCCTGCATCCCGACGAGCGTGGACACGTAGTAGCCCCGGCCGATCGACGGCGCCGCCGGGTTGCACAGCCGCTCGAACCCGCGGACGAAGTCGTGCGCCGTCACCGGGCGCGGCGGCTCGGTGTTCCACAGGACGTCCTCGCGCAGCCGCACCGTGTACGTCTCGCGGTCGGCGCTGACGCCGCCGTTGCCGCGCGTCGGGATCCGCACCGCGACGTCCGGCTGCACCGGCACCGTCTCCGCGAACGCGTTGGACGCGCGCGTGCCGAACAGCGTCCGCGCGAACGTCCGGACGAGCCCGTACGCGCCGACGCTCGCCACGGACGCGGGGTCGAGGTGCTCGACGTCCGACGAGCCCACGATCCGGAGCACGCCGCCGTCCCGGACCGGTTCGTCCGCCGACGCGCCCTCGCCGCCCCCGCCGACGCAGCCGGTCAGCCCGGCCGCGAGCACGGCGAACCCCGCCGCCGCCTTGACCACCGCACCTGCCATCACGCCTCACCTCGAACCCCGGAACCGGAGCGTGCAATCACCGGCGGTGTCACAGTAGGGCCAGAGAGTGACGTCAGGACGACACATCACGGTTTTCTCTATAGAAGTAAAGGACGCCCCGGCAGTGACTTGTGCACTGCCGGGGCGTCCTCACGCCTTGCACGGACGGGCGTTCACCCGCCGGGGGGTCAGCGGTCGAGCTCGCCCGAGATGAACTGCTCGACGGCGTCCCGCGCCTCGTCGTCGGTGTACTGCACCGGCGGCGACTTCATGAAGTAGGAGCTCGCCGACAGGATCGGGCCGCCGATCCCGCGGTCCTTGGCGATCTTGGCGGCGCGCACCGCGTCGATGATGACGCCGGCGGAGTTGGGGGAGTCCCACACCTCGAGCTTGTACTCGAGGTTCAGCGGGGTGTCGCCGAACGACTTGCCCTCGAGCCGCACGTACGCCCACTTGCGGTCGTCCAGCCACGGCACGTGGTCGGACGGGCCGATGTGCACGTCGGCCTTCGCCATCTCGTGCGGGATCTGCGACGTGACCGACTGCGTCTTGGAGATCTTCTTCGACTGGAGGCGCTTGCGCTCCAGCATGTTCATGAAGTCCATGTTGCCGCCGAAGTTGAGCTGGTACGTGCGCAGCAGCTCGACCCCGCGGTCCTCGAACAGCTTGGCCATCACGCGGTGCGTGATCGTCGCGCCGACCTGCGACTTGATGTCGTCGCCCACGATCGGGACGCCGGCCTTGGTGAACTTCTCGGCCCACTCGGGGTCGCTGGCGATGAACACCGGCAGGGCGTTGACGAACGCGACGTTCGCGTCGATCGCGCACTGGGCGTAGAACCGGTCGGCCTCTTCCGAACCCACCGGCAGGTAGGACACGAGCACGTCGACCTCGGCGTCCTTGAGGGCCTGGACGACGTCGACCGGCTTGGCGTCCGACTCCTCCACCATGTCGAGGTAGTACTCGCCCAGGCCGTCCAGGGTGTGGCCGCGCTGCACGATCACGCCGCTCGGCGGAACGTCCGCGAACTTGTACGTGTTGTTCTCGCTCGCGTGGATGGCCTCGGACAGGTCCATCCCGACCTTCTTGGCGTCGACGTCGAACGCCGCGACGAACTCCACGTCACCGACGTGGTACTCGCCGAACTGGACGTGCATGAGGCCGGGAACCCGCGTCTCGGGGGCCGCGTTCTTGTAGAACTCGACACCCTGGACGAGCGAAGAGGCGCAGTTGCCCACACCCACGATGGCTACGCGCACCGAACCCATCCGGTTGCTCCTTCTCCTGTTGCGGAACATGTGGTGTTCTTCACCCGACCTCGAGGGCGGCGGACCGCTGGGTCAGCGACCCGTCTCCCGAGGCATGTCCTGATCAAATTCCGAAGACTTGGCTAGTTTTTCCTGCTCGGCCCGCTCGCGGCCGATGAGCTCGTTGAGCCACCGGACCTCGCGTTCGACGGACTCCAACCCGTGGTTCTGCAATTCGAGGGTGTAGGAGTCGACCCGTTCCCGGGTCCGCGCCAGCGCGGCGCGGAACCCCTCCAGGCGCTCCTCGAGCCGGCTGCGCCGGCCTTCGAGGATCCGCAGCCGGACGTCGGCGCGGGTGTGCGAGAAGAAGGCGAAGTGCACGCCGAACCCCTCGTCCTCCCAGGACGCCGGACCGGCCTCGGTGAGGAGCTGCTGGAGGCGCTCCTTCCCGTCGGCGGTGAGCTTGTAAACGATCTTCGACCGGCGGCTCTGCAGGGCGAGCGGCACGTTCGGCTCCTCCGGCCGGTCCTCCATGATCAGTCCCTTGGCGAGGAGCTGCTTGAGGCACGGATAGAGGGACCCGTACGAGAACGCCCGGAACATGCCCAGCAGGGCGTTGAGCCGCTTGCGCAGCTCGTACCCGTGCATCGGGGACTCGTGCAGCAGCCCGAGCACGGCGAGCTCCAGCACGCCCGCGCCCTTCCTGGCCGCCATCCCGAGTCCCTTCGCAGCGCCGATGTCTCAGGTCGATGTATCGAGTGAATGTATCGACTCGATACATCGCAAAGATACGTACCGGGGCGCGTCATCGCAAGCCGACCTGAACGTGACCTGAACGACCCGCCGTCCGGCTTCCCCCGCGCGCACGCGCGCGCGTTCTCCGGACGTCTTACGGCACGCGCGCGGACCGTCCGGCTACGAAGAGTGCGAGGGGCCCGCGAATACGGCAAATTTCGGGTCTATGTGGCCGAAGTGTGCCAAAGTGGCGCTGCAGCCATCCGGCGACGTCGCACGCCCCCGGTCGCGGGCACCAGGCCCCCGAGCCGCGGACGATCGAGGAGGGATGCGCCGACCGAAAACGTCGGTGAGGGACGTTGACCAGCCGGAACGGAGTACCGCCTTGCACAGCGCTCCCCCCGCTCACCAGCCCGCACAGTACTCTTCGGACGGCGCACGAGTCGTTGTCCCCTGTTGATGAGGTCGCGTGAGTAATCCAAGCCAGCCCCGACCGGAGTCCGGGTCGCAGTGGCCGGGCGGGCAGCACCTTCCCCGCCCCGGCGACCCGGAGGTTCCGGCTGCCCCCGCCGAGCCCGCGGGGGAAGTCGACGCAACGGCGATCTTCGGTCCGCCTCCCGCCGCACCGCCCGGCACGCCGCCGGGCGCGCCCCCGCCCGCCGGACCGTCCGACGCCCTCGGCGGCTTCGACCTCCCCGGTGCGCAAGGCCCCGGTGCGCAGGGCCCCAGCGGCTTCCCCGGCGTCGACCTCGGCGACGCGACCATGCGCGTCCCGCCCGGCTCGAGCCCCCTGGGCGGCCCCGCGTCCGGGACGTCCGGCGGCGGCCTCGGCGCACCGGGCGTCGATCTCGGCGACGCGACCGTCAACCTTCCTTCCGGCGCGGACCCGCTGAGCGGCTTCGGCGGTCCGTTCCCCTCCCCAGGAGCGGACGTCGGTGACGCGACCATGCGGGTCTCCCCCGGCGGCGACCCCCTCGGCGGCGGCCCGCTGAGCGCGGGCCCGCTGGACGGCGGCCCGCTGAGCGGTCCAGGCGCCTTCGGGAGCGCGCCGGGGGCCGATCTCGGCGACGCCACGATGCGCGTGCCCCCGGGCGGCGACCCCCTCGGCGGTCCGCTGGGCGGCGACCCCTTGGGCGGTCCGCTGGGCGGCCCCGCGCCGGCCGCGCCCGGTCCGGGCGCCGAGTTCGGTGACGCGACCGTCCATGTGCCTCCGGGATCGGATCCCTTGGGCGGTCCGCTGGGCGGGCATTCGGCCCCTGCCGCGAACGCGGAAGGGGCCCCGGGGACGGGCGGGCCCGGAAGCGGTCCGCTGGGAAGCGGCCCGAGCGCCTTGGACGGGTTCGGCGACGCGACCGTGCACGTTCCTCGCGGCGGTGACCCCTTGGGCGCGCCTCCGCAGGGCGGGTCCGCTCCTTCTTCCGCGAACGTTCCAGGCGTCCCAGGGGCGAGTCCCGCACCGGGTGCGGGCTTCCCCGTGACCGGGCCGTCCGGTCCGGACGTCCCGGGCGCCGGCCGTGGCGGGCCTTCCCCGGAGACGAGCGTGGACGTCTTCCGGGGCGGGGCGCCCGTGCCCGCGGGCCCGGGGGCGCCGGGCGGGTTCGGCGGCGCCGCGATGGGCGCGCCGGGCGCGGTGCCCGGCGGCGGGGCGCAGACGACGGCGACGGATCCGCCCGCGAAGGCGGTCGGGTTCGGGTCCGGGGGCGTGCCGGGAGGACCGGGCGGACCCGGCGGCCCCGGGAAGGGGAAGCGGGGCCTTCTCGGCCACCTGCGGTCGCGCAACACCGGCTGGCGGCGGTTCCTGCCCTCGTGGAAGCTGGTGGCCGGGGTCCTCGGGCTCGGGGTCGCGAGCGTGGTGACGCTGGTGTGGGTCGCGTACTCGAACACGCCGACCCCCGCGGAGCCGACGGTCGAGGGCGTCCAGGACCAGGCGTCGATCTTCTACTACACCGACGGCAGCGAGATCGGCCGGATCGGGAAGAAGCGGCAGAGCGTCGACCTGGAGAAGGTGCCGGAGGTCGTTCAGAACGCGGTGCTGGCCGCGGAGAACCGCAGCTTCCGCACCGACCCCGGGTTCTCGGTCAAGGGCACGGCGCGAGCGGCGTGGGACAACCTGACCGGCGGGTCCGGCGGCGGTTCCACCATCACCCAGCAGCTCGCCAAGAACTACTACTCCGACCCCAACAACCGGACGATGAGCCGGAAGTTCAAAGAGCTGTTCATCTCGGTGAAGCTCGAGGAGAAGTACACCAAGGACGAGATCCTCGAGCTGTACCTGAACACCATCTACCTGGGCCGCAACACGTACGGGATCCAGGCGGCGTCCCGGGAGTACTTCGGCAAGGACGTCTGGGAGCTCAAGCCCGACCAGGCCGCCCTGCTCGGCGGGCTCATCCAGCACCCCAACCGCGACCCGGCCGAGAAGCAGTGGCGGGAGTGGGCGCAGGGCCGCTACGAGTACACGCTGAACGGCCTCGTCGGGATGGGCCAGATGAAGGCCGCGGACGCGGAGAAGTACAAGAAGAGCTTCCCGAAGCTCCTGTCGCGCAACGCCGGCGACCAGCTGTACGAGGGCCAGCAGGGCTACATGCTGATGCGGGCCAAGGAGGAGCTGCGGCGGCTCGGCATCGACGAGCAGGAGCTCACCACCAAGGGCCTGCGGGTCTACACGACGTTCAACCGCAAGCGGATGGCGGACGCGAAGAAGGCCGTCGAGCAGAGCATCTCCCAGGTCGACCCGCAGAAGCTCGCGAAGAAGGACATCCAGGTCGGGCTGGTGTCGGTCAACACCGAGAACGGCGAGGTCATCGCGTTCTACGGCGGCCCCGGCTACCTGGAGCAGTCGTTCAACACCGTGTGGCAGGGCTCCGCGCAGGCGGGGTCGGCGATGAAGCCGTACGTGCTGGCGACCGCGCTGAAGCAGGGCTACAGCCTCAAGAGCCTCGTCGAGGGACGGTCGAACACCCCGATCGACGCGAACGGCAACGTGGTGCCGAAGGGGACGGCGGGCGCGACGGTCGTCCCGAACACGCACGACGTCGGCCCGGCGATCACGCTGACGAAGGCGCTGCAGGAGTCGGTCAACACCGCGTTCCTGCAGCTCGCCGGGAAGGTCGGGCTCGAAGAGGTGAAGGAGACCGAGACCGACGCGGGCATCTCCCCCGACCTGCTGAAGGGCCACGTGGGGATCAACCTGGCGCTCGGCGTCAACGACATCCGGGCGATCGAGCAGGCGGCCGGGTACCAGGCGTTCGCCAACGGCGGCGTCTACCACGAGCCGCACGTGATCCGGGTCGTGAAGCAGACCGACAACGAGACGGTGCGGCTGAAGCCGAAGTACGAGTCGCGGCGGATCTTCAGCAAGGGCGTCGCGGCGGACGCGACGTACGCGATGCAGCAGGTCGTCCAGGGCGGCACGGCGACGGCGGCGCGGCTGCCGGACGGACGGGACGTCGCGGGCAAGACCGGCACCACGGACCGGAACGTGTCGTCGTGGTTCGTCGGCTACGTGCCGCAGGTGTCGACGGCGGTGACGATGTTCAGCGACGCGAACGGGCCGGACGGGAAGAAGAAGTCGGTCGTCCTGCCCGGCATCGGCGAGGTCGAGGGCGGGACGATCCCCGCGCGGCTGTGGCGCGCGTACATGGTGCGGGCGACCGAGGGCCTCGAGGCGAAGTCGTTCCCCGAGCCGACGTTCGGCGGGATCGCGCAGAAGTGGGCGAAGCCGCCGAAGCCGAAGAAGCCCGAGAAGCCGGAGTGGTGCGACGAGCCGTGGGGGAACCTCGACCCGCGGTGCCGCGGCGAGGGCGGCGACGGCGGGGAGGGCGGCGACAAGCCGCCGTGCCAGTCGCCGATCCCGAACGGCAACTGCGACATCCGCAAGCCGCCGAGCGACCCGCCGCCGCGGTGGTGGTGCCAGATCAACCGGGGCGCCGACCAGTGCCGGGGCGGCGGCGGCCGGGGCCGCGATACCGAACTCGAGGACGTCCGGCCCCTGCTGCCGCTCGGCAGACCGCCGGAGTGAGGCGGTGGTGACCGATGATCGTGGCTCGCGGCGCGCGCCGGTCGCCGCCGGGCGTCCGGCCGGTGAGGTCTCGTCAGATCGGGGTGTGACATGAATTATGTTCGCGTGGCGCCGCAGGCGGCGCCGGCCGCGGCGGCGGGCGGCACCGGGCGTCCCGCCGCCCCCGCGCGGCCGGGCAGGTCGGGCCGGGAATCGGGCATCGCGCCGGAACGGTCCGGACGAACCGGTACCGGATGGCATGATCGAGGTCGTTCGACCCCCACGGGGGCACCGGGTGCAGCCGCTCCCGCCCCCACGTCCGCACGTGCGCAGTACCCTCTGACGACGCACAGCCGTACCCCAGTTGATGAGGCCGCGTGAGTAACCCAAGCCGATACGGACCGGAATACGGAGACAGCCCGGGCCGCAGGCGCGCCCCCCGCCCCGGCCCTTCCGGCGGCGGTCAGCGCGGGAACGCCGGTGGCGCCCCGATGCCCGGCAGGCAGCCGCGGCCCGGACCTCGCCAGGGCGGTCGCGGCGGCGGTCCGGCCCGTCCCGCGGGTCCCCCCGGAGCCCGGCGCCGCGGGCAGCCCGCGGCGATGCCGGCCGGCCCCCCGCCGGGGCGCGGTCCCGGAGGGCCCGGTGGTCCGGGAGGGCCAGGAGGACCTGGAGGCCCTGGACGTCCCGGGGGTCCCGGTGGTCCGGGCGGCCCCGGCAGGCCGGGCGGACCCGGCGGACCAGGTGGGCCCGGCGGGCAGGGGCGTCCCGGTGGTCCGGGCGGACCCGGTCCGCGGCGGCAGGGCGGTCCGGGCGGACCCGGGGGCCCGGGTGGTCCCGGGGGGCGGCGCGGCAAGCCGTCCGACAAGCCCGAGAAGACCGGCTGGCGGAAGTACGTCCCGTCCTGGAAGGTCGCGCTCTCCGTCGTCACCGTGGGGATCGTCGCCATCGCGACCCTCCTCGTCGTGGTGTACATGCAGACGCCGATCCCCGACGAGGCGCAGGCGGACGCCGTCCGCCAGTCCTCGGTGATCGAGTACAAGGACGGCGAGGTGCTGGCGCGGGTCGGGATGAACCGGACCAGCGTCCCGCTGTCCCAGGTGCCGAAGCACGTGCAGAACGCGGTGCTGGCGGCCGAGGACCGCAAGTTCTGGACGGAGCCGGGCGTCTCGCCGACGGGCATCGCCCGGGCGGTCGTGACGGCGGCGACGGGCGGCGAGGTCACCGGCGCGTCGACGATCACGCAGCAGCTCGCCCGCAACTACTTCGCGGGGCTCAGCCAGGAGCGGACCGTCAGCCGGAAGCTGAAGGAGATCATGATCTCCATCCGGCTGGGCAACGAGGAGAAGAAGGAGAAGATCCTCGAGCTCTACCTCAACACGGTCCCCTTCGGGCGGCAGGCTTACGGCATCCAGGCCGCGGCCCGCGCCTACTTCCGCACGACGGTCGACAAGCTGACCGTGGAGCAGGCCGCGATGCTCGCCGCGATGATCCAGCAGCCGAGCTACTTCGTCACCTACGGCAACCCCACCGACCCGGAGAAGAAGAAGGCCAAGGAAGCGCTCGTCTACCGCTGGAACTACGTCCTGAACGGCATGGTCGAGGAGGGCTGGCTCGAGCAGAGCAAGCGCCAGGGCATGCAGTTCCCGCAGACCCAGAAGGAGTGGAGCGACGTGCAGGGCGGCGAGCAGGCCGGCTACCTGCGCGAGCGCGTCATCCGCGAGCTGGAGGCGCTGGGCATCCCGGAGACGGCCCTGGAGAGCGAGGGCCTGAAGATCACGACGACCTTCGACCACGACCTGCAGGAGTTCACCGCCAAGGCCGTCGAGAAGATCAAGAAGGACAACAACCTCGGCAAGGAGATCCACTTCGGGCTCAGCGCGGTCGACCCCAAGACGGGCGGCGTCGTCGCGGCCTACGGCGGTCCCGGCTACGAGGAACAGCAGTTCGACGACTCGTTCCAGGGCAAGGTGCAGCCCGGTTCGTCCTTCAAGCCGATCGTGCTCGCCACCGCCCTCAGCCAGGGCATCAGCCTGAAGACGACGATGGACGGCAGCTACCGGCGGGTCATCAACGGCACGCCGTTCACGAACGACAACCGTGCGGAGGACGGCGTCTACGACATCCAGGAGATGACGGCGCTGTCGATCAACACGTCGTACGTGGAGCTCGGCCAGAAGGTCGGTCTCGAGAACGTCATCAAGATGGCGAAGAAGATGGGCATGGAGGACGACCCGCTCGAGCCCGTCACCTCGCTGCCGCTGGGCGTCATCGACGCCAGCTCGGTCACGATGGCGTCGGTGTACTCGACGTTCGCGGCCGGCGGCGTCCACCGGCCGGCGCACGTGATCAAGTCGATCGAGAAGATCAACGGCGATCCGGTCAAGAACGAGGACGGCGAGGTCGTCAAGAAGAACCCGTGGGGCGACGGCGAGCGGGTCTTCGAGGAGGGCGTCGCGCGCGACGCGACCGCCGCCATGGTGGACGTCGTCACGAAGGGTACCGGTGAGCGCGCGGCCCTCCCGGACCGCCCGGTCGCCGGTAAGACCGGTACGACCGACAAGCACCGGTCGGCGTGGTTCGTCGGCTACACCCCGCAGCTGTCCACGGCCGTGGCCATGTGGCGCCAGGACGAGAACAACAACCGGCTCTCTCTGGAGGGCATCGGCAACTACACCCAGGTCTACGGTGGTACCGTCCCCGCCGACCTGTTCAAGTTGTTCATGACGCAGGCCCACAAGGGACAGCCGGTCATGCAGTTCCAGCCGGCCGTGTACGGCGGTGAGGTCGCCGCCTGGGCCAAGCCCGAGGTGACGACGCCCTCGCCGTCGACGTCGCCGAGCACGTCGACGTCCCCCTCCTGCCGGCCCGGACAGGACGGCCAGGGCGGGCAGGGCGGCCAGAACGGGCAGAACTGCGGGAGCGAGTCGCCGACGCCCTCGACCTCGCCGACCAACTCGCCGCCCACGGGGACGGGCCAAGCCTGCACGTCTCCGTGGAACACACCGGTCGGCTGCGACCCCAACATTCCCCCGCCGGGCTACCCCGACTGGTGGTGCGACCGGGAGAACAGGCGCGAGACCGTGGCGCAGTGCAAGGAGAACGATCAGCCGGAGAACCCCGGCGGGCCCAACGGTCCTAATACGCAAGGCAACTGACGGACGGCGGTAACGCCCCGGTCCGGTCGGAAGGCCCGAGCCGCAGCCCGCGGCCCGGGCCTTCCGCGTGCCGGGCATGGCCGTGATGCCACGGGACGACGTCCCAGGCCGAATGGACCGGTGCACGTCCCGGGCGCGGGCGGGCGCGATCACCAATAGTCTTGCTGTCCATGTCGTCGTCTTCTGAGAGGCTCGCGAAGCCCGACGCCGAGACCGGGGACGTCCGTGGACGCATGGCGCGGCTCGTCCCGGTCCTGACGGGCGTCACGGCCCTGGTGTGCCTGCTGGGATGGCTGCAGAAGCGGCCGTGCGCGTCCGCGGGCTTCGACTTCATCGAGACGACGACGAACGCCTGCTACACCGACGTCTACCCGCTCTACTACGTGCGCGGGCTGAACGACGGGCTGATCCCGTACTTCGACTCGTTCCCGGGCACCGACATCCGGTTCGTCGAGTACCCGGTGCTGAGCGGCGGGCTCATGCAGCTCGTCGCGTGGCTCGTGTCCCCGTTCGGCGACGACGGCAGGGGGATGGCGTTCTACAACGTGACCGTGCTGCTGCTCGCCGTCCTCGCGGTCGTGACCGTCCTGGCGACGGCGTACGCGGCCGGGCGGCGCTCGCTGCGCGCCGGGCTGATGGTCGCCCTGTCCCCCGCGCTGCTCCTCAGCGCGTACATCAACTGGGACCTGCTCGCCGTCGGGCTGTCCGCGCTGGCGCTGGCGGCGTGGTCGAAGCGGCGGCCCGCCCTCGCGGGCGTCCTGCTGGGGCTGGCCATCGCGGCGAAGTTCTACCCGCTGCTGTTCCTGGGCCCGCTCGTCCTGCTCTGTGTGCGCGCGGGCCAGTGGCGGGCGATGGGACGGATGCTCGCGGGCACCGCGGCCTCGTGGCTCGCGGTGAACCTGCCCGTGATGCTGTTCGCCTGGGACGGGTGGCTGCAGTTCTACACGTTCAGCCAGGACCGCGGCATCGACTGGGGCTCCATCTGGTTCTTCCTCCGCGACCAGGGCATGCCCGGACTGGACGACACCGGCCGGCTCAACCTCCTCGGCACCGGCACGTGCCTCGTGCTCTGCGCCGGCATCGCGGTGCTCGCGCTGGCCGCGCCGCGCCGCCCCCGGCTGCCGCAGCTGATGTTCCTCGTCCTGGTGGCGTTCATGCTGCCGAACAAGGTCTGGTCGCCGCAGTACGTGCTGTGGCTGCTGCCCCTCGCGGTGCTGGCCCGGCCGAAGCTCCCCGCGTTCGTCGTCTGGCAGGTCGGCGAGATCGTGTACTTCTTCGGCATCTGGTGGTTCCTGCTGTCGGTGTCCGCGCAGACGCCCGGCCAGGACCTCTCCGGCACCCTCTCGGCGGTGCTGACCCTGGACGCGCCCGAGGGCGGCATCGGGCAGGACGTCTACGACATCGCGCTGCTCGCCCGGTTCGTCACCGTGCTCGCGCTCGCCGCGCTCATCGTGTGGGAGGTGCTGCGCCCGTCCGCCGACGCGGTCAGATCCGACGGCGCGGACGATCCCGCGGGCGGGTTCCTCGACGGCGCGGACGACGTGGTGTCGCTCGGGCGGTGGCGTTCCGCGCGCCGCACGGTCCGCGGGGCCGGTGCACCGGCCGTCCCGTAGGTACCGCGGGTCACGTGGGTCGCGCGGGTCACGGAGAACTTCGGGAAAATGCGGTGCGCCGGAGGCCCCTGGGCTGCGGGCGTGCCGCGCCGGCCGTCCGGATCGTGGGCGAAACGTATGGTTTTGCGGGGGTTTATGGGGCATGATCGCCGTTGCCCGGGACCCCGCGGACGCGGGGCGCGCGAATCCACCGGGGAGATGACGACGTGGACGCGAATCGAGCACTGGACGAACTGATCGCCGGACGCCTGGCACCGGGCGTCTACCAGTGGCGGACGCCCCCCGCACCGGGAGCGCTCGGCGACGCGGCCTGGATCGAGCGGGCCGGCGAGGCCGGCTGGCGCGGCTTCCACCTGGACGGACGCCGCGCCTCCGACAGCGACGAGTTCCTGCGGCTGTGCGGCGAGACCTTCGGGTTCCCCGAGGGGGTGGGCACCACCTGGGAGGCCCTGGAGGGCGCCCTCACCGACCTGTCCTGGGCGCCCGCGAAGCACGGATACATGGTGCTGTACGAGTCGTGGTCCGAACTCGCGGAGGACGACCAGTCGGCGTTCCGCGCGGTGCTGGACCTCTTCGCCGGGGCGGTCAAGCGCTGGCGCGACACCGCCACCCCCATGACCGTGCTCCTGTCGAGCGTCGGCGTGGAAGTGGCGGGCGTGCCCCGGCTCGCGTGAGGGGCCGGTCGGTCTAGTAGGTGCCGGTGCTGCTCCACAGCGTGATGGCACCGATGATGTAGAGCGCCCAGACGAGTCCCCAGAGCACCGTGACGATGTACCCCATGACGAGTCCCGCCGTGGCCATGCCGGAGCCGCCCTCGCGCGTCCGCCGGATCTGGGACTGCGCGACGTGCCCGAAGATGATCGCCAGGATGGACGTGAAACCGCAGAACACGATGCCGATCAGCCCGCACACCATGGAGGCGGTCGCCATGCCGTTGGTCGGGGGCGCCGACGGCGGACCGTAGTGGTGGTGCTGCACCGCGGGCTGGGGCTGGTAGGACTGGGCGTACGGATCCTGCGACCCGTAACCGTAGGGGTCGTAAGGGGGCTGTGCCATGGGTTCCCCGTTCGGTTCGCGCGCCACCGGCGAGATCGCGCGTGCGCGGAGGACTGGTCGGATTAAGCCAGTGTGACCCACGAACGGATCACGGCGCCATCCTGTGTGTTGTCGAACGGGTTAGACGCCGCCCGCGCCGCCCCGGTTCCCCCGTTCTCCAGGGAAGATCGCCTCGTCCGGAACCGGACGGTCAGCCGAGGTTCTCGCGCAGCCAGGCGATGTCGTCGGCCTGCCCGGCGGCCGGGGTCTCCACCACGACCGGCGCGCCCGCCGCCCGCACCACGGTGAGGATGAGGTCGGTGTCGATGCTGCCCTTGCCGAGGTTGGCGTGCCGGTCGGCGCCGGAGCCGAACGCGTCGCGGCTGTCGTTGCAGTGGACGAGGTCGATGCGTCCGGTGATGGCCTTGATCCGGTCGACGGCGTCGATGAGCGCCTCGCCCGCCGCGTGCGCGTGGCAGGTGTCGAGGCAGAACCCGAGCTTGGACTCCAGCCCCGGGACGCCCGACAGCACCTCCCAGAGCCGGGCGATCCGGTCGAACTTCCGGGCCATGGCGTTGCCGCCGCCCGCGGTGTTTTCGATGTAGACCGGGATCGGGCACTCGACCCGCTCGAACACCTTGCGCCAGTTCTCGAAGCCGGTCTCCGGGTCGTCGTCCTTCAGCACGTGCCCGCCGTGCACGATCAGCGCCTTCGCGCCGATGGACGCCGCCGCCTCGAGCTGCTGCGTGAGGTTCTTGCGGCTCGGGATCCGGATGCGGTTGTTGGACGTCGCCACGTTGATCGTGTACGGGGCGTGCACGAACACGTCCACGCCGGACCCGGCCAGCGCCTCGACGCCCTCGGGCAGGACGGGCTTCTTCCACCCCTGCGGGTCGCCCAGGAAGAACTGCACGACGTCGGCGCCGACGGCGCGGGCGTTGTCCAGCGGGTTGGTCTGGTCGACGTGGGCTCCGATGCGCATGACACCGAGGTTAGCCGCGGGGGACGACAGCGCGGTGCGACTTCGCCCACGCCCGGCACGCGCCCCGGCGTGCGACTACGCACGCGGGGCCGCTTCCCGGCGCCGCGGAGCGGGGGCGGGCGCGCGGGAGAGCGGTCCTCGCGGCGCCGGGTACTAGACGGAGAAGCCGCCGTGGCTCAGCGCGAACGCGCCGCCGAGGAACGCGGCGACCATGCCGATGACGTTGAGCCACCGCTGGTTGATCGTCCCTGAGATCATCTGGGAGTAGAGCGCGAGCGGGAGGCCGATGACGGCCGCGATCGCGCCGGGGAGATGGGTCGCGGGGATCCAGCCCAGGACGAGGGCGGCGATCCCGATGGTGATGGAGGCGGCGGCGAGCGCGTTCCCCACCGCGTGCGATTCGGTCTGGACGTCGGGACGCGCGGTCACGCCCGGACCGCTCCGGGCCGTCGGCCTGCTCCCGGCTGCCTCCTGTGGCATCGGACCTCCTCGTGGTGTGTCGCCGCTCGGCCGGCGGGCCGGTCGACCGGACGGACGGTGATCTAAGGGTTCCCGGGACGGATGAGGATCAACCTGCGAGCCCGGGCGGAAAATGTCGGCGGCACCCGGTACGGTCGAACACGGATTCGAGAACGAGTCGAGGCCGTCCCCGGGGGGAAGCGGGGAGAAGGCGGAGGCGAGGCAATGGACCACAGCGAGCTGGCGCTGATCGGGGACGCGGAGCTGGTGGAGGAGTTGACGCTGCTCACGACGCAGACCGCGCGGATGCGCGCCCGCATGACCGACATCATGACCGAGCTGGAACGGCGGCGCTGCGCGAAGGCGGCCCGTCCCGGTCCGCGTTCCGGCGGCCGCCAGGGCGCGCGTCCCGGCGCGCGCCACTGACGGCCGCCCCGCGCGGCACCGCCGACGTGCGGAACCCGGTCACGGGCGACCTGCCGAGTTGGTAGCCTGTATCGGTCCCGCGGCAGGTCCGCCCGGCGATCCGGGCAGCCGACCACCACGGGAGACGCAACAGCCCTCCTGTCACGGAGAGACCGTGACCGCACCAGTCCAGAGGAGGTAGGGACCAGCATGCGTCGTTACGAAGTCATGACGATCCTCGACCCCGGCATCGACGAGCGCACCGCTCCGGCGGCCCTCGAGCCGTTCCTGAAGGTCGTCAAGGACGACGGTGGCAGCGTCGAGAAGGTCGACGTCTGGGGCCGCCGTCGCCTGGCGTACGACATCCAGAAGAAGTCCGAAGGCATCTACGCGGTGGTCGACCTGTCGGCTGAGCCCGCCACGGTCAAGGAGCTCGACCGGCAGCTCAACCTCAGCGAGTCGATCCTCCGCACGAAGGTCATCCGTCCCGAGGTCCACTGAGCCAGGCTCAGCCCTCAGATCAGCCGGAGCGAGCCCCATGGCAGGCGACACCGTAATCACCATCGTCGGGAACCTCGTCGAGGACCCGACCCTGCGTTTCACCAGCAGCGGCGTACCGGTCGCCTCCTTCCGCATCGCCTCGACGCCGCGGTCGTTCGACCGCCAGTCGGGCGAGTGGAAGGACGGCGAGACGCTGTTCATGTCCTGCAGCGTCTGGCGGCAGGCGGCCGAGAACGTGGCCGAGAGCCTCCAGCGCGGCATGCGGGTGATCGTGCAGGGCCGGCTCAAGTCGCGGACCTACGAGACCCAGGGTGACAAGCGCACCGTCTTCGAGATCGACGTCGAAGAGGTCGGCCCGTCACTGCGCAGCGCCACCGCCAAGGTCAACAAGACCCAGCGGCAGGGCGGCGGAGGCGGCGGTGGTTTCGGCGGCGGCGGTCAGCAGGGCGGCGGCGACGGCTTCGGGGGCGGGCAGCCCCAGGGCGGGTTCGGCGGCGGCCAGCAGGGCGCACCGGCCAACGACCCCTGGGCCACCGGCGGCGGTGGCGGCGGCGGCTACAACGACGACCCGCCGTTCTAGCGCCTTCCCCGGCGCCGGCCGGCACCCGTCGGCGGTCCCGTGCCGCCGCGGTCCCAGACGTCCGCCGCACCCCGGCGGAAAAATGAACCAGCACACGTCCATTCCCGCGTGAGCGGGGCTCTCCCAAAGGAGCACCACGATGGCGAAGCCACCTCCGCGCAAGCCGAAGAAGAAGGTTTGCGTGTTCTGCCAGGAGAAGATCTCCTACGTCGACTACAAGGACACGGTCCTGCTGCGGAAGTTCATCTCCGACCGCGGCAAGATCCGTGCCCGGCGTGTCACGGGCAACTGCACCCAGCACCAGCGCGACGTCGCCACGGCGATCAAGAACGCCCGCGAGATGGCGCTGCTGCCCTACACCAGCACCGCGCGCTGAGGCCGGGGGGAAGCAGACCATGAAGCTCATCCTGACCCAGCAGGTCTCCGGGCTCGGCGAGCCCGGTGACGTCATCGACGTCCGCGACGGCTACGGCCGCAACTACCTGATCCCGCGCGGGTTCGCCATCCGGTGGACGCGCGGCGGCGAGAAGGAGATCGACTCGATCAAGAAGGCGCGTTCGGCCCGCGAGATCGCGACCGTCGAGCACGCCAAGGAGGTCGCCGACCAGCTCGGCGGCCTGCGCGTCACGCTGCGCACCCGGACCGGCAGCAACGGCCGCCTGTTCGGCGCGGTGACCGCCGCCGACATCGCCGAGGCGGTCAAGGCCGCCGACGGCCCCGACCTGGACCGCCGCCGCATCGAGATCGGCAACCCGATCAAGACCGTCGGCACGCACCGGGTCAGCGTCCGGCTGCACTCGGACGTCAACGCCACCATCGACGTCAACGTCGTCGAGGGCTGACGCCCGCACCCGCACGGCCCCGAAGCGGCCCCCACGCGTCCACCGCGTGGGGGCCGCTTCACGTGGTGAAACGCCCGTGAACCTCCCGGTGCTTGGGTGATCGACAAGCGCCGGATACGTTCCGTTACTAGATCACTACGGGGGCGGAAGGGGACGGAGTTGAGCGTGCGATCGGGGGAGGACCCGGGATTCGAGCCGCCGGTGTCGCGCCGGACGGTCATCCGCGGGGCCGTCGGGGCCGGCCTACTCGCGGCGGGGCTCGCGCCGCACAATGGGGCCATGGCGGACGAACGGGCCGTCGGGGCGCGCCCCGGCGAGCAGCCGCCGCCCGGCGAGGGGGCGGTGCTCGGCGAGGGGGCGGTGCTGCGGGCGCACGAGCCCCGGGTCTACACGCGCGAGGACTGGAACGCCCGTCCGCCCAAACGCGCCGCCGAGGTGCTGAACCGGGCACCGGACCGCATCGTCGTGCACCACACCGCCACGGCGAACAGCAAGGACCGATCCCTCGCGCACGCGTTCGCGCTGTCCCGCAGGATCCAGAAGTGGCACATGCAGGACAACGGCTGGGACGACGCCGGCCAGCAGCTCACGATCAGCCGCGGCGGCATCGTCATGGAAGGCCGCAACCGCAGCCTCAGCTCGATCCGGGCCGGGAACCTCGCGGTGGGCGCGCAGGTGCTGCACCACAACGACCACACCATCGGCATCGAGAACGAGGGCACCTACACCAAGAGCGGTGTGCCCGACCGGCTGTGGGGCTCGCTGGTCGAGGTGTGCGCGTGGCTCTGCGAGCAGTACCGCCTCGACCCCGCCGACGCGATCGTCGGGCACCGCGACTACAACTCGACCGCCTGCCCGGGCGACCGCCTCTATCGAAGGCTCCCCGAGCTGCGCCGCGAGGTCGCGAAGCGCCTGGACGGGCCGCCGAAGGGCGGCGGCGGATACCCGGAGGCGCCGATCTTCCCGCCGTTCGATCCGTTCGGCTGACCGCGCCCGTCACGTGTCGCGGGAGGTGTAGCCGGTGCGGCGGCGGGCGATCTCGGGATCGAGCTCCTCGACCAGCGACCAGATGCCGGCGACCCGCTCCACCAGCGTCTCCGGAGGCAGCTCGGCCAGGCCCTCCGCCGCCAGGTCGTCGATCGCCTGCGCGAGCCGGGCCAACCCCTCGCCGTCCGTAGAACACATGTTCGAATAGTAGTGAGCGTGGAGCATGTGGCGTGTGTGCTTTGCCGATTCGATACGCACACTGTCGAACACGTAACGTGACTCCGCGTAGCTCAGCGGACGGCGCCGGTCACCATCCAGCGGTCGCCGCGCGCCCGCAGACCGAGCGTGAGCATCCGCGTGCCCATCCACAGCCCGATCGCGATCCACAGCCCGACGAGCCCCGCGCCCGTCCAGTACGCGACGAGCGCCGCGGGCAGGAACACCAGCGTCGCGACGAGCGTAGTCGCCGCGAGGTACGCGCCGTCGCCCGCGCCGATCAGGATGCCGTCCAGCACGAACACCACGCCCGCGACCGGCTGCAGCAGCGCGACCAGCAGCAGCGACGCGAGCAGCAGGTCCCGCACGGCGTCGTCGCCGGTGAACAGCCCGGGCAGCCACGGCCGCGCGACGAGGATCAGCACGCCGAACAGCACCCCGCAGACGATCCCCCACCACACCATCCGGCGGGTGACCACCCGTGTCCCCGCGACGTCCGACGCGCCCAGGTACCGCCCGGTGATCGCCTGCCCGGCGATCGCGATGGCGTCGAGCGCGAACGCCAGCAGCGTCCACACCTGGAACCCCACCTGGTACGCCGCGATCTCCGCGTCGCCCATCCGCGCCGCGATCGACGTCCCCGCGATCAGCACCACCCGCAGCGCCGCCGTCCGCAGCAGCAGCCCGAACCCCGCGGTCGCCGCCGTCCGCAGCCCCGCCACGTCCGGCCGCACCGGCGCCCCGTGCCGCCGCGCGCCCCGCAGCACCACCGCGACGTAGACGGCCGCGCTCGCCGTCTGCGCGATCACCGTCCCCCAGGCCGAACCCGCGATCCCCCACTCCAGGACGACCACGAACAGCACGTTGAGCACGAGGTTCGCGCCGAAACCCCCGACGGACACGAGCAGCGGCGTCCGCGTGTCCTGCAGGCCCCGCAGGACGCCCGTCCCCGCGAGGACCACGAGCATCGCGGGAATGCCGAACAGGCTCACCCGCAGGTACGTCTCCGCGTACGGCGCCACGTCCGGCGAAGCCCCGAACGCGTCCACGATCCCCGGGACCGTCCACCACGCCGCGGCGACGATCACCGCGCCGATCGCGAGCGCGAGCCACATCCCGTCGATGCCCTGCCGGATCGCGGCCCGCAGGTCCCCGGCCCCCACCTGCCGCGCCACGCCCGCGGTCGTCCCGTACGCGAGGAACACGCACAGGTAGACCAGGGTGCTCAGCGCCTGCCCCGCCACGCCGAGCCCGCCGAGCTGGTGCGTGCCGAGATGCCCGATGATGGCGCTGTCGGTCAGCAGGAACAGCGGCTCGGCGACGAGCGCGCCGAACGCCGGCACGGCGAGCCGCAGGATCTCGCGGTCCTGCGCGGTCACGAGGCGACGGCGGGGGTTCATCACCGCTGAAACCTACCAGCCTGTAACCGGCGAAACGGGGTTCACCCCTTACCGGGAACTTCTCGGCCGACTTTCTTTCCCCCACACCCGGTGGATGACGTCATCCCTGGTCAGCGGCGCGCCAGGCGATCTTGTGGAGAACTTTCCCCAGAGTTGTCCACAGGTCGTGCACAAGCTCCACGGCGTGTTTGCACAGGTTGTCCACAGAGTTGTCCACAGGCCGCTTTGCTCCCCGCCCGCCGCGGTCGGGAGAATGTCCGACGCCTCGGATAGACCTGAGACGCACGGGCGTCGCGCGGACGGGGCCGCCGCCGTCCGAGATGAAGGGGGTGCAGCCGTGAGCGTGTCCGACCTCGGGCCTCATGAGCAGGAGTTCGAACGCACTCCCCCGCACGACATCGCCGCCGAACAGGGCGTCCTCGGCGGCATGCTGCTCTCCCAGGACGCCATCGCCGAGGTCATCGAGGTCCTGCGCACCTCCGACTTCTACCGGCCCGCGCACCAGATCATCTACGACGTCGTCCTCGACCTCTACGGCCGCGGCGACCCCGCCGACGCCGTCACCGTCTCGGGCGAGCTGACCAAGAACGGCGAGATCAACCGCATCGGCGGCGCCCCGTACCTGCACACGCTGATCTCCTCGGTGCCCACCGCCGCCAACGCGGGCTACTACGCCAAGATCGTCCACGAGCGCGCCGTGCTGCGCCGCCTCGTCGAGACCGGCACCCGCATCGTCCAGATGGGCTACGCCGCCGACGGCGCCGACGCCGACGAGGTCCTCGACCGCGCCCAGGCCGAGGTCTTCGCCATCGCCGAGAAGCGCGCCGGCGAGGACTACGTGCCCCTCAGCGAGATCATGCCCGGCGCGCTGGACGAGATCGAGGCGATCGGCAGCCGCGGCGGCCAGATGGTCGGCTGCCCCACCGGCTTCGCCGACCTCGACGCCCTCACCAACGGCCTCCACCCCGGCCAGATGATCGTCGTGGCCGCCCGCCCCGCCATGGGAAAGGCGCTGGCGCTGGACACCCCCCTGCCGACCCCCACGGGCTGGACGACCATGGGCGAGGTCCGGGTCGGCGACCGCCTGATCGGCGCCGACGGCAGGCCGACCCGGGTCGTCGCCGCCACCGAGGTGATGCACGGCCGCCCCTGCTACGAGGTCGAGTTCTCCGACGGCGAGGTCATCGTCGCCGACGCCGAACACCAGTGGCGCACCACCGCCCGCGCCGTCTGCCGCCCCTCCCCGGCAGGGCACCTCCGGCTCCGGCCGGGCGGGCTGCTCCGCGGCGCCGAGCCGGGCCCGGCGATCGGCACGATCAGCCGCCAGTTCGGCGTCTGCGCGCCGAGCGGTCCCGACCCGCGCCGCACCGCCGAACGGACGGCGATCCGCACGACGGCGGACATCCTCGCCACCCTCCACCGCGACGGGCTCGCCCACACGGTCGAGGTCGCGGCGCCCTTCGACCTCCCCGAAGCCGACCTCCCCGCCGACCCCTACCTCCTCGGCCTCCGCCTCGGCGCCGGGCGCGCGGCGCACCTGCCGGACGCCTGCCTGCGCGCGTCCGTCGAGCAGCGCCGGGCCCTGCTGGACGGCCTGCTCGACACGGCGGCGAGCACGGGGGAGGACGGCCGCGTCCGGTTGACGCTCGCGGACGAGCGCCTCGCGCACGCCGTCCACGAACTCCTCGTAAGCCTCGGCGGACGCGCCACCGTCGAACCCGCCGACGACGGCCGCGCCCACCGGGTCGTCCTCGGCGACGCGCAGGCCCGCCGCATCGTGGACGTGCGGCCGGTGCCGAGCGTGCCGGTGCGGTGCGTCCAGGTCGACAACGACGACCACATGTACCTGGCGGGGCGCTCGTGCGTCCCGACGCACAACTCGACGCTCGCGCTCGACTTCGCGCGGGCGGCGTCGATCAAGCACGGGCTGACGTCGGCGTTCTTCAGCCTGGAGATGGGCCGCAACGAGATCACGATGCGGCTGCTGTCGGCGGAGGCGCGGGTGGCGCTGCACGCGATGCGGTCCGGCACGATGCAGGACGAGGACTGGACGCGCCTCGCGCGGCGGATGAGCGAGGTCGCCGAGGCGCCGCTGTTCATCGACGACTCCCCCAACATGTCGATGATGGAGATCCGGGCGAAGTGCCGGCGGCTGAAGCAGCAGCACGACCTGCGCCTGGTGATCATCGACTACCTGCAGCTGATGACGTCCGGGAAGCGGGTGGAGAGCCGCCAGGTCGAGGTGTCGGAGTTCTCCCGGTCGCTGAAGCTGCTCGCGAAGGAACTCGGCGTCCCCGTCATCGCGCTGTCGCAGCTCAACCGAGGCCCCGAACAGCGAACGGACAAAAAGCCCATGGTGTCCGACCTTCGCGAATCGGGCAGCATCGAGCAGGACGCGGACATGGTGATCCTGCTGCATCGGGAGGACGCGTACGAGAAGGAGTCGCCGCGGGCCGGTGAGGCCGACCTGATCGTCGCCAAGCACCGTAACGGCCCGACCGCGACCGTGACCGTCGCCTTCCAGGGCCACTACAGCCGGTTCGTCGACATGGCCCAGTAGCGGACGAGCGTGCCCCTGCGCCCGCGGAGGCGGGGCAGGGGCCGGGCGGGCGGGTCAGATCCAGGTGGGGAGGGCGCCTTCGGCGTAGCGGGCGCCGAAGCCGCCGGTGGGCAGGATCCCGGCGACGGCGTCCAGGTCGGCGGGGGTGAGCCGGAGGTCGGCGGCGGCGTTGTTCTCCTCCACCCGGGCGGCGCTGCGGGTGCCGGGGATCGGCACGATGTCGTCGCCCTGGGCGAGGATCCAGGCGAGGGCGAGCTGGGCGACGGTGGCGTCCTTGGCCGCGGCCAGTTCGGTGAGGCGGTGGACGGCGTCGAGGTTTTTCTCGTAGTTGCCGGGCTGCCAGCGGGGGTCGTGGTTGCGCATGTCGGTCGCGTCGTAGCTTCCGGCGGGCTTGGCGGTGCCGGTGATGAAGCCGCGGCCGAGCGGGGAGTAGGCGACGAAGCCGATGCCGAGTTCGCGCAGGACGGGGAAGAGCTCCTCGACGTCGCGCTCGAACAGGGAGTACTCGGTCTGCAGGACCGAGACGGGCTGGACGGCGTGGGCGCGGCGGATGGTCTGCGGCCCGGCCTCGGACAGGCCGAAGTACCTGACCTTGCCGGCCTCGATGAGCTCCTTGACGGTTCCGGCGACGTCCTCGATGGGCACGTCGGGGTCGACGCGGTGCTGGTAGAGGACGTCCACGTGGTCGACGCCCAGGTGGCGCAGGCTGTTGTCGAGGACGTCGCGGATGTGGTCGGGGCGCGAGTCGGTGCCCATCTCGCGGGTGAAGCCGAACTTGGTCGCGATGGTGATCTCGTCGCGGAAGGGGGCGACGGTCCGTCCGACGATCTTCTCGTTGGCGCCCCAGCCGTACAGTTCGGCGGTGTCGAAGTGGGTGACGCCCAGTTCGTGGGCGCGGCGGATGGCGGCGGCGCCCTCGGCGTCGTCGCCGGGGCCGTAGGCGAGCGAGATGCCCATCGCGCCGTAGCCGATGGCCGAGGTGACCAGGCCCTGACGGCCCAGAGCGCGCTGCTGCATCGTGGATCCCCTCCTGAGAATCGAACCGGGTTCGGTACGTGCAGCCTAGGGGGCGGAGTTCGCCCGGGAGGGGATCGCCGCATGCCGGGACGTGTTCTTGACCTACAGGTCAAGAATCGTGTACCGTTCCGGGCATGGGAAGGCCGAAGCAGTTCGATCCGGACGTCGCGGTCGAGCGGGCGATGCAGGTGTTCTGGCGGAAGGGCTACGCCGGGACGACCCCGCAGGACCTGGTCGACGCGATCGGGATCGGCAAGGGCAGCCTCTACAACGCCTTCGGCAGCAAGCACGGCCTGTTCGAGCGGGCGCTCCGGCGGTACCGGGACGACCAGGCCGCCGCGCTCGTCGAGCTGCTCGAGCGTCCGGGGCCGGTGAAGGAGCGGCTGCGCGGGGCGCTGGAGATGCTCGTGGCGATGGACCTCGCGGACGAGGGCCGGCGCGGCTGCATGGCCGTGAACACGGCGGCCGAGCTGGGGCGCGGTGACCCGGAGGCGAGCGAGCTCGTCCGGCGGATGCTCGACCGGACCGAGGCGGCCTTCCGCACGGCGGTCGAGGAGGGGCGGCGGGCGGGGGAGATCGCGCCCGAGCGCGACGCGGCCGCGCTCGCCAGCCTGCTGGTGAACACGGTCGTGGGCCTGCGGCTGCTGGCCCGTGTCGCCGAGGGGCCCGAACGGCTCGACCGGGTGATCGACGGGGTGATCGACTCCCTCTGAGGTTTCGCACGGCGGTTCGTCCGCCGATTTTTTCCGCCCTAATTTTGTACCTGTAGTTCAAAAAGGAGACGTCATGCAGCTGAACCTCGACTCGAAGACCGCCGTCGTCACCGGTGCCAGCCGGGGCATCGGCCTCGCGACCGTCCGGACCCTGGTGGACGAGGGCGTGCGCGTTGTCGGCGTCGCCCGCACGATCACGCCCGAACTGGAGGAGACCGGGGCGCACGCGGTGGCGGCCGACCTGAGCACGGCCGACGGCGTCGCCGCCCTCATGGACGAGGCGTTCGCCGAACTGGGCGGCATCGACCTGCTGGTGAACAACGTCGGCGGCGGGGACGCCGTCGAGCCCGGCGGGTTCCTCGACGTCGACGACGCCGCGTGGGGCTCGATTTTCGACGTCAACCTGATGAGCGCCGTCCGGGTGACGCGCGCGGCGCTGCCGAGCCTGCTCGAGCGGCGCGGGTCGATCGTCAACGTGTCGTCCATGAACGCGCGGATGCCCGCCGCCGGTCCGGTCGCCTACAGCGCGGCGAAGGCGGCGCTCACCGCGGTGGGCAAGTCGCTCGCCGAGGAGTTCGGGCCGCAGGGGGTGCGCGTGAACACGGTGTCGCCCGGCGTGGTCCGCACCGCCATCTGGGAGGACCCGGACGGCTTCGGCGGCAAGATGGCCGCGGCGTTCGGGGTGGAGCACGCCGCCCTGCTGGAGGGGATGCCGGCCGCGGCCGGGATCACCACCGGCCGCATCACCGAGCCCGGCGAGGTCGCGGCGCTGATCGCGTTCCTGCTGTCGGACGTCGCGGGCAACATCGTCGGCGCCGAGTACCTGATCGACGGCGGCTCGGTGAAGGCGAGCTGAACCGACGGTTCGTCCCCCGCAGGAGGCGCCTGCGGGGGACGGACCGTGCCGGGTCAGGCCGCGACGGCCTCGATCGCGGGGGTGCGCAGGACGCGGCGGGTCGACGCGGCGACGGTCGCGCCGGTGAGGACCGCGGCGAGCGCGACGACCCCGGCGAACGTCCACACGTCGCCCTCCGGCATCGGCGAGTCGACGCGGACCAGGCTGAACGGGACGATCGTGAACAGCGAGGCGACCGACCCGCACGCCACGCCGATCACGGTCAGCACGACCGACTCGACGGCGACCGTGCCCATGACCTGGCGGGGCGTCGCGCCGGCGAGGCGGGTCTGGCCGAACTCGCGGCGGCGGTGCGCGGTCGCCGCGACCAGCGTGTTCACCAGCATGATCGCCGCGAAGACGACGACCATGCCGATCACCACGAAGTTCAGCGTCTCGATGTTCTTGTCCTCGGCGGTCTTGACGACCCCCGCGGCCGCCACGGCGGCGTTCTCGGTGGACTGCAGGTAGAGGGTGCCGACCGCGATGCCGGTGAACAGGATCACCGGGGTGACGGCGGCGGCCATCGTGCTCGTCCGGCGCAGCATCCCGGTGACCGCCAGGTCGCCCGCGGCGCCGCCGAACCGGCGCAGCGGACCGGCCAGGACGGACGCCGTGCGCCGCACGATCGCGGGGGCGAGCAGCGCCAGGCCGAGCGCGGCGAAGATGTCGGCCTGCCCGGAGGTGGCCATGGCGCCGCTGCCCTCGTCCTTCATCACCGTCACGGTGACGACCACCTCGCTGAGCGCGACCGCGAAGAAGAGCCCCGCGAAGGCGATGCGCTTCTTCGTGAGCCGCCCGGAGTCCGTCCCGGCGAGCGTGTCGGCGATCCGGCCGCGGGCCAGCCGGCGCGCGGTGAGCAGCGCGGCGCCGACGGCCGAGACGAACGTGATGCCGACGCCCATCGAGATCGCGGCCGGGCCGAAGGCGTGCGGCACGCTCCCCGGGACCTGCCCGGTGTCGTGCAGCAGCGCGAGCAGGCCGCGCCCGGCGAGGACGGCCGGGCCGATCGCGAGCAGCGACGCGACCACGGCGAGCACCGCGGCCTCGCCCGTGATCATGCGGGTGAGCTGCGCGGGCGTCGCGCCGATGCTCTTGAGCAGCGCCATCTCCGCGGACCGCTGCCGCACCGACAGCGTCAGCGTCGACGTCACCGCGAAGACCACCAGCAGCAGCCCCCACCCGCCGACGACGCTCGCCATCGTGACCAGCGTCTCGTGGGCCGTCCCGCTGGTGCCGGACGCCGTGTCCAGCATCGACGCGAACCCCATCAGGATCGTCGCGCCGAGGAACAGCGCGAGGAAGCTCGCGGTGAACGCGCCGGCCCGCTTGCGCAGCGAGCGCAGTGCCAGGGCGGTCATCGTCCCGCCACCCCCGACGGGACGCGCTGCCGCTCGACCTCGTCGGCCAGGTGCGTCATCCGCTCGGCGACGGCCTCGGCCGTCGGCGCCGTCTGGTGCCCCACGATCCGCCCGTCCGCCAAGTAGAGGACGGCGTCCGCGTGGGCCGCCGCGACCGGGTCGTGCGTGACCATCACGATCGTCTGCCCGTCCACCCGGACGGTCTCCCGCAGCAGCGCGAGGACCTCGCGGGCGCTCCGGGTGTCGAGCGCCCCCGTCGGCTCGTCCGCGAACAGGACGCGGGGCCGGGCCACGAGCGCCCGCGCGATCGCCACCCGCTGCTGCTGCCCGCCGGACAGCTCCGCCGGCAGATGCCCGAGCCGCTCGCCGAGCCCGACCCGCCGCAGGACGTCCGCGGCCCGCCCCCGATCGACCGGCCGCCGCGCCAGCTTCAGCGGCAACGTCACGTTCTGCATGACGGTCAGCGTGGGAAGAAGGTTGAAGTGCTGGAACACGAACCCGATCCGCTCCCTGCGGAACCGGGTGAGCGCCGCCTCGGTCTCGCCCGCCAGCTCCGCGCCGTCCACCAGGATCCGCCCCTCCGTCGGACGGTCCAGCCCCGCGGCGCACTGCAGCAGCGTGCTCTTCCCGCTTCCCGACGGGCCCATCACCGCGGTGAACGACCCCGCGGGCAGCGACAGCGACACCCCGTCCAACGCCGCCACCCGGCCGTCGCCGGTGCCGTAAATCTTCCGAACGCCCTCGAGTCGCAGGGCCTCACCCGACCCGTCCGCCGGGGGCGCGGTCTTGCGTCCGAACATCGATTCCGCCTTCCGCCCGTGCGCCCCCTCGCGGAGCGCCTCCGGAAACGAAGCTACGGACCCCGGACGCCCCCGCAGATGGGCCCAGCACGCCGATCGAGGTAGACAAAACCCCACTTGTTTATTGCAAGGCCCTCGGCGTCAGGCCGCTAGGCGGCCTTCCTTCAACGGGCCTTGCGTGCGATTGCTGCATCGCTCCGACTCGCCCAGGGGCTCGCTGCGCGATCAAGTTCTCGCTTCGCTCGAACTTGGCTTCGCTCGCAATCGCAGTGGTTTGGGTCCGCTGTGGCCGGGGTGGGGCTGGGGTTGTGTTCATTTGTTCGTTCGGAGGCGTGCGTCGTGGCTCGGTTGCCGGGAGTCCGAGGACGCCGTGCCTGAGGGCACCGCTTACCTACTTGTGGTCCTTGAGGATGTGGGCGCTTTGGCCGTTGTTCGTCGGCTGACGTTGGGGTTTCTCGCCGGGGGTCTGCTCGGGGCGAGGGGTGGGGTCAGTGGAGGAGGGTGCGGGTTTCGGCTAGGAGGTCGACCTGGGTGCGCCAGTCGCTGCCGGAGACGCCGATGACGGCGTGGCGGGCGCCCGCGGCGCGGTACTCGGTGAGGCGTTCGGCGGCGCGGGCGGGGGCGCCGGTTAGGGGGAGGTCGGCGACGTCGGCCGGTGGGCGGCCGTAGGCGTTCGCGATGCCGGCGGCGAGCTCGTCGCGGGTCGGGACGCCGGGGCCGGTGCCTAGGGCGGACGTGCCGCCGATCGCGACGGTCGGGACGGGCCGGTCGTGCTCGGCGGCCAGGTCGGCGAGGACGGCGCGGCCCTCGGCGACCTCGCGGGGGAGATCAGGGACGGGAACCAGCCGTCGCCGCGCCGGGCGGCGCGCCGGATCGCGGCCGGGGAGGCGTTGCCGACCCACACCGGCGGCATCGGCACCGCCGGGGACGGGTCGACGGGCACGTCGTGCAGGGGCGTGGTCTCGCCGGCGAGGATGCGGGGGAGCAGGTCGAGGGCGGTGTCGGTGCGGCGGCCGCGTTCGGCGTACGGCACCCCGGCGGCGGCCCACTGGTCGGGGCCGCCGCCGGAGCCGACGCCGAGGACGAGGCGCCCGGCGGAGAGGTACTGGAGCGTCGCGATCTGCTTGGCGGCCCAGGCCAGGGGACGGACGGCGGGGACGAACACGCTCGTGCCGATCGTGATCCGTTCGGTGGCGGTCGCGGCGGCGGCGAGGGCGAGGGTCGCGTCCAGGGTGGGGCGGCCGACGGCGAGGTGGTCGCCGTGCCACACGCCGTCGAGGCCGGCCGCCTCGGCGTGCCGGGCCGCGTCCCGCAGGGTGATGCCGTCCCGGCGCTGCACGTCGATGCCGGGGAGGATGACGCCGATCTCGAGGTGGTCCATGCCCCGATGGTGGGGGCTCAAGTTAACTTGAGGTCAAGCGGGGCGTTCGAAGAGCAGTTCGCGGCCGTCCTCTTCGTCCCACTGCTCGCCGACGTGGACGAAGCCCTGCCCGGCGATCGCCGCGAGCGATCCCGCGTTGTCGGGGCTGATCGACGCGCGGACGGTGCGGACGGACGGTTCGGCGGCGGCCCGGTCGAGGAGCGCGGCGAGCATCGCCCGGGCGTGGCCGCGGCGGCGGTGCGCGGGGTCGACGGAGTAGGCGATCTCGACGGTGCCGTTCTCGTCGGGCGCCCCGTGGTAGCCCGCGTGCCCGACGACGACGCCGTCCGGTTCGGCGACGGCGGCGCGGGCGATCCAGGGCGCGTCCGCCGGGTCGCGGTCGAGCTGGTCGAGGCGGCGCCGCCAGACGCTCTTGGCGTCGTCGGTCAGGAAGTAGTCGGTGAGCGCGACGCCCGCGGCGGCGGAGGCGCGGTCGAGGTCGCCGTCGACGAGCGCGCGGAGCGCGGTCTCGGGGAGTTCGACGAAACGGACGGGCATGGGCGGCTCCTCGCTGGTCGTGGGCGCTCGATCGTGTCGGTTCGGCCGGTGGATGTCAGCCGGTTTTCGCGTGGTGGTCGACGAGGCGGGCGAGCAGGTCGACGAGCCGGTCGCGGTCGGCGGGGGAGAGCGGGGCGAGGAGGTCGTGCTGGACGCCGGCGACGACGGTGTCGAGGTGCCGCAGGCGGCGGGCGCCGTCCGGGGTGAGGGTGACGATGTTGCGGCGCCGGTCGGCGGGGTCGGGGGCGCGCTCGACGAGGTGCTCGGCGGCGAGTTCGTTGAGGGCGGCGACGACGTCGCTGCGGTCGATGCCGGTGCGGCGGCCGAGTTCGGCCTGGCTTCCCGGGCCGAACTGGTCGAGGGCGGCGAGCAGCCGGTAGTGGTACCCGCGGGAACCGGCGGCGGCGAAGGCGTCGGACACCAGGCGGTGGCTGTGCGCGGACGCCTGGGCGATCAGCCAGCTGGGCAGGCGGTGGACGCGGTCGAGCGGCCCGGAGTCGGCGGTGTTCACGCGGACCAGTCTAAGGGGTTGTTGGTATCGCCAACGATTGGTTATTGTTGGCTCAGCCAACGTTGGGAGTGCCAATGAATGGATTGCCCATGGACGCCCGCGACCGCATCGAGCTCACCGACCTGGTCACCCGGCTGGGGCGCTGGCTGGACGACAAGACCTTCGACGACGCCGCGAGCGTCTTCACCGAGGACGCCGAGGCGCACACCCCCGGCGGCGTCGCGCGGGGACGGGACGCGCTCGTCCGGCAGGCGAGCCGGAACCACACCGTGCCGACGCAGCACTTCATCACCGACCACCGGTTCGAACCGGACGGCGACGGGGTGCGGGTGACGGCGAACCTGCTGGTCGTCTTCGTCCGCGAGGACGGCCCGCACCTGCTCGGCGAACGCTACGACCTGCGGGCCGCCCGGACGGCGGACGGCTGGCGCATCACCCGGGTCCAGGGCGACCCGATCTGGGAGGCCGCACATGCCTGAGATCACCCCGTACACGCTGGACGTCCCGCAGCGCGACCTCGACGACCTCGCGGCCCGGCTGGACCGCGTCCGGTGGCCGGACGAGCCGTCGGGCGCCGGCTGGGAGCGCGGCGTCCCGCTGGAGCGCATGAAGGAACTCGTCGAGTACTGGCGCACGGGCTTCGACTGGCGTGCCCACGAGGCGCGGATCAACGGGTTCCCGCAGTTCACGACCGAGATCGACGGCGCGAACGTGCACTTCTTCCACGTCCGCTCCCCCGAGCCGGACGCGCTCCCGCTGATCGTCACGCACGGGTGGCCGAGCGCGTCCGCCGACTTCCTCGACATGCTCGGGCCGCTCACCGACCCGCGCGCGCACGGCGGCGATCCGGCCGACGCGTTCCATGTGGTCGTCCCGTCCCTGCCGGGGTTCACGCTGTCCGGGCCGACGCCCGACACCGGGTGGGACGTGGGACGCATAGCGCGCGCTTGGGCCGAGCTGATGGATCGTCTTGGGTACGTCCGGTACGGGGCGCAGGGCGGTGACTGGGGCTGGCCGGTCTCGCTAGGGCTGGCCGGTGTCGCCCCAGACCGCGTGGTGGGCGTCCACACGAACTACCTGCCGTCGCCCCCTGGGGACACCGAGGGCCTCCCAGAGGACGACCTGGAGCGCCTCGCCGGGCAGAAGGAGTACGTGTCCGATCCGGCCGGGTACTGGCAGATGCAGTCCACGCGCCCGCAGACGCTCGCGTACTCCCTCGCCGACTCCCCCGCGGGCCAGCTCGCGTGGATCGCCGACCGGGTCACCGCCTGGACGGACCCCGCGATCGGGGTCGACGACGACCGGCTGCTCACGACCGTGACGCTGTACTGGCTCACCGGGACGGCCGGGTCGTCGTCGCGGCTGCACCGGGAGAGCGCGGGCCGCCGGGGCGGGCTGCCCGCGTGCCCGGTGCCGCTCGGCGTGGCCGTGTCGCCGCACGACCTCGTCCGTCCGGTCCGGCGGCTCGCCGAGCGGTACCACGACGTCGTCCACTGGACGGAGTTCGACCGGGGCGGGCACCTGCCGGCGCTGGAGATCCCCGACCTGCTCACCGCGGACGTCCGGGCGTTCTTCCGGCTCGTCCGCTGAGCCGGGCTACGGCTTGGTGAGGTCGTCGGAGAGGGCCCGCAGGCGGGCGCGGGCGTCGGCGTCGTAGGCCTGGGCGTCGGCGCGCGCCTCGTCGAGCCCGTCGAAGAAGCGGCCCGAGACGCCGTCCAGGTCCGGGTCGGTGACGAGGCGGCGGGTGGCGCGGACGCCTTCCTCCAGCGTGCTGATCGGGGACGACACCATCTTCGTCGGCATGTACGTGGCGGGGTGCAGGGCGTTCGCGGTGACGCCCGTCCCGTCCAGTTCGGCGGCCAGGTCGACGGTGAACAGGATCTGGGCGAGCTTGCTCTGGCAGTAGGCGCGGATCGGGCTGTAGCCGCGGGTGAGCATCACGTCGTCGAAGTCGATGGCCTGCTGCCCGAGGCTGCTGACGTTCACGACGCGGGCGGGCGCCGAGGAGATCAGCACGGGCAGCAGCAGCCGGGTCAGCAGGTATCCGGACAGGTAGTTCACCGCGAACCGCAGCTCGTGCCCGTCCGCGCTCACCTCCCGGCCGCCGGGCCCGCCGATGCCCGCGTTGTTGACCAGGACGTCCAGGCGCGGGTGGTCGGCGCGGACGGCCTCGGCGAGCGCGCGGGTCTCGACGAGGGACGACAGGTCGGCCCGATACCACGACGCGCGGCCGCCGATCTCCTTCAAGGCGGCCTCGCCGCGGGCGTCGCTGCGGCCGTGCACCAGGACGTGCGCGCCCTCGGCCGCGAGTTCGGCGGCGAGGGCGCGGCCGAGCCCGTCGGTGGCGCCGGTAATGAGGATCGTCTGCTCGTTGATGGGACGCATGGTCCCATCGTGCTCGCCGCGCGCGCGGGGGTGCCAGGTGCGGCCTGTCCTGTTGGCCGCGCTGACAGGTTTCATCGAAACGCTTGCGTTCACTTAGCCGGGCCCCGTACCGTGCGAAACGGTAGCGTTTCGGAAGGACGGCGATGACACCACGCGGCGACGTGCGCACCGGGGCGATCCTGGCGGCGGCCCTCGGCCTGCTCGCCGAGGTCGGCTACGACCGGCTCACCATGGAGGCGGTCGCGGCGCGCGCGCAGGCCAGCAAGGCGACGCTCTACCGGCGCTGGCCCGGTAAGGCCGAACTCGTCGTCGACGCGGTCCGCGCCCACGGCGGCGGACACGAGGGACCCGGCGGCGACCCGCTCGTCCCGTCCGACACCGGGTCGCTGCGCGGCGACCTCGTCGCCGTGCTGGAGCTGATGCGCGCGAACCTGGAGGCCCAGGACGCAGCGCTGATCCTCGGGCTGATGACCGCGATGCACCGCGACGCCGCGCTCGCCGCGCTCGTCCGCGGCCGGCTCGTCGACGACAAGCGGGCCGCGTTCGGGACGGTCGTCGAGCGGGCGGTGCGGCGCGGCGACCTCGCCGGGGACGTCGACACCGCGCTGTTCGTGGAGATCAGCTCGGCGATGCTGTTCTCCCGGCTGTTCGTCACCGGCGAGCCGCTCGACGACGCGTTCGTCCGGCACCTGGTGGACGCCGTCCTGATCCCGCTGCTGACCGGCGGCCGCCCGGCCCCCGGTCCACCGGCCGACCGGCCGACGACCCAGGGAGACCAGTGATGTGGTCCGCGATCGTGCTCGGGTTCCTCGGCGGGGTGATGGGCGGCAACGGCGTCCCGCACTTCGTCCGCGGCATCACCCGGCAGTCCTACCCGAACCTGTTCGGCACCGGCCCGATCCCCAACCTGATCGGCGGCTGGGTCGGGCTGGTGGCGTCCGTCCTGCTCCTCGCGTGGGCCGGACCGGACGAGCACCCCGGCTGGACGTTCGGGGCCGCGGCCGCGGGCGTCCTCGCGATCGGCCTGTTCCACGCGGGGCCCGGCCCGTTCGGCGCCCCCAAGGAGCCGAGCGGCGCCTGACCGGCCGGCGTCACGGGCGGGACAGGAACTCCTCGACGTGTTCGAGGAACTCGTCCGGGCGCTCCGCCATCACCACGTGCCCGCTCTCCAGCTCGACGTACTCGGCGCCCGCGATGCCGGTGGAGAACTCCCGGTGGTTCTCCACCGGGAGCGTCGCGTCGTCGCGGGCGCCCACGACGAGGGTGGGCGCGGCGACCCGCGGCAGCAGGGACCGGACGTCGACCCGCCCCACCAGATCGACCTGGCGAAGCCGGTCCCGCGTGGGGCGCATGAACCCGTGGGACTGCTCGATCGCGTCGCGCCCGGCCCGGTTCATGAACGCGCGGCTGTAGGCGAGGAGCGTCGAGTACCGGCCGAACGCCTCCGCGTCGCCCGCGACCGCCAGCCAGGCCGCCACCATCTGCCGGACGTACTCGTCGCCCGGCCCGGCGACCCCCGCGACCGCGACCAGCCGCCGGACGAGGTCCGGCCACAGCCCCGCGACGGCGGTCGCGACGGGCGCGCCGAGCGAGAACCCGAGGACGTCCGCCGGGCCGGTGCCGGCGTCCTCGACGACCGCCGCGACCTGCGCGGCGAGCGTCTCGACGGTGAGCGGCCCGCCGCCGTCCGCGGCGGCGTCGCCGCCGGACAGGTCGGGCAGGACGACGGTGCGGTGGCTCGTGAACCGGTCGAGCACCCCGTCCCACATGGCCGCGCCGGGGCCGACGCCGTGGACGAGGACGAGCGCGGGGCCCGTCCCCTCGACGCGGTACGGGACACGGGCGTCGGCAACGGTGATCGTGGGCATCTTGTCCGCCTTCCGGGTGGTTCCTGCGATGCCCTCGACGGTGCCGGACCCGCGGCGCGTTGAGGAGCGGACCGCCCTGGCTAGGACAACCGGTCCCAGGCTCCGCCGCCGCCGATCACCGATCATGGACGCATGGACATGGACCGCCGCGAACTCGCCGACTTCCTCCGCCGCTCCCGCGAGCGGCTCCGCCCGCAGGAGGTCGGCCTGCCCGCCGGTCCGCGCCGCCGCACGCCCGGCCTGCGCCGCGAGGAGGTCGCGCAGCTCGCGGGCATGTCCGCCGACTACTACATGCGGCTGGAGCAGGCCCGCAGCCCGCAGCCGTCCGGGCAGCTCCTCGGCGCGCTCGCCCGCGCGCTGCGGCTCACCGCCGACGAGCGCGACCACCTGTACGTCCTCGCCGGGCACCGGCCGCCCGCCGGGCCGTTCGCCGGCGCGCACGTCCGGCCCGGCCTGCTGCACCTGCTGGACCGGCTCGGCGACACCCCCGCGCAGATCATCGGCGACCTCGGGGACCTCCTCGCGCACAACGCGGCGGCCGAGGCGCTGTTCGGCTGCGTCTGCACGGTCGAGGGGGACGGCCGCAACATCGTCTGGCGCTGGTTCACCGACCCGTCCGTCCGGGCCGCCTACCCGGAGGACGACCACGAGCGCATCGCCCGCGCGCACGTCGCCGACCTGCGCGCCGCCGTGGCGCGGCGCGGGCACGACGCCGCGTCGGCCGCGCTGGTCGAGCGGCTGCACGGCACCGGCGGCGCGTTCACCCGGCTGTGGGAGCTGCACGAGGTCGCGGTGCGCCGCACCGGCCGGATGCGGGTGCTGCACCCGGAGATCGGGACGGTCGAGTTCGACGCGGAGGTCCTGGTGACCCCCGCCGAGGACCAGCGCCTCGTCGTCTACGCGCCGCCGCCCGGGTCGCGCTCGGTGGAGGCGCTCGAACTGCTGCGCGTCATCGGCCCGGAGACCGCCCACCGGAGTCATGCCGCAGGCGCCACAGCGACGTGACCTCGGCGGCCCGCGCGGCGTGCAGCGGATCGTCCGCGTCGGCCGCCTTCGGATGGACGGGCGCCGCGTCGAGCCGGTCGACCACCTGCAGGCCCGCGGCGGCGAACGCGGCGGTCAGGTCGTCCCGCGTCCGCAGCCCGAGGTGTTCGGCCAGGTCGGACAGGATCAACCAGCCCTCGCCGGCCGGTTCGAGGTGGCCGGCGAGCCCGTCGAGGAAGCCGCGCAGCATCCGCCCGCCCGGGTCGTAGACGGCGCGTTCCAGCGGCGTCGCGGGCTTCGCCGGGAGCCACGGCGGATTGCAGACGACGAGACCGGCGCGTCCGTCCGGGTAAAGGTCGGCCTGCACGACGTCCACCGGCACCTGCAGCCGCTCGACGTTCTCCCGGGCACACGCAAGCGCGCGCGGATCGAGGTCAGTGGCGACGACCCGCCCCACACCACGCCTTGCTAGGACGGCCGCGAGCACGCCCGTACCGGTGCCGATGTCGAACGCGGACGTCACGCCCGGCGGGATCGGCGCGCGCGCGACGAGATCGACGTACTCGCCCCGGACAGGTGAGAACACACCGTAGTGCGGGTGGATCCGGTCGCCGCCGAGAGCGGGAACGGGCACGCCCTTGCGCCGCCACTCGTGCGCGCCGATCACCCCGAGCAGCTCGCGCAGCGGCACCACGTACGGCTCCTCGGACGGCCCGTACGCCTCCGTGCACGCGTCCCGGACGTCCGGCGCCCGCCGCAGCGGGATCACGTGCCGGGCCTCGACCGGCACCAGCACCATGCCGAGCGTGCGCGCGCGCTGGGCCCGTGCCTGCCGGAACAGGTGGAACGCCTGCACACCGGACGGTTCCGCCTTCTTCTTCTTGCGCGCGGGCGCGTCGATCCGGCGCGCGATCGCCTGCACGAGCTGCCGGGCGTTCTGGAAGTCGCCCCGCCACAGCAGCGCCGTGCCCTCGCACGCCGCCCGGTACGCGTCGTCCGCGCGCGTCGTGTCGTCGGCGACCGTCACCCGGCGGGGCGGGGGCGCGCTCTCCGAGCGCCAGCGCGCGCGCCGGTCCCGATCGTCCTCGAACCAGCCGACGGCCGGTTCGTCCGACACGTCCGCCCGTCCCTGCCCAGCACCCATACCGCGACCGTTCTGTGAGATCCCGCTTGGATCGTACGGCCGGTCCCGCCCTGCCCGTGCAGGTCGCAACGGTGCCATACTTCGCGAATGCGACTTCCCGGGCCCGTGCACATCGCCAACGAGGGCCTCGCCTTCCTCATCGAGATGGCGGCGTTCGCCGTGCTCGCCTGGTGGGGCTTCGAGGCCGGCGATGGCCTGCTCGCGAGCATCGCGCTCGGCGTCGCCGCGCCGGCCGCGGCGATCGTCCTCTGGGGCCTGTTCGCCGCCCCGAAGGCCCGCTACGACGCCGGGCTCCCGGTCGTCCTGCCGGTGAAGGCGGCCGTCTTCGCCGCCGCGGCCCTCGCCGTCCTCGGCGTCGGGCATCCCGCGCTCGCCCTCGCGTTCGCGGCGATCGCCCTGGTCAACACCGTCCTCGCGACACTCGACCGGGACGCCCGCTTCCGCGCCGAACGCCGCGAGCCGTCCGCCGGCTGAGCCGGCGCCCCGAACGCACCATGCCCCGCTGAACGGCGCGCCGAGACCGGCCCCGCCGCCCGTTGGCACAGGCTCCCGAGGACCGTGGAGCGCATGCCGGTCGAAGGCGCCGTCCCGCCCCGGCCCGGTACCGCGGTACCGGGCGGGCCGCCGAGGTGTCGACCCGGGTCCCGGCCCGCGGCCGTGATCCGCCCGTAGCGTCGGGCGCATCCGCCCCGGAACCGCCGGGGCCGGCGGGGGACGGCGGTCGTGATCGAAGTACGCGGTCTGACGAAGCGCTACGGAAGGAAGACGGCGGTGGACGATCTCAGCTTCACCGTCGAACCCGGACGGGTGACCGGGTTCCTGGGGCCGAACGGCGCGGGCAAGTCCACGACCATGCGCGTGATCGCCGGACTCGACGCCCCCACCCGCGGAACGGCCACCGTCAACGGCCGGCGCCACGCCGAGCACACCGCCCCGATGCGGGAGATCGGCGTCCTGCTGGACGCGCGGTCGGCCCACCCGGGGCGCACCGCGTTCGCCCACCTGATGTCCCTGGCGCACACCCACGGCATCCCGCGCCGCCGGGTGCTGGACGTCATCGAGATGACCGGGCTGCAGAGCGTGGCCGGGGACCGCGCCGGGCGGTTCTCCCTCGGCATGGGGCAGCGGCTCGGCATCGCGGCGGCCCTGCTGGGCGACCCGGCGGTCATCATGCTGGACGAGCCGGTCAACGGCCTCGACCCGGAGGGCGTGCGCTGGATGCGCGGGCTGCTGACCGGGCTGGCCGCCGAGGGCCGCACGGTGCTGCTGTCGTCCCACCTGATGGGCGAGATGACGCGGACCGCCGACCACCTGGTGATCGTCGGGCGCGGGCGGCTGCTCGCCGACACCACGGTCGACGCGTTCGTCCGGCGGGCCGGGGGCGGGGGCGTGACCGTGGCGACCACCGAACCGGCGGCGCTGCGCTCGCTGCTGACCCGCCCGGGGGTCGGCGTCACCGGCACGGGGGAGGAGTTGACCGTCTCGGGCCTGACCGCCCGCGAGGTCGGCGCCGTCGCCGCCCGCCACCGGATCCCGCTGTACCGGCTCACCGACCGGGAGGCGTCCCTCGAGGACGCCTTCATGGACCTCACCCGGGAGGCCGTGGAGTACCGGGCCGCGCCCGCCGGCGCCGGGGAGGCCGCGTGACGAGCGTGCCGGTCCACGACGTGACGGTGCCGCGGGTGCTGCGCGCGGAGTGGTCGAAGCTGTGGACGCTGCGCTCCGGCCGGATCGGGCTCGCGGCGGCCGCCGCGGCGCTCCTCGCGATCGGGGTGATCGACGCGGTCGGCTACGACCCCGCCGCCGTGCCGGAGGACGGGACCGTTCCCGGGTCCCGCGACGCGGTCGCCATCGCGCTGACCGGGATGCCGTTCGCGGTCCTGGCCGTCGCCGTGCTGGGGGCGCTGGGGTCCGCCGGCGAGTACGGCACCGGCCTGATCCGCGCCACCCTGACGGCGGTGCCGCGGCGGCTGCCCGTGCTGTGGGCGAAGTGCGCCGTGTACGGCGGGGCCGTCCTCGCCGTCGCCGTGCTCGCCGCGACGGCGTCCTTCCTGCTGGGCGGCCTCGCCCTGCCCCCGGAGGCGGACGCCCCGTCGCTCGCGGAGCCCGCCGTGCCGCGGCGCCTGACCGGTGCGGCGGTCCATCTGTCGCTGGTGGCCGTGATCGCGGTGGCGCTGGGCGTGCTCGTCCGCAACAGCGCGGGCGCCATCGCCGTCCTGGTCGCCGTCCTGCTCGTCGTCCCCGAGCTGATCGGGCTGCTGCCCGGTGGACTGCCGGACGCCGTCCGCCCGTACCTGCCGAGCAGCGCGGGCGGCGCCATGACGGCCGCGCCCTCCGCACCGGACCTCCTCGGGCCCTGGGCGGGGGCGGCCGTCCTCGCCTGCTGGACGGCGGCGGCCGTCGCGGGCGCGGCCGTCCGCCTCGCCCGTACCGATGTCTGACGGGCCGACCGGCGACAATGATCCGATGAGCACCCAGACGACGCCGGACGGGCCGGACGGGACGGGCGGGACGGCCGCGACCGCGCCGCCCCCCTGGCTCGTTCCCGCCGGGAGCCACCCGGCCCTGCAGCGGCTGCTCCGCGCCCGGCACCGCCTGCAGCGGGCCGACCGGCGGCGCCCGCGGCGGCTCGACACCGCGGTGGTGCTGCTGGCCGCCCTCGCGGCCGTGCCCGACCTGGTCCGCGCCGGAGGCGCCCCGAGCGCGCCGGGTCCCGACCTGCCGCTCGGCGGCCTGGTCGTGCTCGCGGTCCTGCTCGTCGCGCCGCTGTGGTGGCGCCGGACGGCCCCGGCGGCCGCCTTCGCCGCGGTCGCACTGGCGTGCCCGGTCCAGTGGTCGCTAGGACTGTGGGCGCAGGGCGGCTTCGCCCTGCTCGTCGCCCTCTACAGCCTGGCGCTGCACGGTTCCCCGCGCGCGCTCGGCGCGGCGGCGGGGGTCACCGTCACCGGGGTGTGGCTGTCGGGCTGGTTCGTCCTCGCCGCCTACCGGGTGCCGTTCTTGATCCTGCTGACGGGCACGACGTCCGCCGCGGTCGCGCTCGGCCTGATCTTCCGGATCGGCGGGCTGTACGCCGCCGCGCTGGAGGACCGGGCCGTCCGGCTGGAGACCGAGCGCGACCAGCGCGCCCGGCTGACCGCCGCGGCCGAACGCGCCCGGATCGCCCGGGAGATGCACGACATCGTCGGCCACAACCTGTCCGTGATCGTCGGCCTCGCGGACGGGGCCGCCGCCCTCGCCGCGAACCGGGGCGAGGGCGCCGCCGAACCGCTGCGGCTCATCGGCGACACCGGCCGGCAGGCGCTGGTGGAGCTGCGGCGCGTCCTGGGCGTCCTGCGGGACGAGCCGGGCGCCGTCCGGGCGGACCCGCCGCCCGGACGGGAGCCCGACCCGCGGCTCGTCCCGCAGCCCGGCCTCGGTGACCTGGACGCTCTGCTCGGACGGGTCCGCGCCGCCGGGCTGAGCGCCGCCCACCGCACCGCGGGCGACCTCGGCGCGCTCGGGGACGGCCTGCAGCTCACCGTCTACCGCATCGTCCAGGAGGCGCTGACGAACACGCTCAAGCACGCCGGCCCGGGGGCCCGCGCGGAGGTCGCCGTGGAGGCCGGGGACGGACGGGTCCGGGTGCGGGTCACCGACACCGGGCCGCCGCCCGGACGCCCGGTGCGGCCGGCACCGGACGGCGAACCGGGACACGGCCTGGCCGGCATCCGCCGGCGGGCCGCACTGTACGGCGGCTCCGTCACCGCCGGACCGCGCGGCGCCGGGGGCGGCTGGACGGTCGACGTGCTGCTCGACGCGCCCGTGCCCGGCGAACCCGCCGCCCCAGTACCGGGGGAGCGCCCGTGACCACCGTCCTGATCGCCGACGACCACGCCCTGCAGCGCCTCGGGTTCCGCATGCTGCTGGAAGGCACGCCCGGGACCACCGCCGTCGGCGAGGCCGAGCACGGCGCCGAGGCCGTCCGGATGGCCGCCGACCTGCGCCCCGACGTCGTCCTGATGGACGTCCGCATGCCCGGCATGGACGGCATCGAGGCCACCCGCCGGATCGTCGCCGCGGGCGGCCGGTCCCGCGTGCTCATCCTCACCACGTTCGACCTGGACGAGTACGCCTACGCGGCGCTGCGCGCCGGGGCGAGCGGCTTCCTGCTGAAGGACGCCCGCCCCGAGGAGCTCATCGCGGGCATCCGCGCCGTCGCCACCGGGGACGCCGTCGTCTCCCCCGGCCTCACCCGCCGCCTGCTCGACGCCCACGCCCACCGCGTGCTGCGCCCCGCCGGCCCGGTCGACGACCCGCGGCTGCGCACGCTCACCGAACGCGAACGCGAAGTGCTCGTCGCGATCGGCGCCGGCCGGACGAACGCCGAGATCGCCGAACGCCTCGCGCTCACCGAGTCCACCGTCAAGAAGCACGTCGGCAAGGTCCTCGCCAAGATCGGCGCCCGGGACCGCATCCAGGCCGTCATCACCGCCTACGACATCGGGCTCGTCACGCCCCGCACCTGAGCCCTCCCGCCCGGCCGGGTCAGGCGGACGCGCGCAGGCGGTCGTCGAGGGCGTCCAGGTCCGGGACGAACCAGATGTGCGAGGCCGTGTTCGACTCGGCGACGAGGGCGCGCAGCGCCGAACTCCCCTCCAGGTGCCGGGAGATGTCGCCGACGACGGCCAGCCGGATCCGGTAGTTGACGAACTTCTGCATGACGTCGCCCGCGAAGCGGGTGCCGAGCGCGAAGAACCGCTCGTCCAGGCGGTCCGCGGGCACGGCCACCACGGCGGCCCCGGCGAACGCGGCGCCGATCAGGTCGAGCGCGTCCGCCTCGGTGGCGATCACCGGCCCGTCCGGGTCGCACACCAGCACGCTCGTCCCGGCTCGGGTCGCGATCTCGTCAGCCATCGTGCTCCTCCGCTTCCAGCAGGTCGTTGCCGTCCCCGAGCACGCTCTCGAGCAGGCGCAGCACGTCCGCGGTCGGCCCCGCGCCGCCGAGGACGACGAACTTCAGGCGCCGCCGCTCCGCGTCGTGCACCGCCTGGATCCGCAGGCGGTCCGCGGCGCTCCCGCCGGCGCCCGCGCCGGTGTTCGCGGCGGCGAGGACGAGCGTGCTCAGCCGGTCCGCCGCGGCCCGGTCGACCCCGTCGATCTCGACGATGCTCGACACCTCGACGGACGCGCCCGCGCCCGTCCGTCCGGCGGGTGCGGACGGACGCCCGGTGAGCGCCTCGAGGTCGGCGGGCGCGATCCGGTACTGCTTGCCGATGCGCACGGCGTTGAGGCGTCCGTCGCGGATGTAGCCGCGCACCGTCCGCACGTGCAGTCCGAGGAGGTCGGCGACCTCCTCGACCGAGTACATTTTCTCCGCCATCACTCCCTATCGTACCGTCTGTAGCGCGTGATGCGTATGTTTGCGTCTATCGGGTGGTCGCGATGTTTCACGGGAAACACGACACGGGCCGAATGCGGGCGAACACGGGCGGATACGGCGACGGGCCGCGCCCCCGGAACGTCCGGGTGCGCGGCCCGTCGGGCGACCGGCGGCCGGGTCAGCGGCCGGTGCCTCCGTAGACGACGGCCTCGACCTGCTCGGAGTCGAGGTCGAACGCGCGGTGCGCCGAGGCGACCGCGGTGTCGAGGTCGTCCTGCGCGACGACCACGGAGATCCGGATCTCCGAGGTGGAGATCATCTCGATGTTCACGCCCGCGTCGGCGATGGCGGCGAACAGCGTGGCGGTGACGCCCGGGTGCGAGCGCATCCCGGCGCCGATCAGCGACACCTTGCCGATGCGGTCGTCGTAGCGCAGCGACTCGAAGCCGATGCGCTCCTTGACCTTGTTGAGCGCCGACAGCGCGGCCTGCCCGTCCGTGGCCGGCAGCGTGAACGAGATGTCGGTGCGCCCGGTGGACGCGGCCGACACGTTCTGCACGATCATGTCGATGTTGATCTCGGCGTCGGACAGCACCGTGAAGATCGTGGCGGCCTCACCGACCTTGTCGGGCACCCCCACCACGGTGATCTTGGCCTCGCTGCGGTCGTGCGCGACGCCGGAGATGATCGCCTGCTCCATGTCCTGTCCTTCGAGTTCGCTGCTGTCGACGACCCACGTGCCTTCCTTCTGGCTGAACGAGGACCGCACGTGAATGGGGATGTTGTAGCGGCGCGCGTACTCCACGCAGCGCAGATGCAGGATCTTCGCGCCGCTCGCCGCCATCTCCAGCATCTCCTCGTAGGAGATCTTCGGCACCTTCCGCGCGGCCGGCACGATGCGCGGGTCGGCGGTGAAGACGCCGTCGACGTCGGAGTAGATCTCGCAGACGTCGGCGCTCAGGGCCGCCGCCAGCGCCACCGCGGTGGTGTCGGACCCGCCGCGGCCGAGGGTGGTGATGTCCTTGGTGCCCTGCGAGACGCCCTGGAAACCGGCGACGATGCAGATCGAGCCCTCGTCCAGCGCGGTCCGGATGCGTCCCGGGGTCACGTCGATGATCTTGGCTTTGCCGTGGGTGCCGTCCGTGATGACCCCCGCCTGGGAGCCGGTGAACGACCGGGCCTCGTGGCCCAGGTTCGCGATGGCCATAGCCAGCAGCGCCATGGAGATGCGCTCGCCGGCGGTGAGCAGCATGTCCAGTTCGCGTGCCGGGGGCAGGGGGCTGACCTGCTCGGCCTTGTCGATGAGATCATCCGTCGTGTCGCCCATGGCGGAGACGACGACGACGACGTCGTTGCCCGCCTTCTTCGTCGCGACGATGCGCTGGGCGACCCGCTTGACGCACTCGGCGTCTGCGACGGAGGAGCCACCGTACTTCTGCACGATAAGAGCCACGGTTTTGGGCGCTCCTCGGTTCGGGGTCAGGCGTACCAGCCGTCCAGTCTACCGAGGTCATCCGGATTGACTATGTCGAGGTCATTCACGGACTAGTCACCCGACCCGGGTCGAAGTCGTACAACCAGCCCGTCGCACGCTCGTAGAACAACGCCCCGGCGCGCGCCATCACCATGTTGAAGCCGTGCGCCCCGTCCGGCGCCGCCGTCGCCGTGCCGGACACCGAGTACAGGCCCGCGTAGGCCGGTACGAATCTTCATTCACCGAATCCGTATTCGGTGAAACGCGGCTCAGTATGCTGGGCCGGTACGGCGGGACGCAAGCGGAGGACGGCATGGGCGTGCGCAAGGCGAAGGCGGCGCAGACCCAGGCGGCGCTGAAGGAGGCCGCGCGGCGCCGGTTCGCCGAGCACGGCTACCTGAACACGAAGATCACCGACATCACGGCCGCCGCCGGCCGCGCGACCGGCTCGTTCTACGACCACTTCACGAGCAAGGAGGACCTCCTGCGGGCCCTCCTCGCCGACTGGCACGAGCAGGCCCGCGGCGAGTTCGCCGGGGAGGAGCACCCCCCGCACGACCTCACCGACCGCGACCAGCTCCGCGCCCACCTCGACGTCCCATGGCGGATGATGCGCGCGGACCGCGCCGTGATGGTCGCGCTGTTCGAGTCGTCGATGGCCGCCGGGCCGAACACCGGCGAGGCGTGGCGCCGCCTGACCGAGGACACCCGCGTCCTCCGCGACCACCTCGACCACCTGCGGGAACGCGGGCACCGGCTGCCGGGCGACCCCGAGCTGGTCGCCGCCGCGATCGGCGGGCTGCTGTCGATGCTCGCCTACGCCGTCATGGGCGGCGCCGAGGAGTCCGGGCGCTCCGACGACGAGGTCGTCGACACCCTCACCGACCTGCTCCTGCACGGCCTCGCGGGCCCGCCCCCGGCCCCGTCCGAGGGCACGGGCGCGCCCGGACCGGCCGCGTAGCCGCCCGCGCGATCCTGGCGATGGGGGGCTCGGGATGAAGGTGCTGGTCATCGGCGCGGGCGTCGGCGGCCTGGCGGCGGCGCGCGGCCTGCTCGCGGCCGGGCACGACGTCGAGGTCCACGAGCGCGGGCCGGCGCTGCGCACGTCCGGCGCGGCGCTGACGCTGTGGGCCAACGGCACCGGCGCCCTCACCGCGCTCGGCGCCTCACTGGACGGCGTGGGCGCGCTCATCGACGTCCTCGAGCAGCGCGACGCGTCCGGCCGCACGCTGATCAGCGTGCGCACCGCGCACGCCGCCCGCCGCTACGGGTACCCGAACATCTCCCTCCCCCGCCGCCGCCTCGTCGAACGTCTCGCGGCCGGCCTGCCGGACGGGACGGTCGCGTTCGGCCGCACCTGCACGGGCATCGCGCACGACGCGGACGGCGTCCGCGCCGAGTTCGCCGACGGCGGCACGGCGACCGGCGACGTGCTGGTGGGCGCGGACGGGCACCGCTCGATCGTGCGGCGGACGCTGTGGGGCCGCGACCCGGCGGAGCCGAGCGGCTGGGCCACCTGGCAGGGCCTGAGCCGCGTGCCGATCGACGTGGTGGCGGGGCGCACCGGCCTGCTGATCAACGGCGCGGAGGGCGTGTGCGGGCTGATGCCGGCGGGCGAGGACCTGCTCCAGTGGTGGTTCGACCGCCGCTGGAGGCCGGGGGAGCCCGAGCCGCCGTCCGTCCTGGACGACCTGCGCGCCAGGTTCGGGCACTGGGCGGCGCCCGTGCCGGAGGTGCTGGCGTCGGTCGGCGACGCGGAGGTCGAGTTCTTCCCGCACCACCGGCACCGCGTCCCGGACGTCTGGGGCGCGGGGCGCTGCACGCTGGTCGGGGACGCGGCGCACACCATGCCGCCCACCCAGGCGCAGGGCGCCAACCAGGCCCTGGAGGACGCGTGGGCGCTGGCCCGGGTCCTCGCGGAGGGGGAGCCGGCGGACGTGCCCGCCGCGCTGCGCCGCTACGAGCGCGGGCGGTCCCGCAAGGCGTCCCGGATCGCTCGGCTGGCCGCGACCGAGGCCACCGACGCCCACCCGGCGCCCCTCACCCGCCTCCTCCCCGACCGGTTCGCGAGCTGGGCGTACACCCGCTGGCTCGCGTCCATCAGCGACTACCTCACGGCGGACGGCGCCGCCCGGCGCCCCTGACGGGCGCCCGTCAGGCGGCGACTTCGGCGGCCAGCCGGACGAACGCGTCGACGGCCTCGTTCCAGGAGAAGTAGTCCTCGTCGTCCAGGCCCACGGGCTGGGTGGAGTCGCGGCCGAGGACGTCGCCGTGCATGAAGACGGTGAGCCGCTCGCCGCCGACGGGCACCCAGTATGGCTCGACGTCGTCGCCGCCCGCCGAGTCGACGTCCACGGACAGTTCGCGGCCCTCGACGCGGGGCCCGCCCCGCGCGGCCACGTCGTCGAGGAAGGCGAGGATGTTGACCAGGTACATCTCCCATCTGACGGCGTCTTCGGTGAGCCACCTCAGCAGCTCGTCCCAGGAGAGGCGCGTCCCGTCGGCGCGGGGGGCCCAGCGGTCGCCGTCGGCCGCCGCCCGCACCACGTCCGGCGGCACGCCCGGCATCAGGACGGACTTCTTCTCCCACCCGTACGTGGCGCCGGGCGGTTCCGTGGAGGTGGAGAGCAGGAAGGGGAGCTGCCCGGGTCCGGCCAGGTAGAGGTGGGGGTCGTCTTCGACCAGGACCTTCCCGTCCCAGCCGAGGTGCGCGAGTTCGGAGCGGAGTCCGGCTTCGAGTTCGCCGCGCAGCGCCTCGATGTTGGCGCGCGCGTGCCGCTCGACCGCCTCCGGGTCGCCGATGACGGCTTCGAGGTCGTGATCCATGCGCCGGAGTGTGCCACCGTCATCCGACGGCTTGGGGCCGTCCGGGGGCGTGGGGACGTTCGGGGACGGCGTGGGCGACGACGAGCTTGAGCAGCAGGACGACCGGGAGCCACGCGAGCCCGTCGGGGGCGGGGATCGCGGGGGCGAGCATCGCCCCGGTGAGGACGGCCAGCAGCGCGACCGGACGGGCGAGGCGGCGGGGCGCGCGGGCGACGAGGACGACCCCGGCGAGGGCCCACGCGTACCAGAGCGGCCCCCACCACCACGCGGCGCCGAAGAGGAGCCCGACGGCGATCGGCTGCACGTGGGCGGCGGCGAAGCCGATCTCGTCGTGCAGGAACCGGTTCACGCGGGTGGGCGGAAGCGGCAGGGGCCCGTGGTAGAAGCGCTTCGCGGAGTCGAGGCCGTTGGCGACGACGCCGCCCGCGAGGTCGTACGCGATCACCGCGACGACGGCGAGCCGCCACCACGACCAGCCCGCGTCGAGGCCGAGCCCGAGGGACGCGGCGACGCCGAAGGCGCCCGCGAGGTGCGCGAGGGCGCGCTCGCCGCGGGTCGGGTCGACGCCGAAGAACCAGCTCGGTTTCACGTGCGGCCCTTCTCGTAGCCGGTCGCGGCCTCGGCGGTCCAGCGGGCGAGGCCCTCGCGGGACAGCGGGTCGGTGCCGAGGACGTCCGCGATGCGGTGCCGCAGCAGGAGCACCGCGAGGTCGTTGACCAGCAGGAACGCGGCGCGTTCGGGGGTCGGGGCGTGCCGCCGGGCCGCCTCGAACAGGCGGCGGAACAGGCGCGCGCCGGCCGGGTCGTCGCCGGGCAGCAGCCGCGCGAGGTAGGCGGGCACGGGGGAGTCGGGCGGCAGCCGGCGCAGCAGCGCGTCGGCGAGCGACGCGCGGCCGTCGTCCGCCGGATCCGGGTTGGCGGCGAGCTCGTCGAAGATCCCCTCCAGCAGGCCCACCACGTGCCGGTCGACGGTCTCGCGGAGCGCCTCCTTCGACCCGAAGTGGTGGACGACCAGGGCGGCGGAGACGCCCGCGGCCTCCCCGATCCGGCGGACGGTGACCCGGTCGGGGCCGTCGAGGGCGAACAGGCGCAGGGCCTCGTCGCGGATGGCGGCGCGGGCGGTGCGGTCGTCGTCGACTGAACGCATGTTTAGGATACTAAACAACTGTTTAGTCGAGTCGCAACGCTGATGTCGGTTTTCCGCTAGTGGACGCCCGTGGCCGTCGAGGATGCTGGGGAGCATGCACGAGGACGTGGAGAGGTGCGTGCGCGCCGTCCGGTCGAAGGACGCCCGGTTCGACGGGTGGTTCTTCACCGGGGTGGTGACGACGGGGATCTACTGCCGGCCGAGCTGCCCGGCCGTGCCGCCGAAGGCGGAGAACATGCGGTTCTACCCGAGCGCGGCGGCGGCGCAGCAGGCCGGGTTCCGGGCGTGCAAGCGGTGCCGCCCCGATGCCAGCCCCGGCTCGCCCGAATGGAACCACCGCGCGGACGTCGTCGCCCGCGCCATGCGGCTCATCGCGGACGGCGCGGTCGACCGCGAGGGCGTCCCCGGCCTCGCGCGGAGACTCGGATACAGCACGCGCCAGATCGAACGGCAGCTCAACGCCGAACTCGGCGCCGGACCCCTCGCGCTGGCGCGCGCGCAGCGCGCCCAGACCGCGCGGCTGCTGATCGAGACGACGCCGCTGCCGATGGGCGACGTCGCGTTCGCCGCCGGGTTCGCGAGCATCCGGGCGTTCAACGACACCGTCCGGGAGGTGTTCGCCCTCACGCCCACCGAGTTGCGCGCCCGGGTCGCGAAGGGGCACCCGCCGGCCGGGTCCGGCACCCTGTCGTTCCGGCTGCCGTTCCGGGCGCCGCTGTGCCCCGACAACCTGTTCGGGCACCTGGCGGCGACGGCGGTGCCCGGGGTCGAGGAGTGGCGGGACGGCGCGTTCCGCCGGGCGCTCCGGCTGCCGCACGGGCACGGCGTCGCGTCCCTGCGCCCGCACCCCGAGTACGTCGCCTGCACGCTCGCGCTCACCGACCTGCGCGACCTCACCATCGCGATCAGCCGGTGCCGGTGGCTGCTCGACCTCGACGCCGACCCGGTCGCCGTCGACGACCAACTCCGCGCCGACCCGGTCCTCGCGCCGCTCGTCCGCAAGGCGCCGGGGCGGCGGGTGCCGCGCGCCGCGGACGGCCCCGAGTTCGCCGTGCGGGCCGTCCTCGGGCAGCAGGTGTCGGTCGCGGCGGCCCGGACGCACGCGGCGCGGCTCGTCGTCGCGCACGGCGAGCCGATCGACGACCCGCTCGGCGACGCGGGCGGACTGACGCACCTGTTCCCGACGCCCGAGGCGCTCGCGGACCTCGACCCGGAGACCCTCGCGTTCCCCCGGTCCCGCCGCGTCACCCTGGCGGCCCTCGTGGACGCCCTCGCGCAGGACGACATCGACCTCAGCGTCGGGAGCGACTGGGAATCGGCCCGCGCGCGCTTGGCGACACTCCCCGGTTTCGGACCGTGGACGATCGAGACCATCGCCATGCGCGCGCTGGGCGACCCCGACGCGTTCATCCCCGGCGACCTCGGTGTGCGCGGGGCGGCCCGCACGCTCGGCCTCCCGCACACCCCGGCCGCCCTCACCCGCCATGCCGAAGCGTGGCGACCGTGGCGCGCCTACGCCGTCCAGTACCTGTGGGCGACCGGCGACCACGCCATCAACTACCTGCCCGCCTCCTAAAGGAGCTGACATGCGGACAACGCACACCGTCCTGGAAAGCAAAGTGGGGCCGCTCACGGTGGTGGTCACCGACGGCGCCCTGTCCGGCCTCTACATGCAGGACCAGCGGCACCGCCCCGCCCAGGAAACGTTCGGATTCCCCACGGACGACCCAGGCGAAAAGCCGTTCGCGCAAGTCGCGGAACAGCTCGACGCCTACTTCGCCGGGGACCTCACCGAGTTCGACGTGCCGATCGCCATGAACGGCACCCCGTTCCAGCAGCGCGTCTGGGCGGCGCTCCAGCACATCCCCTACGGGGAGACCGTCACCTACGGCGAGCTGGCGCAGGAGATCGGCAGCCCGACCGCGTCCCGCGCCGTCGGCCTCGCCAACGGCAAGAACCCGATCAGCGTGATCGTCCCCTGCCACCGGGTCGTCGGTTCCAACGGCGACCTCACCGGGTACGGCGGGGGCATCGAGCGCAAGCGGTACCTGCTGGACTTCGAACGCGGGGTGCGGCACGGCGCCGAACCCGCGCTCTTCTGAGACCGGACGGTTCTGTCGGCCCCCTCGGATAGCGTGCGGGCACGGGCCGGTCCCCGGTCCGTGCGGTATCGCGAAAGGGCAGGTCAGATGGAGTTCCGAGTCGACCGGCAGACGCTCGCCGAGGTGGTCGCGTGGGCCGCGCGGACGCTGCCGTCCCGTCCGGCCGTGCCGGTCCTCGCGGGGATGCTGATCGAGGCCGGCGACGGCGAACTCGCCCTCGCGGGATTCGACTACGAGGTGTCGGCCCGCGCCCGGATCGACGCGGAGATCGCCGAGCCCGGCCGGGTCCTCGTCCCGGGCCGGCTGCTGTCCGACATCGTGAAGAGCCTCCCCGCCCAGCCCGTGGAGATCTTCACGAAGGGCTCCGAGGTCGTCGTCCGGTGCGGGCCCGCCGAGTTCGGCCTGCTCACGATGCCCGTCGAGGACTACCCGACCCTCCCCGAGCCGCCCGCCCGCGCGGGCACGATCCCGGGCGATCTGTTCGCGGAGGCCGTCGCGCAGGTCGTCGTGGCCGCGGGCCGCGACGATACGCTGCCGATGCTGACCGGCGCCCGCATCGACATCGAGGGCGACACCATGTGGCTCGCCTGCACCGACCGGTACCGCATCGCCGCCCGCGAGCTGACCTGGTCGCCCGCCGACCCCGGCTTCACCGCGGGCGTCGTCGTCCCGGCCCGCACCCTCGCCGACACCGCGAAGGCCATCCGGCAGGGCGCCGAGGTCACGATCGACCTCGGCGGCTCCGGTGAGGCCCTCATCGGCATCTCCGGATCCGGCCGCACGATGACCAGCCGCCTCCTCGACGACCAGTACATCAACTACCGGGCCCGCCTCACCGGCGAGTGGACGTCGACCGCGCGCGTCCGCACCGCCCCGTTCGTCGAGGCGATCAAGCGGGCGGCGCTCGTCACCGACCGGGGCACGCCCGTCCGGCTGGCGTTCACGCCCGGCGAGGTGCGGATCCGCGCCGCCGCGGGCGACTCGGCCCGCGCCAACGAGGCCCTCGGCGCCGAACTCGACGGCGACGAGATCGACATCGCGTTCAGCCCCCAGTACCTCCTGGACGCGCTCGCCGGCATCCGCACCGAGTGGACGCGCGTCGAGTGCGCGGGCCCGACGAAGGCCGCGCTGATCACCGGGATCCCCGACGAGGAGGACTCCGCCGACCACGACACCGGCTTCCGCTACCTCGCGATGCCGGTCCGGCTCACCTCCTGACCTAGAGGTCCAGCACCGCCAGGACGAACCGGACGTCCCGGTCGCCCGCGTTCGCGTACGAGTGCGGCCGGTCGCCGACGAACACGGCGGCCGCGCCCGCCTCGACGAGGTCGGTGCGCCCGTCCACGCCCAGCGTCAGGACGCCGTCCTCCACGTAGACGATCTCCTTGGTGCCGGGCACGTGCGGGTCGCTGTCGCGCGTCTCGCCCGGCCGCAGCTCCCAGCGCCACAGCTCCAGCGACGGCCGCGGGTCGCTGCCCGCCAGGAGCGTGCCCCGGCCCCCGTGCTCGCCCTCCCACAGCACCACGTGCCGCTCCGGCGGGAACATCCGCACCGGCGGCTCCTCCTCGACCTGCACCAGCCGGGTCAGCGGGACGCCGAGCGCGTCCGAGATCCGGATGAGGGTGCCGAGGTTCGGGTTGCCGCGCCCCTGCTCCAGCCCGACGAGCACGCCCTTGCTGACGCCCGCCCGGCCGGCCAGCTCGTCCAGGCTCCAGCCGTGCCCGGCCCGCAGCGCCCGGACCGTCCGCGCCACGGCCTCACCGATCGCGCCCTGTTCGCCCACGCATCCTCCTCAACGCGGTTACCAGGATGCCACCGCCCGAGCCGGTCGATACAATGACCGTCGAGTTCATCAAAATGACCGGGAGAGGGAAATGCTGGAGCGGATCACCGTGGACGAGGCCGTACGCGAACTGCGGCCCGACTTCGCCGTCCTCGCCATGACCGCGGAAGGGCTGGCGAACGGGCCGGGCGACGCCACCTCGACCGGCTGGCTCGAACGCGCCGCGGAACACGCCGACCCCGCGAACCCGCACGTCGAGGCGTGGCGGGAAGCGTACCGGGCGTTCGGCGCGAAGCCGAAGCGCACACGCCCGTCCGTCGACGCCCTCATGCGCCGCGCCGTCCCGTCCATCAACCGGGTCGTGGACGCCTACAACGCGATCAGCGTCGAGCACGCGCTGCCGATCGGCGGCGAGGACCTCGACGCCTACCGCGGCCCCGCCCGCCTCGTCCGCGCCACCGGCGACGAACCCTTCGACGTCGTCGCGTCCGGCGAACCGGCCGTCGAGCACCCCGAGCCGGGCGAGGTCGTCTGGCGCGACGACGAGGGCGTCACGTGCCGCCGCTGGAACTGGCGGCAGTGCGTCCGCACCCGCCTCACCGAGGACACCAAGAACGCCCTGTTCCTCCTGGAACGCCTCGAGCCGTACCCCCTCGACCGCCTCCACGCCGCCGCCGACGACCTCACCGCCCGGCTCCGCGAGATCTCCCCGGACGTCCGGATCGCCACCCGGCTGCTCGCATGGTGACGATCCTCGCCCTCGGCGCCGCCCTCGCCTACGGCGTCGCCGACTTCCTCGGCGGCGCCGTGTCCCGCCGCGCCACCGCCCTCCAGGCGCTCCTGTGGTGCGTCCCCGTCGGCTTCGTCGTCGTCCTCACCGCGGCCCTCATCGACGGCGGCGCCCCCACGGCGACGTCCCTCGCCTGGGGATTCGGCGCGGGCATCGCCGGCGGCACCGGCCTCATCACCTTCTACGGCGCGCTCGCCCGCGGTCCGATGAGCGTCGTCGCCCCCGTCTCGGCCCTCGCCGCCGCCGTCCTCCCCGTCGCCGTCGGCGTCCTGCGCGGCGAACGGCTCGGGACCATCGTGATCGCGGGCGTCCTGCTGTGCCTCCTCGCCATCGGCATGGTCAGCATGGAAGAGGACAAGGAGGACGAGGCGCCCGCGAAGCGGAGCCTCACCGACTCGGGCCCCCTCATGGCGGCCGTCTCCGGCATCTGCTTCGGCGTCTTCTTCACCATCCTCGGCGCGGCCGGGGAGAACGGCGGCCTCTGGCCGATCGTCGGCTCACGCGTCGGCAACCTCGCCGTCGTCCTGGTCGCCGTCGCCGTCACCCTCCGCCTCCGCGGCGGGAACCTCGGCCCCCGGGTGTCCGGCCGCGCCCTGATCGCCCTCGCGCTGCTCTCCGGCACCCTCGACGCGGGCGCGAACGTCCTGTTCGTCGTCGCCACGCAGCACGGCCTGCTCAGCCTCGCCGCCGTCCTGACGTCCCTCTACCCGGCGATCACGGTGCTCCTCGCCCGCATCGCCTACAGCGAGCGCCTCCGCGCCGTCCAGCGCGTCGGCCTCGCCGTCGCCGCCACCGGCGTCGTCCTGGTGACCGCCGGCTGACAGACACCGATGTCTGTCAGCCGCTTCTCGTGACCGTTCCGCACCGATAGATTCCGATCATGGGCTGGGACGGCGACGGGGTACTGGCGGGCCGGTACCGGAGACTCGGCCGGATCGGCCAGGGCGGCATGGGTTCGGTGTGGCACGCCCACGACATCGAGCTCGACCGCGAGGTGGCCGTCAAGGAGCTCCGGGTGCCCGACCAGGTCACCGACCAGGAGCGGAGCGCCTGGTACGCCCGGATGGACCGCGAGGCCCGCGCCGCCGCACGCCTGCGTCACCCCGGCATCGTGACCGTCCATGACCGGGTGACGGGCGACGACGGCCGCCCCTGGATCGTCATGGAGCTGGTCCGCGGCCGCTCACTCGAAGACCTGCTGGCCGGGCAGGGATCACTCCCCCCGAACCGGGTCGCCGCGATCGGGCTCGCGATGCTGGACGCCCTCTCGGCCGCCCACGCGCAGGGCGTCGTCCACCGCGACGTCAAGCCCGCCAACGTGCTCCTCGAAGACGACCGGGTGCTCCTCACCGACTTCGGCATCGCCGCCCTGGAGGGCGACGTCACCATCACCCGTTCGGGCACGGTACTGGGCACCCCCGCCTACATGTCGCCCGAACAGGTGCGGGGCGGCACCGTCACCCCGGCCTCCGACCTGTGGTCCCTGGCCGCCACCCTCTACACGGCGGTCGAGGGCCGCCGCCCGTTCGACGGCCCCGGCCACGGGGCCGTCTTCGTCGCCATCGCCACCGCCCGGCCGGCCCCGCCCCGCTGCGGCGGCCCGCTGGCGCAGGTCCTGGACGGCCTGCTGCGCAAGGACCCGGCCGAACGGCTCGCCCCCGCCCAGGTCCGCGACCTGCTCGAAGCCGCCCTGGGCCGCACCGCCGACACCACGGCCGATGCCGAGCCGCCCACCCTTCACCGGCCGTCCCGCACCGCGCTCCTCCACACGCCCGGCGACGTCCCGCTCCGGCGCCACCGGATGGCCACCGTCAGAGCCGCCCTCCTGTGCACCGCGGTCGCCGTCCTGGCCTTCTTCGCCGGGCCGTGGAGAGGGGACGCCGGGACGCTTCCCATCGAGCTGTTCTGGCGCGAATCGATCTTCCTGCTGCTGCCCGTGGTCGTGGCGGTCGTCCTCATGTGCGGGCTGTGGTTCCTGGCGCACAGGCCGGCGCTCGTCCTCACCCTCATGTTCGCGATCCTCGGCGGCCTTCACCTGGAGATCCTCATCGTCTACGGGCGCCGGCGGCCCGGCGGCATCCCCGCCATCGATCCCCACGTCGGGTTCGAGGTCTCCTGGGTCCTGAGCACCCTCGCGCTCATGATCGCCTTCGCTGCGGTGAACCCGTCGCTCGCCGCACGGGTGGCGGACCCGCTCACCCGCCGCGTCCTGCTCACCGTGGCCGTGCTCGTCGAGGGCCTGGTCGCCCTCCTCTGGATCGTCCCCGTCTATGGGGCGTATGGGGCGGGCCCGGACCTGGAACCGGAACAGAACTCCCCCCTCATCGCCACGCTCCTCCTTCTGGGCCTGCTCTGGCTCGGCGCCCAGCCGTTCATTTGGTCACGCAAGTTCAGAGCCGAGTTCTCCCACCGCTAGAGAACTAGCCGGGCGAGAACATTGGTTGCGGAGGACGTGCCCTTCGCGGCGTCGGAAATGGTGATGGCCCCCGAGGGACGCCGCCCTCGCTACCGGCTCACCGCCGGTTGAGCGCATCGCGGGGTGACGCCCCGCCGCTCAAAGGTCGTGGTCTCCCGACCGGATGGCGCCGAGTAGCGCACCGAAGGCCGCCCGGTCGAGCAGCAACTTCGGCCCGTGCGGATCGGTGGAGTCACGCAGACCGACCCCGGCCGTAACGTTGCCCGTGACCTCGACGCATGTGTTGGCGTCCTTGCTGCGTGTGCTCTTACGCCACCGGACGCCGGGTCCTTCTAGCAGGGTCAGCATGGATGGTCGAAGCCTCGTCTCTTCGCCGCCGCCTCGATCAGTTCGAGAGAACTTTCCGGGGTGAGTGCCGCTTCGCAGATCTTCTCGAACGCCAGCCTACAATGCTCGACTTGTTGCGGACTCTCCATGTAGACAACACCGAAGAAGCCCTCCGCATACGCCACGTCGGGGTCCGCGGGTTCGGCGAACCCGAGGACGATCAGCGACCCTTCCAAACCGCAGTGAGTCCCGATCGACTGCGGTAGGAACTGAATGGTGACATTGGGCCGCTGCGCATCGGAGAGAAGCCGGCGGAGCTGGTCGCGCCACACGGTCGGTCCGCCGATCGGACGGCCGAGTACGGCTTCGTCGAGGACGACGCAGAGCCTCGGGGGATCGATCTCCCGGGTGAGGATCGTCTGCCGCACCATACGAGCACGGATTCGGCGCTCGATGTCATCGGACTTGCCGAGGTCGCCCGCTTTGATGATCTCCCGCGCGTAGTCCGGCGTCTGCAGAAGGCCGGGGATCACCTGAGGATCCCAATTGCCGATCTCCGAGGCCGCGTCCTCCAATGCGACGTACGGCCCGTTGAGCACATCGATGTAGTCGGTCCACCACCCGCGTTCTTCAGCTTCGCGGGCGAGGCTCAAGATGGCTTCTCGATCGGGGCTGCCCACTCCATAGAGGTTGAGCATCAACTGAACGTCGCGTTCATTGGGCTTGTTACGGGCGCTCTCGATATGGCTGACCTTGCCCTGGCTCCACCCCAGGCGAGCGGCTGCCGCCGTCACGCCCAGCTCCGCCTGCTCCCGGAACTCTCTGAGGCTGCGCGCAAGTCGACGCGCACGGACCGAGGGGATGTACGAAGGGGGCATAGCGCCAGTATCGCTCCGTGTGATCGGCAAACAACTCTTCGTGGCCGGATTGGGTCACACGTGTCGCTGCTGATGCCTTGCGATCAGTAATCATTACGAACACTATGTAGTCATGACGACGCCGAGTGTGACGGCGTCGCAGGCGAGACCTGGCAGGAAGAGACCGCCGCGCGGTCGGGGTGTGCTGCCGGGCGTGGTGGCGTGGGCGGGCGAGTACACCGGCTCGTTCTGGCTCCTGCACGACGACCGCCTGGAGGAGTTCGCGGACGGACGCGCGCTGCTCGCTCGTGTTCGAGGGATCGCCGTGCCGTGGCCGCCGCAGGCGCCGAGGGCCCGACGGACGGACGTCCGGCCAGGTGCGTCGACGGCGCCGTCGAACCGGAGGGCCGTCGCGCCGCCACGGCGCGTCCCGGCGAGGGTCGGCCGGGCGCAGGCCCCGCCGGGGCGGGCCGTGCGGCGTCGAGAGCCCGAGCCGTTCTTTCCGCCGCCCAACCGGATTCGGCGATTCCTCGGCAGGTGCGGAGCGCATCTCGGCAGTGTGGACGTCGTCCGCTGAGAGGGCGTCGTCCCTGATCACACCCGCGAGCACGACAGGGAAGAGGACTGGATGTTCGAAAATGCCGACCGCCTGCCCGCCGGGGCGCCGATCGCCGCCGCCCTCGTGGCCGTGCGCCCCTGGGGCCTGCGCCGCATGGCGCCCTACAAGGACGCGACCGGCGCCGGATACGTCGCCACGCGCATCGACCCCGTGACGCAGATGGGCGTCGCGGCCGACGGCGGGCTCGTCGACGCCAAGCACAAGCGGTCCAACACGGGCACCCTGTCGAGGCGGCCGTCCGGGTGTGGCGTGAGGTCGGGAGCCCGGGGCAGGAGCGGTTCCGGATACGCGCCGACGGGCGCGTCCAGACGGTCTGGTTCGACGGCGCGGCGGGGGCTTGTCCCCCGTGCGAGCTACCGGGGAATGTCCGCTGAGCGGTGACGATTCGTGGGGTGCCGATTCCATAGCGTTCTTCTCGTCGCCACGGACACCGCGCCGAGGCGAGAGACAAGCGCCCCGGCTCCCGCTCTGGAGGAAACGATGTTCCGCACCGTCAAGACCGCCGCCCTGACCGCCCTCTCCGCCGCCGTGCTCGGTGCCGGGCTCGTCGGCTGCGACAGCGAGGAGATGGAGAACTGGGACCCGTTCGCCTCCGGCCCGAAGGTCGAGTCGTTCACCGGCGCCAAGAAGCTCGATGTGGACGGCAAGTCGGTGAACGTGTCGTGCTCCGGTGAGCTGGCGGACGGCGAGCCGGTCGTGGTGCTGCTGCACGGCGCGGGCGACGGGGTGGACAAGATGGCCGCCCTGCAGAAGTCGGTGGGCGCGAAGCACCGGGTCTGCTCGTACGACCGGCTCGGTGCGGGGGCGAGCGCCAAGCCGGACGGGCCGCAGAGCTTCGACAGCACCGGGAAGGTGCTGACCGGGGTGCTCGACCGGGTCGCGGGCGACCGTCCGGTGGTGCTGGCCGGGCACTCGCTGGGCGGGCTGATCGCCGCCCGGTACGCCCCCGACCACACGGACCGGGTCAAGGGCCTGGTCCTGATGGACGCCACGCCGTCGACGATGGTCGCCGACATCTCGACGATCATCCCCGCGTCGGCGCAGGGCCCGGCGGCGCAGCTGCGGGCGCAGAACATCGCGATCTTCCAGGGGCAGAACCCCGAGCAGCTCGTGATCAAGGACGGGCCGGTCGAGTCCGCCGGGGACGTCCCGGTCGAGGTGATCAAGCACGGGCAGCCGTACCTGGCGGCCCTCCCGCAGTACGGGCAGGCGCTGGAGGACGCCTGGACCGCGGGCCAGCAGAAGTGGACGGGCCTGTCGAGCAAGGCCGAGGTCAGCGTCGCCGCCAAGGCCGGGCACTACATCTACACCGACACCCCGGACGTCGCGGTGAAGGCCATCGAGAAGGTCGCCGCGCAGACCGCCGCCTGACCCGCGGGACGCCCGAAACGCGAAGGGCCGCGACCGGAGACGGTCGCGGCCCTTCGCGGCGGCGGTGGTGGTGGGATTCGAACCCACGGAAGGTTGCCCTTCACACGCTTTCGAGGCGTGCGCCCTCGTCCACTAGGCGACACCACCGCGGAAGAGCCTACCGGACGCGGCGCCGTGCGAAGAACTCGATTAGCGGGGCGGCGCACTCGTCGGCGAGAAGGCCCGCGATGACCTCGGGCCGGTGGTTGAGCCGGCGGTCGCGGACGACGTCCCACAGCGAGCCCACGGCACCGGCCTTCTCGTCGGCCGCGCCGTAGACGAGGCGGGCGACGCGGGCCTGGACGGACGCGCCCGCGCACATCGTGCAGGGTTCGAGCGTCACGACGAGGGTGCAGCCCGGCAGCCGCCACTCGCCGCGGACGGACGCGGCGGCCCGCAGCGCGACGATCTCCGCGTGGCCGGTCGGGTCGCCGCTGTGCTCCCGGTCGTTGCGCCCGGTGCCGATGATCTCCCCGGACGGGTCGAGGACGACGGCGCCGACGGGGATCTCGCCGGCGTCCGCCGCGCGCCGCGCCTCGTCCAGCGCGCGCCGCATCGCCGGGACGAGCGCGGGCGTGGGGTCGTCAGTCACGGAGCCGGTCGAACTCCTCGCCGAACCCGGCGCGTTCGGCGACGGTCAGCAGCGCGTCGCCCGGCAGGGCCCGCTCGCCGAGGTCGGCGAGGCCGTCGGCGTCGATGCCGAGGTCGTCCAGCAGGGCCGGGTCGCCGCCCGGGTCGCCGTCGGGGACCTCCCCGACGAGCTGGTGGAACAGGGTGGCGAGGCCGTCCTCGCGGACGGTCGAGACGTACGCGCGGGGTTCCTCCTGGCCGTCCAGCCGGACGACCGCGAACCAGTCGTCGTTCTCCTCGACCAGCAGCACGACGGGGTCGCCGTACGACTCGACGGCCGCCTCCCGCATCAGGTCGGCGACGTCGTCGACGTCCGCGGCCTCCGCGAGGACGGCCTCGGTGCCGACCCAGCCCTGCGGGGTCCGCGCGAAGACTGCGGCGAAAGAGGACACGTGCCCATTGTTACCCAACGGGTTGCGCGGGTCACGCCCGTGCCCGCGCGGATCAGGCGACGGTGTCGGCGGCGCGTTCGAACGCGGCCGCGAAGCCGATGCGGCCCGCGATGCTGAGCAGCATCTCGTCCGGGTACAGCTCGAGGTCGCCGGAGATCGCGCCGAGTTCCATCTCGTCCAGCCCGAGATCGGCGAAGATCGACATGTCGCCGACCGGGAGGACCTGGTCGAGTTCCTCGTCCTCCGGGACGGGAATGTCCAGGTATTCCAGGACCTGCGTGGCGAGCGGCCAGTCCACGGACGCCGTGACGTCCGACAGGAACACCATCACCTCGTCGCCGAGCAGGCGGATCGCCACGAAGAAGTCGTCGCCGACCGCCACCAGCCCGATCGTGCCGCCCAGGCTCGGCTGCTGCCGCAGGGCATGGATCAGCCCCGCGAGGTCCTCGGTCAGCGCCACCGGGAGCACCTCGGCCTCCCAGGCTTCGTCCTCCCGGTACACCACGACGGCGAAATCCGTCGCGTCCACATCCGTCATGTCCACCCCACCGGCGCGGTTCCTGCCAGGGCATGTTCGCAGATGCGGCGCGCCCCCGTACGTCCCACCGCCGAATTCGGGGCGGGCCGGCGCGGAAGCCCGGCGCGTCTGGGCACCCGGCCCAACGAACCTACTCGATCGGTGCCGGGGCCGGACGGCCGCACCGCGTGCGGCGGACGCGTCAGTTGATGCGGAACGTGCGGCGGCGCAGCGCCGCGTGGATGCGGGCGCGCCGCGACCGGTGCGGCGTGACGCGGCGCCGCAGCTCGCGGGCCTCGGCGAGTTCGCGGAGGAACACGGCCCGGCGGCGCAGATGCTCCCGCACCTCCTCGGGCGAGATGTCCCCCTGCGGACCCGGACGGGACGCGGCGCGCCCCTCGTCCCCCGGGCGCGCCTCGGCCTCGGCGCGGCGGTCCGGGGCGCGCCGGCCGGCTGTGACGTCGCTCACGGAGGGGTCGGTCGAGTCCGGCGCGGGGTCGCGGGCCGGCCCCGGCGGCGTCGGCTGCTGATCGCTGTCGCGGCTCATACCGCTTTCGTGCCCAGCTCATCCGCGTCCTATCCTGCCTCGTCCCGGACCGGACGAACGCCACATGTCGGCTACCGTGTGCGCATGCAGACCCTCGCCGTCGACCACCCGCTCGTCGCGCACAAGCTCACCACCCTGCGGGACTCGCGCACCGACTCGCCCACGTTCCGCCGGCTGGCCGACGAGCTGGTCACCCTGCTCGCCTACGAGGCCACCCGCGACGTCCGGGTCGCCGAGGTCACGGTGCCCACCCCGCTGGTGGACGCCGAGGGCGTCCAGCTCGCCAGCCCGAAGCCGCTCGTCGTCCCGATCCTGCGCGCGGGCCTCGGCATGCTGGACGGGATGACCCGGCTGCTGCCCACCGCCGAGGTCGGCTTCCTCGGCATGATCCGCGACGAGGGGTCCCTGCAGGCGCAGACGTACGCGACGCGGCTGCCCGACGACCTGTCCGGCCGCCAGTGCTATGTCCTGGACCCGATGCTCGCGACCGGCGGGACCCTCGCCGCCGCGATCCGGCTGCTGTGCCAGCGGGGGGCCACCGACGTCACCGCGATCTGCCTGCTGGCGGCGCCCGAGGGCCTGAAGCACCTGGAGCAGGCCTTCACCGACATCACCGCGCCGATCCGCGTCGTGACCGCCGCGATCGACTCGCACCTGGACGAGAACGGCTTCATCGTCCCGGGCCTCGGCGACGCGGGGGACCGGCTCTACGGCGTCGTCTGACCGCCCCCGCGGCCCGCTCGCGTCCCGGCGGCGTCCCCGCGGCGCCCGTCCGGATGACCACGCGGTCGCAAAGGGTGCGCGAGGATGTTCGTCGGCCCTGGTAGAGGGTATTGAGCCTCCACGGAACGCCAGTGCGCGTTCCCCTCCGCCGCCGCGGCACAGGGGACCGTTACGGACCGGGCGGCGTGAGCGAGCTCGAGGATGTCGCAATGGCTCACCACGGGGATGGGGACCTGCCGCGCTACGCGGCGATCGGCGAGCGGCTGACCGAGGAGTTCGCGGGGGTGCACGCCGCCGAGACGGTGTCCCGCTGCGTTTCCGCGGCCCGGTACGGCGCCGAGGAGGTCGTCGGGTCGGCGCCCGCCGACCTCGTCGAGCGGATCGCGCGCCGGCATCTGGAGGTGCTGGCGACCGTCGCGGCCGAGAAACGCCGCAAGGCGAGCCGGTCATCTCTCGACAACGCGCCATAGACCTTCCTTTGCCGGGGGTTGCGGCTGTGCGAAACTGATCCGGGGTCTCGAGTCAAGTGCTCCGGGAGGCAGCCGTGCCCGCCAAGAAGTACCTGACGTTGGCCGCGGCGGCCTTCGTGGCGTTCTACGTCGTCACGCAGCCGGACGGCGCCACGCGGTCGGTCGAGACCGTGGCCGGGGGCCTCGCCGACGCCGCCGGTTCCGTGATCACCTTCATCAACGCGGTCGGCTGAGCCGCGATGAGACTGGTCACCCCCGGCGACTCCGCCCCCGCGTCCGTCAACAAGTACCTGCTGCCGCACGAGAACCAGGTCATCACGGTCCGCCGCCACCCCGCGGTCCTGATGGTCCCGGTCGGGCTCGTCCTCGGCGGCCTGATCATCGCGGGCGTCCTGGTCAACACCGTCGGCGCCGTCATCATGTGGATCTGGTGGGGCTGGCTCGCGCTGCTCGCCTGGTTCGTGTGGCGCGTCGCGGAATGGTCGGTCGACTACTTCGTCATCACGAACCAGCGCATGCTGCTCACCACGGGCATTCTCACCCGCAAGGTCGCGATGATGCCGCTCGCCAAGGTCACCGACATGAGCTTCAAACGGTCCATCACCGGCCGGATGCTCGGCTACGGCGAGTTCGTCCTGGAATCCGCCGGCCAGGACCAGGCCCTCACGAACGTCGACTACCTCCCCTACCCCGAGCAGCTGTATCTCGAGGTCTGCGAGATGATCTTCCCCAACAAGAACCCGGACGACTAGCGGAACCCCCGCCCGACCGCGGCCCGCTTCGTTACTCTCGATGTGCGTTAACCCGCAATGTGCAATCATGTCGGCACCCCAGCCGCCTGATTACTTCCGCTAAGTGAGTCCACATGCCGGGTCCAGGCAATGTCGGCGAACGTGTCCGCAACCTGCGGCTGACCAGACGCTTGTCGCAGGCACAGCTCGCCGGTCACGACCTTTCCGACAGCTACATCTCCTTGATCGAGTCGGGCAAGCGCACACCGACCCCGACCGTGCTGCGCATGCTGGCCGAGCGCCTCGGCTGCACGCCCGAGTACCTCGCCGAGGGCGTCGAGCCGGAGCAGCGCACCCACCTCGAGGTCCGGGAGCGCCACGCGCACCTCGCCCTGCTGGGCGGCGACCCGGCGGCCGCCGAGGAGGGCTTCGACGACGTCATCGCGCGCAGCGACGACCCCGACCTCACCTCCCGCGCCCGCTGGGGCCGCGCCCGCGCCCTCGAGGAACTCGGCCGCACCGACCTCGCCATCGGGCTGTTCGAGGAGCTGCGCGAGCAGGCCGAACGCGACCCCGGCCGGGCCAGCACGCTGCCCGCCGTCATCGCGCTCGCCCGCTGCTACCACACCGTCGGCGACCTCGGGCAGGCCATCGCGCTCGGCGAGCGCGCCATGGAACGCCTCCGCGTCCTCGGGCTGGGCGTGGGACGCGAGCACACCGAGGCGGGACGCGTCCTCCTCCTCGCGTACGTGGACCGGTCCGACCCGGCGCGCGCGCACGAGATCGGCCGCCGGCTCCTGTACCCGGAGGGCGCGGACGAACCCACGAGCGTCCACTACCAGCGTGCGAGCCTGCGCGCGCTGGAGGAGGGCGCGATCGGCGACTCGCTGTACTTCGCCGACCAGGCCCTCGCGGCCCGCACCGAGGGCGCCCCGCCGCGCGCCGACGCCCGCCTGCACCTCGCCGCCGCGAAGGCGCTGCTCCGCGGCGTCGCGCCGTTCTCGGAGAAGGACCCCTCGATCGTCCCCGACGCCTTCGGGCGGCCCCGCGCCGAGGGGTCCGCCGACGCCGCGCGCGAGGCGCTCGGACTCCTGGACCGGACGTCCGCGCTCACCGGAGCCGAGGCCACCGAGTCCGCGATCGCCCGTGCGCGCGCGCTCGTCCTCGTGGGGCGCCTCGACGAGGCCATCGCGGTGCTCGAACGGTTCCTGGACACGGGGTTCGCCCTGCAGGCGCCGAACACCACGATCTCGTCCCGTCCGCTGGCCACGCAGCCCGGCCAGGATCTCGTGGCGCGCACTCGGACGGCCGTCCGTGCACGTCTCGTCCTCGCGCGCGCACGCGTCGCCCAGGGGGACCCGCAGGCCGCGCAGGTCGTGCTCCGGGCCGCGTCCGGGCAACTGGAGACGCTCCCGGCGGGACGGACGACGGCGCACCTGCTGCGCGACATGGGCGAGCTGTTCGAACTGGTCAAGGACGGCGAGAGCGCGGCCGCCGCGTACCGGCAGGCGCTCGAGGCCACCGGCCTGCGCGCGGGCCGCCCGCACGAGGCGAACTGCGACCTCGGCCGCGTCTGACGCCCGTCCGGAGCCCGTCCCGGCATCCGTGCTCGTCGCGGTCCGTCGCCGCGCGGAATAAATGCTCGGCCTCGGTGGTCCTAACATGGAGACATGGGATGACCGGCTGACTGCAGGGCCGGGTGAGGTGAGGGGACCGCCGATGACGCTGCGCACCACGCGCCGCTCCTCGCTCGTCGACCAGGTGATCGACCAGCTGAGGGACGAGATCGCGAACGGCGTCTGGCCGGTCGGCGGGAAGATCCCGCCGGAGCCGGTCCTGTCGGAGACCCTCGGCGTCGGCCGCAACACCGTCCGCGAGGCCGTCCGCGCCCTCACCCACGCGGGCCTGCTCGACAGCCGGCAGGGCGACGGCACCTATGTGCGCGCCACCAGCGAACTGTCCGGCGCCGTCCGGCGGCGCCTGGAGAAGGCCGAGCTCATCGAGATCCTCGAGGTCCGGCGCGGGCTGGAGGTGGAGGCCGCCCGGCTCGCCGCCGCCCGCCGCACCGAGGCCGACACCGCCGCGATCGCCGCCGCCCTCGCCCGCCGCGACGCCGCCTGGGCCGCCGGCGACCGCGCCGCGTTCGTCGAGGCCGACCTCGCCTTCCACACCGCCGTCGTCGAGGCCACCCACAACCGGGTCCTCACCGACCTCTACCGCGACTTCAGCACCGCGCTGCGCGCGAGCATCGGCGCCGCGGGCGCCCTGCTGCGGCACGCGGACGTCCCGCACGGGCCCATCGCCCGCGCCATCGAGGCCGGCGACGCCGAGGCCGCCACCCGCGCCACCCACGCCTGCCTCGACCGGATCCTCGCCTCCGCCGCCCCCGATGCCTCCGACGCGGACGCCTCCGACACGGACGCCTCCGACACGGGCGCGGTCGGCGGGGAGCCCGCGGGCACGGCCGTGCCGGGCGCGCCGGAGCCGCCGCCCCCCGTCGGGACGCCCGGCGGGGCCGGGGCCGCCACGTAGCGAGACGCCGCGCAGCGAGCCCCCTTCTCCCTCCCCATCGCGGGCCGTCGCTCTGGCGCGCCCGATTCCTCCCACCGATTCCCGTTCCGTAGAGCCGCGCCGCGAGCGCACGACGAAGGTGAAATGAACGCGTCCACGAACCCCTCCGCCACGACGGCGGCCCCCGCCCCGGCGACGTCCCGCGCAACAGCCGCGTGGGCCCTGGCCGGGCTGGTGCTGCTCACCGTCAACCTGCGCGCCGCGATCACCGGGATCTCCCCGGTGCTCGGCGAGCTGCGGGACGCCTTCGGGCTGTCCGGCGTCGGGGTGAGCGTCCTCACCACGCTCCCGGTCCTGTGCCTCGGCGTCTTCGCGTCCCTCGCGCCGGTGCTGGCCCGCCGGCTCGGCACCGAGGTCGCCATCGCCGGCTCCCTCGTCATGATCACCGCGGGGATCCTGCTGCGCGTCGTCGCGTACGCGCCCGCGCTCTATCTTGGAACGGTCCTCGCGGGCGCCGGCATCGCGATGGGCAACGTCCTCATGCCCGCGGTCATCAAGCGGGCGTTCCCGCGCCGCGTCGGCTCCCTGACCGGCGTCGCGATGATGCTGATGGCCGCGAGCGGCGCCATCGCCGCCGGGCTCGCGGTGCCGCTCGACCACGCGGGCGGCTGGCGCCTCGCGCTCGCCGTCTGGGCCGTCCCGTCCCTGGTCGCCGCGCTGGTGTGGGGCCCGCTCGCGCTCCGCGGGCGGCGCGCCGCCGACGCGGCGGACGTCCCCGGCACCGCCGCCCGCCCGGCGGACGGCTCCCTGCTGCGCTCGCCGCTCGCCTGGTGCGTCGCGGCGTTCATGGGCCTGGCCTCGCTGATGTTCTACGTGCTGATGTCCTGGCTGCCGGAGATCATGCGGGACGCCGGATACGCCCCCGCCACCGCCGGGATGATGGTCTCCGTCATGATGATCGTCGGCATCCCGCTGGGCTTCTTCGTCCCCGTGTTCGCCGCCCGGCTCCGCGACCAGCGCGTCGTCGTCGCCGCGATCGGCGCCGTGATGGTCGTCGGCCTCGGCGGCATGCTCCTCGCGCCGTCCGCCGGCTGGGTGTGGACGGTCACGCTCGGCATCGGCGTCGGCAGCGCCTTCCCGCTCGCCTACACGCTGCTGAGCCTGCGCTCGCCGAGCCCGTCGGTCGCCGCGCGGCTGTCCGGGATGGCGCAGACCGCCGGGTACCTGCTCGCCGGGTTCGGCCCGCTCGCCGCGGGCGTCCTGCACAGCGCCACCGGCGGCTGGGACGTCTCGCTCGTCCTGCTGCTCGCGCTGCTCGTGCCGGAGATCGCCTTCGGGCTCCTCGCCGCCCGCCCGGGCTTCATCCGCCTCGGCGGCGCCGGTCCGCTCGTCGAGGCGAAGGAGATCGCCGTCCCCGCCGCCGCCGCCCGCACCCGCTGAGCCGAGGCCCCCGAGGCCCCCGGGGCCGCGGGCGCCGTCAGCCGCGGACGTCCACGGCGTCCAGGTCGAGGACGCGGGCGTGCAGGACGGTCCGCTGCTGCAGGGCGGCGCGCAGGGCGCGGTGCAGGCCGTCCTCCAGGTACAGCTCGCCGCGCCACTGGACGACATGGGGGAACAGGTCGCCGTAGAAGGTCGAGTCCTTCGCGAGGAGCGACTGCAGGTCGAGCTCCCGCTTGGTGCTGACGAGCTGGTCGAGGCGGACCTGGCGAGGCGGGATCTTGGCCCAGTCCCGGGACGAGAGCCCGTGGTCCGGATAGGGCCTTCCCACACCCACCGCCTTAAAGATCACCCCACGAGTCTACGGCGTCCGACGCGGTCGCAGAAGGAAACGCAACTACCCGAGTCACCGTTTTCACCTCGCGTGTAAACCAATTACATCGCAGGTCAGCGACCCCGTGAGTATTTTGCGTCAGCGCAGTTTGATCGCCCCGCCGTCGGCCATGACCGTCTGGCCGGTCATGTACCGGGCGTCGTCCCCGGCGAGGAACGCGACGACGGGCGCGACGTCCCGGAGCGGGTCGCCGAACCGGCCCAGCGGCACCTTCGCGGCCGACTCCGCGTACTGCCGGGGATGCACCTCCGCCCACTGCGCGACACCGGCGGTCTTCGCCATCGGGCAGACGACGTTGACGCGGATGCCGTGCACCGCCCACTCGTTCGCCACGACCCTGCTGAGGCCCCGGATCGCCTCCTTCGCGGCCGCGTAGGACGCCTGGTTCCGCTGCCCGTCCAGCCCGGCACCGGACCCGAAGTTCACCACCGACGCGCCATCGGCCTTCTTCAGCTCCTCGAACGCCGCCAGCATGAAGTTCCGCGTCGCCCCGAGGCCGCTGTCCATCGCGAGCCGCCAGTCGTCGTCCGTCTGCTCCACGAACGGACGCTGCCGCGACACGCTCGCGTTGTTGATCAGCGTGTCGAGCCCGCCGAACCGCTCGACGGCCGTCGCCACCGCCCCGTCCGCGACGGCCCGGTCGGACACGTCGCCGTGGCGGAACGCCACCGCGCCGCCGAACTCCCGGGCGAGCGCCTCCCCGGCGTCCCGCCGCAGGTCCACGACGACGACCCGGGCGCCGCGCTCGACGAACAGCCGGGTGATCGCCTCCCCGATGCCCGACGCGCCCCCGGTGACGATCGCCGCCTTCCCGTCCAGACCGCCGCTCCCCATGCCGTCCCGCCCCCTCGCTCGTCGCGTTCGGTCACATCGGCCGCCGATCGGCGCGCCGACGCCTACTCACCGTAGGCAGGAGGGGTTCTGGGGGGCCGCGGCGGTACCGCTGATCGGTACCGGCGTCCCGGACCATGGATCGGCGCGGGGATCTCGCCGGCCCGCCCGGTGGGCGGGACTAGCGCGACGGCATCGCCGCGATGGCCGCCCTGGCGATCTCCGGGGCCTTCGCCCGGCACTCGGACCAACCCTGGTTCCCGCCGAGCCTCACGTCCACGACGAGGTTGTCCTTAAGGACGACCAGCGCGCACACCCACCCGTCGGCCGGTTCGAGCGCGCTCCAGAACGCCGAGTCGCCGAAGCCGAGACCGTCCGCGGGCGTCCCGCCGTCGGCCGCGCGCTCGGCGAACTGCGCCTTCTGGTCGGCCGGCCCGTCCCGTCCGTCGACGCTGCGCTTCAGGTCCCAGCGCACCCACGCGGAGGGGGAGTCCCAGACGCAACTCGTCCACGCCTGGTAGGTGAGGTCGGTGTACTGGTCCTGCTTCGGGTTCCGCGACGACAGCGGCAGCTCGGGGGCGGCCTCCGAGCAGACCGGCATCTCCAGGTAGCCGCCGGACGCGCCCGCCGCGCCGGGCGTCCGCGCGGTCGCGGGCCCGGCGGCCGCTCCCCCGCCGGACGATCCGCCGGCCCCGCCGGGGTCCGACGTCCCGCCGTTCGCCGCCGCCCCGGCGGACGGTCCTCCGGCGGACGAACCCGCCGTGCCGCTCGGCTCGTCCTCGGGCCACGTCGCGTAGCTCCCGCCGCCGATGGCCACGGCCGCGAGGACGGCCGCCGCCGCTGCGGCGGCCAGGACGCGCCTGCGGCGCGCGGGCGAGCGCGCCACGAGCGTCGGCCACGCCCGCGTGAGACCCATCAGCGTGGGCCACGCGCGGGTGCGCTCGTCCCGCAGAGGCTCCGCTTGCGCGGGCGCGGCGGCCGCCGCGCCGGGCCGTCCGGGGAACGCGGCGCCGGGCACCTGGACGACCGTGCGGTCGAGGTCCGCGAGCAGCCGGTCGATCTCGGCCCGCTGCCCGGCGGCCACCGCGTGCACGGCGGGCGGCCACGGCCGCGACGCCGGCGCGACCTCGCCGACGAGCTCCAGGAGCCGCCCCGGGCTCGGCCGGGCGCCCGGGTCCTTGGCCAGGCAGGCCGCCACCACGGGACGCAGTCCCGGCGGGACGGCGCCGAGGTCGGGCTCGGTGTGCACGACGTTGAACAGGGTCTGCGGGATCGCGGTCCCCGCGAACGGGCTCGCGCCCGTCAGGGCCGCGACCAGCACCGTCCCGAGCGAGAACACGTCACTGGCCGCGGTCACCTCGCGGCCGTCCGCCTGCTCCGGCGACATGAACGGGGGAGACCCGACGACCAGGCCCGTGCGCGTCAGCTCGGTCCCGTCGGCGCCCTCGGCGGCCCGCGCGATCCCGAAGTCGATGACGCGCGGGCCGTCCCCGGCCAGCAGGACGTTCGCGGGCTTGAGGTCCCGGTGGACCAGCCCCGCCCGATGGACCTCCGCCAGCGCCGTCGCCAGCCCCGCCGCCAGGCGCCGCACCGGCTCCTCGGGCAGCGGCCCCGCGGCCGCCACGGCGGCGCCCAGCGACGGGCCCGGGACGAATTCCGACGCCAGCCACGGCGTGGGCGCCTCGGTGTCGGCGTCGACGACGGCCGCCGTGAACGCCCCCGACACCCGCCGGGAGGCCGCCACCTCCCGCCGGAACCGCTCCCGGAACCCGCCGTCGGCGGCGAGCCGCGCGTGCACCTGCTTGACCGCGACGAGCCGCCCGTCCGGCGACGTGGCGAGCAGCACCCGTCCCATGCCGCCCCGGCCGAGCTCCGCGACCGTCCGGTAGGGGCCGATCCCGCGGGGCGCGTCCGCGCCGAGCGGCCTCACCGGTCCCTCGCCGTCGCGGCGAGGCCGCCCTCGGCGATCGTCCGGACGACCGGCTCGCACCGCCCGCGGGGATACGCGGGGCCCTCGATGCTGACGAACAGCACGAGGTTGACGTCCCGGGCGTGCAGGATGCAGCCGGGGCCGGAGTTCCTCGGCTGCTTCCACAAACCCTCCTCCGCGAACCGCAGGGCGAAGTCCCGCCTGGTGTCGTCGGGCCAGTAGAAGCCTTCGAGGAACTCCTTCGCCTCCTCGGCCCCGGTCCGGGAGCCTCCCTCCGTGCGGAACAGGCGCCACATCAGGTTGATCTCGTCGCCGGAGCGGTTCCGCCAGACGCACATCGTCTCGGTGTGGGGCGTCCCGACCTCGTCCACCTCGTAGGGGCCGTATCCGGAGGGGGCCGCGAAACCGTCGGGGGCGTCGACCTTCGCGGCGGCCCGCTTGCAGGTCGGCGGCTTCGCCGTGTACCTGTCGTCGACCTGCGACAGCGGCGTGTCGCCCGGCGTGGGGGTCGGGCCTTTGATGGAGCGCGGCTCGGCCGGTGCCGATGCTGCTGTGGCGGGCGTGCCGTCGCCGTCTTCGCTGCCGTCGCCGTCCGCGGCGTCCGGCAGGAGGAGCGCGGTGGCTCCGAGCACGGCCGCCGCGGCCACCGCCAGGCCGGCGAGCAGGGGCCCGCGCCGCCGGTGGCGCGCCGGCGGCGCGGGCGGTCCGGGAAGCGTGGGAGGCGGCGGCGGCGCGGGGACGCCCGCGGCGTGGGGGACGGGCGGGGAGGGAGCGGCCGCCCGGAAGCTCGCCTGCGCGGCGTCGACGAAATGGGCGACCCGGATGCGCCGGTCCTCGATGAGGGCCTGCACGCCGGGCGGCCACGGACGGACGGCCGGTCCCACGGGGCCGACGCGCTCCAGCAGCTCCGCCGGCGTCGGCCGCGCCTCCGGGTCCTTGGCCAGGCACGGCTCCACGAGCGCGCGCAGGCCGGGCGGCACCGCGCCCAGATCGGGCTCGGCGTGCACCAGCTTGTACAGCAGGTCGGGCATCGACCGCCCCGCGAACGGCGCGGCGCCGGTGCTCGCCATCACCAGCGTCGCCCCGAGCGAGAAGACGTCGGACGCGGCCGTCATCTCCCGGCCGAGGGCCTGCTCCGGGGACATCGAGACGGGCGACCCGATCAGCATGCCCGTGCCGGTCAGCTCGGTGCGGCCGTCGTCCTCGAGCAGGCGCGCGATCCCGAAGTCGATGACGCGCGGACCGTCCTCGGCCAGCAGCACGTTCGACGGCTTGAGGTCCCGGTGCACCAGACCGGCGCCGTGCACGTCGGTGAGGGCCTGCACCAGCCCGGCCGCGAGCCGCCGTACCGACTCCTCCGGCAGCGGCCCGACGGACGCCAGCGCCTCGGCGAGCGACGGCGCCGGGACGAACGCGGACGCCAGCCACGGCAGCGGCGCGTCGGCGTCGGCGTCCACCACCGGCACGGTGCGGACCCCCGCCACCCTCCGCGACGACTCCACCTCCCGCCGGAAACGCGCGCGGACCCCGTCGTTCTCGGCGAGCTCCTCGTGGATCCGCTTGACGGCGACCAGCCGTCCGTCCGGACCCGCGCAGAGGAACACCCTGCCCATGCCGCCCTGGCCCAGCAGCGCGACGGTGCGGTAAGGCCCGACCTCGTGCGGATCGGACGGCCCCAGAGCCTGCACAGCGCCCCCTCATCGCGAACTGGGAGCCACCATATAGACATAACTGTCTCTTGAACGTGCGCACCGGCCGACACGGGCGCCCGCGCCGCCGACGTTCACCGAACGTTCACACCGACCCGCGAAAGCACTGAAGGCGGCACCCATGGGTGCCGCCTTCGACGTCGTGCGCCCCGGAGGGCGAGCGGAGGATGCGAGATTCGAACTCGCGAGCGCTTGCACGCAACACGCTTTCCAAGCGTGCGCCCTAGGCCACTAGGCGAATCCTCCGCGGGACAGCCTACCGGGTGTCGGGCAGTGGTCGCGCATCAATTACCGCCCGCACCGGGATCGGGCCGTACACGTGCGGGAACACCGCGTCCCCGACCGGCTCGTCGCGCACCGGCGCGTCCAGCCGCGCCACGTCGATCACCAGCAGGACCAGATCGTCCCGGTCCACACCGGCGTAGAAACGGTCGAGGACGCCCCGCACCTGGTCCATGTCGGACGAACAGTGCACGAAGCCCTCGTCGTCCAGCGTCCGTCCGAGGGTCGACATGGCGTACGACACACCCGCGTCCCTCGCCGGTTCCCAGTGGCGCCGTTCGGCGATGTGCAGGAGTGTCCGCCGCGCCGGAGCGGAATCAGAGTCGCCCATGGGGCGGAGAGTAGCGCCGAACCGTGCCAACCCTGGGCCGGGATGCCATAGACTCTGAACAGACCCCTCGCATGGCGTCACCCTGTGAACCTCCCCAGGGCCGGAAGGCAGCAAGGATAAGCAGGCTCTGGCGGGTGTGCGGGGGGTCCTTTCGTTTCTGACGCTCTGCTCTTGAGGAGGGCGGACCCCCGATGAGTCTGGCTCTGTACCGCAAGTACCGGCCTGCGACGTTCGCCGAGCTCAAGGGGCAGGAGCACGTCGCCGAACCGCTGCAGCAGGCGCTGCGCAACGGCCGGATCAACCACGCGTACCTGTTCAGCGGCCCGCGCGGCTGCGGGAAGACGTCCAGCGCCCGCATCCTGGCCCGCTCCCTGAACTGCGAGAACGGCCCCACCCCGGACCCGTGCGGCAAATGCGACTCGTGCGTCGCGCTCGGCCCCACCGGCACCGGGCACATCGACGTCATCGAGATCGACGCCGCCTCGCACGGCGGTGTCGACGACGCCCGCGACCTGCGCGAACGCGCCTTCTTCGCGCCCGTCTCCGCGCGCTTCAAGGTGTACATCATCGACGAGGCGCACATGGTGACCCGCGAGGGCTTCAACGCGCTGCTGAAGCTCGTCGAGGAACCGCCGCCGCACCTGAAGTTCGTGTTCGCGACCACCGAGCCGGAGAAGGTCATCGGGACGATCCGGTCCCGGACGCACCACTACCCGTTCCGGCTGATCCCCCCGGGCACCCTCACCGAGCTCGTCGAGGAGATCCTGGAGTCGGAGAACGTCCCGTACGAGGCGTCCGCGCTGCCGCTGGCCGTGCGCGCCGGCGCCGGGTCCGCCCGCGACACCCTGTCGATCCTCGACCAGCTGCTCGCCGGATCGGACGAGAACGGCATCACGTACGCGCGGGCCGTCTCCCTCCTCGGCTACACCGACTCGACGCTGCTCGACGAGGTCATCGGCGCGTTCGCGGCCCGGGACGGCGCCGCCGTCTTCGCCGCGATCGACCGGGTCATCGAGAGCGGCCAGGACCCCCGCCGGTTCGCCGCCGACCTGCTCGAACGCCTCCGCGACCTGGTGATCCTCTCGAACGTCCCGGAGGCGGCCGGGTCCGGCCTGCTGAACGCGCCGCCGGACGAACTCGAGCAGATGCGCAAGCAGGCATCCTCGCTCGGCCCGGGGGAGCTGACGCGGGCGGCCGACCTGCTGCACACCGGACTGACGGAGATGCGCGGCGCCACCTCCCCGCGGCTGCTGCTGGAGCTGGTCGCGGCGCGGATCCTGCTGCCCGCGGCGTACGAGGACGAGGCGTCGATGTTCGCACGCCTCGACCGCCTGGAGCGGCAGGCGTCCCAGGGCGGATTCGGTGGGGGCGGTGCCGGTGGCGGTGCCGCGCTCGGTGCCGGGCTTGGGCAAGTGGCCCCTGTACAGCCCCCGCCCGCCCAGGGGGGCGACCCCACTTCCAGTGTCAACCGCCCCACCACACCCGCGCCCGCAGAACCGCGCCCTGTGGATAACTCCCGCTCCACGGAAGCCCCGCCGCCTCCGGACGGCCGCCCGAACGCGGGCGGCCACGACCGGCATCCCACCAACACCGGCCGTCCCCACGACCAGCCCCACGGCCAGGCGCCCGCGCAGCCCCCTGCCGCGCAGCCCCACGGCCAGGCGCCCGCGCAGGCCCCCGCCGCGCAGGCCCCCGCGCCCCAGGCGGCCCCCGCCCCGCAGGCGGCCCCCGCCGCACCGGCGGGCTCCGGCAGCGGTCCGGACATCGCGACGATCCAGCGGTACTGGCCCGACGTCGTCGAGGCCGTCAAGCAGAAGAGCCGCGCCACCTGGATGGTCGTCATGGCCGGGGTCCAGCCGATCGGGCTGGACGGCAAGGTCCTCACCCTCGGCTTCGACGCCGAGGGACGTCGCCTCGGGTTCGTGAACGGGGGCCGCGACGTCGTCGTCCGCGAGGTCCTCAAGGAACGGATGGGCGTCGACTGGCGGATCGAGACCGTCGTCGGCAACTCGGGCCCCCCGGCCGGCGGCGGCGGCCGCCCCGGCGGCGGAGCGTCCGGACCGTCCGGCTTCGGCGGCGGCCCGGGAGGCGGCGGCCACGGCCGCCCCGCCGCAGGCTTCGGCACGGCCCCCGGCCCTGCCCCCGCCAACACCCCGCCCCCGTCCCCGACCCCGCCGCGGCCCGCCCCCGACCCGTCCGCTCCCGCGCCCGGCCAGGGACGCGGCCCGGCGGGGGCGCCCGTCCGGGACCCGGGGCCGCCGCCCCCGCCGCCGGACGAGCCCCCGCCGCCGCCCGAGCCCGCCCCCATGGACGAGAGCGACGAGGTGGACCCCGAGGGCGACGCCGACGCGGACGGGCTCGAGGCGGAGATGAGCGGCATGGCGCTCATCCAGCGGGAACTCGGCGGACAGATCATCAAGGAGATCGACAACTCGTAGCCGGAGGCGCGTGCCGTGTCGGAGTCGGCGTCGGAGTCGGCGCACCGCCGTCCGCACTTACCGCCGCGCGCCGTGACCCCGTAGTCTCGGGGGACGGACGTCCGGTGGTCGGCGGGTCACCAGAGAGAAGGCCCCACCAGGGGCCGGAAGAAGGAGTGCACCGTGGAACCCGGTGGTCAGTTGAACATCCAGGAACTGCTCCAGCAGGCGCAGGCCATGCAGGAACAGCTCTTCACCGCGCAGCGCGAGCTGTCGGAGGCCGAGGTCAAGGGCACCGCGGGCGGCGGCCTGGTCACCGCGACCGTCAACGGCGCCGGGGAGATCACCGGCCTGACGATCGACCCGAAGGCCGTCGACCCCGACGACCCGGCCGACACCGCGGAGACGATCGCCGACCTGGTGCTCGCCGCGATCCGCGACGCCGGCCGGGAGGCCCGCGAGCTGCAGCAGGAGAAGATGGGCCCGCTCGCGCAGGGCCTCGGCGGCGGGGGCGGCCTGCCCGGCATGCCCGGTCTCGGCGGCGAGGGCGGCGGCCTGCCCGGCGGCTTCCCCGGCCTCGGCGGCGGCCCCGGCGGCGCCCGCCCCTGACGCATCGCCGCCGCCGCGCCGCCGCGCTGCCGCGCCGCCGCGGCGTCGTGCACGTCCACTAGAACCCGAACGGAAGGAAGGGTCCGTTGTACGAAGGGGTCGTTCAGAACCTCATCGACGAACTGGGCAGGCTGCCCGGCGTCGGCCCCAAGAGCGCGCAGCGGATCGCCTTCCACCTCCTGGCCGCCGATCCGGCCGACGTGGAACGCCTCGGCAAGGCGCTCAAGGAGGTCAAGGACAAGGTCCGCTTCTGCAAGACCTGCGGGAACGTCGCCGAGGAAGAGGAATGCCGGATCTGCCGTGACGCGCGGCGGGACCCCCACGTCATCTGCGTGGTCGAGGAGTCCAAGGACGTCGTCGCCATCGAGAAGACCCGGGAGTTCCGCGGCCGCTACCACGTGCTCGGCGGCGCGATCAGCCCGATCGAGGGCGTCGGCCCGGACGACCTGCGCATCCGCGAGCTGATGCAGCGGCTCGCGGACGGCGCCGTCACCGAGCTGATCCTCGCCACCGACCCGAACCTGGAGGGCGAGGCGACCGCGACCTACCTCGCGCGGCTCGTCAAGTCCATGGGCCTGAAAGTCACCCGACTGGCCAGCGGCCTGCCGGTGGGGGGCGATCTGGAATACGCCGACGAGGTGACGCTGGGCCGCGCATTCGAAGGACGGAGGCTGCTCGATGTCTGACACCAACAGCCCGCAGGAATGGACGGCTCTCGCCGAACGGGTCGCCAAGCACGTGGAGAACTACCTCAACGGACTGGAGGCCGTCGCGCGCGGCGACGGCGGCACCCAGACCGTGTCGCTCCTCCTGCTGGAGGTGTCGCAGATCATCCTGGCCGGCGCGCAGCTCGGCGCCAGCGCGGACGTGATCCTGCCCGACAACTGGGAGCCCGAGATGGGGGACGACCCCGATCTCGACGCCGTCCGGACGGGCCTCGCCGAACGTCTCGTCACCGTCGACGAGTACGTCGAGGTGTTCGACCCGTACAAGGACACCGAGTCGACCGCGTACCGGCTCTCCGACGACCTCGTGGACGTCGCCAGCGACCTCGTCCACGGACTGCGCCACTACCAGCAGGACCGCCCCCTCGAGGCGCTGTGGTGGTGGCAGTACTCGTACTTCAACCACTGGGGCAACCACGCGGGCGCGGCGCTCCGCGCCCTGCACGCCGTCGTCGCGAACGTCCGCCTCAACGTCGCCGAAGAGGTCGCGACCGTCGGCTGACCGCCGGCTGACCGCCGCCGACCGGAATCGGACCGGACGCGCCCAGTGGTGCGACCTGCGGATGAGCGATGTCCGAGGCCGGACGGAGCCCGTGCTCTGTCCGGCCTCGGAGGCTTGGCGCCACTACCCGTCGGTCGCGTCCCGCGGCCCCGTCCGGCGGACGCGGCTCAGGCGAACATCTCGCCGAACATCTCGCCGAGCAGCTCGGGGCCGAGAGGGATCGGGGCGGACCTGGTCGTCCAGTTCGCCGTGGACGAGCAGCGGCTTGCCCGCCAGCCGGTCGGCGATGTCGACGTTGGAGGTGCGGGCCCACGCCTCGGGGGCGTCCGCGCCGTCGTAGGACTCCACGAACCCCGGGTTGAAGAAGCGGGCGTCGTGCGGGCCGGAGAGGGCGACGCCGGCCTTGTAGACCTCGGGGAAGTCCAGCATCGCCCGCGCGGCGGCGAACCCGCCGCCGGAGTGGCCGAACCCGCCCACCCGGTCCAGGTCCATCCACGGCCGGGTCTCGGCCAGCCGCCGCAGCGCCGCGACATGGTCGGCCAGACCGCCCGCGTCGGCGAGGCGGCCGTAGGACGCGTCGTGGAAGGACTTGCGTCGGCCGCCACGGCCGGCACCCTCGGCCCGGCGCGTCCGGACGTCCGCCGCCCGGGCGCGCGGCACGGTTGGGACGGCACGGTTGGGACGGCCCCCGCCCGGACGCGCGGCGGGTTCGGACGGTCGCCGACTGACCGCGCGGCGTTCCGGGCCGTAGGGTGGCAGGCGTGACCGAGACGAAGGCGGTGAAGTCCGAGCAGACCCGCGCCCTGATCGTGCAGACGGCGCTGCGGCTCTTCCGGGAGCGCGGGTACGAGGCGACGACCATGCGCGCGATCGCCAAGGAGGCGGGCGTCTCGGTCGGGAACGCCTACTACTACTTCGGCTCCAAGGAGGAGCTGATCCAGGCGTACTACGACGAGCTGCAGGACGAGCACGTCGCCGCGTGCCGGGCCGTGCTGGAGGCGGAGACGGAGTTCGCGGCGCGGCTGCTGGGCGTGCTGCGGGCGCGCGTCGACACGATGGTCCCGTACCACCAGTTCGCCGGGAAGTTCTTCAAGTTCGCGGCGGAGCCGACGAGCCCGCTGAATCCGTTCAGCGCGGAGTCGGGTCCGGCGCGCGACTCGGCGGTCGCGATCTACCGCGAGGTCGTCGACGGCTCCGACCTCAAGATCGACAAGGAGTTCCGGAAGGAACTGCCCGAGCTGCTGTGGCTGTACTCGATGGGCATCGTCCTCTACTGGGTGCACGACAGTTCGCCGGGCTGCCGCAAGACGTACCTGCTCGTCGAGCGGACCGTGCCGCTGGTGAACCGGATGGTCGCGATGTCCCGAATCCCCGGGTTCAAGTCGGTCACCCGGGAACTCGTGGACATCATCCGCGATGTTCGGGCCTGACCGTCACGTGTAGGTGATGTCCCAGTGGTCGCTCTCGCGGGCGTACAGCCCGCCTTCGGGTGACCGGTACAGCTTCGCGCCGTCGCCGCGGACGCCCTCGCGGTCGTAGCCCTCGATCTCCCGGTCGACGCACGCGTTCGGCGCGATGTCGATTTTGTAGCCGTTGTAGTGGCTGTGGCGGCCGGGGGCGTGGCCGCGCTCGGTGCCGCCGGTGACGACGATCCTGCAGCCGCTCGTCTCCGCGAAGCGCAGCAGCCCTTCGAGGGTCGTCCAGCGCAGCCCGTCGAAGGACGTGCAGTTCGGCTTCTCGCGGTCGGAGCAGTTCCCGGTCGATCGCCATTCGATGTCCCGCGCGCGCAGGACGTCGGTGACGAATTCGTGGTCGAGGTGCATCGACTTCGACGGCGGCGCCAGGTTCGGCTTCCCGGCGTCGGCGGCGGGCTGCCGGACGGGCTGCCGGACGGGCGCCGCCCCGGGTGCCGTGGCCCTGGTGACCTCCGCGGGACGCACGGGACGGTCGTCCGTCGCGGCCGGGGCGTCCTGCTCGGGCGAGCGCAGGGTCTCGACCATCGAAGTCGTCACCGGGACCCCCGGGCCGGTGCCGGGCTCGGAGCCGGGACCGGTGCCCGGCCAGACGGGCGCCGCCGGGCGGCCCATGGGCAGCGGCGGGTCGTCGGACGGCACCGGGGGCCCGTCGGACGCGCGGGACGCCGGGCCCGCGGCCGGTGCGGCGGTCGAGGTCGCGGACGTCGTCACGATGATCGCCGTGGCGGCGAGCAGGGCGCCCGCGCCCAGGGCGAGCAGGCGCGGCACGGGGCGCCGCAGGTCGAAGCGCCCGGGTTTTCGCCGGTCGGCGGCGCGGAGCGGTCCGGCCGGTTCCGGCGCGCGGGCGTGCTCGTGCGGGTCGTGCGGCAGCCGTGTCATGCGATCCCCCCGATCGGCGATGTGGAGCGCTGCGCCGCCGCATCGGACGGTGGCGCCGGGGGGCCGACGGTCACGCCGCGTGCGCGGACGGTGACCGGCTGTTGCTCGCTAGCGGCCGACGGAGGGATGCCCCACCGTCTGATCTTGTAAACGCGGGGACGTGCGGATGTTCCGCACATCCCCGCGAGAGATCACGACATACCGAGATGTTTCCGGGCGAAGTCGATTTCGGCCGCCATCTGGGTGATCCGTTCCTCGACGACGAGCGAGCCGTGCCCGGCGTCGTACCGGTACACCTCGTGCGGCAGGCCCAGCTCCGCGAGCCGCGCGAGGTAGTTGTCGATCTGCCGGATCGGGCAGCGCGGGTCGTTCTCCCCGGCGAGGATCAGCACCGGCGCCTTCACCCGCTCCACGTACGTGATCGGGGACGACTCGCGGTACCGCTCCGGGACCTCCGCGGGCGACCCGCCGAACAGCGACCGGTCGAACGCCTGCAGGCCCTCCATCTCGTCCTCGTACGCCGCGACGTAGTCGGCGACCGGTACCGCCGCGACGCCGACGCTCCAGTCGTCCGGCTGCGTGCCGATGCCGAGCAGCGTCAGGAACCCGCCCCACGACCCGCCGGTCAGGACGAGCCGGTCCGGATCGGCGAGCCCGGACGACACCGCCCAGTCGCGGACGGCCTTGATGTCCTCCAGCTCGGTGAGCCCGACGCGTCCCTCGATCGCGTCCCGCCACTGCGACCCGTAGCCGGTCGAGCCCCGGTAGTTGACCCGGACGACCGCGAACCCGTGGTCGACCCACGCCGCGGCGGACGCGACGAACGAGTCGTCGTCCTGCGCCGTGGGGCCGCCGTGGATGTCGAACACCGTCGGGTACGGGGCGGCCGAACCGTCGTCGGGCTTGCTGACCAGCGCGTGGATCCGGCCGCCGGGGCCGTCCACCCACGCGTCCTCGACCGGCACCGACGGCGGCGCGGCCGGTCCCGGCGGGGTCAGCACGACCGCGCCGGTCGTCGACCGGATCACCGGCGGCTCCGCGGCCGACGACCACGAGAACTCGACCGTCCCGTCCGGCCGGACGTCCGCGCCGCCGATCACGCCGCGCGGCGTCTCGATCCGCGTCAGCCCGCCGGTGCCGAGGTCGTAGCGGTACAGCTCGTCGCGGGCCTCGTGCGAGTGCGACACCAGCAGCGCCGACCCGTCCGGGTACCAGTCCGCGCCGATCTCGCCGGGCAGGTCGAGGACGATCTCGTGCTCGGTGCCCGCGACCGGGTCCCAGATCAGCATCTCGTCGCGGCCCCGCCGCTCGTGGTTCACCAGCAGCCGCGCGTCGCCCGGGACCGGCGCGAACCCGGCGCCGTAGACGCCCTTGCCGGGCCCGTCCCACAGGTCGGCGACCGTCGACCCGTCCGGGCGGACGACGCGCAGCGCCATGTGGCGGCTGTCGCCGTGCTCGCTGTGCCCGATCGCGATGAGCGTCTCGTCTCGCGACAGCGCCGCGACGTGCGCGTCCTCCGCGTGGTGGTACAGCACCTCGGGTTCCGCGCCCGGACGGCACAGGTGGATCGTGTTGCCCGCCTCCGTCGTGCGGCCGACGACCGCGAGGCCGCTCGCGCCCAGGGACAGCCCGGCCGGGTACGACGGCTCCAGCCCCGGGACGGCCGGGACGCTTTCCGCGCCCTCGTCCGCGTCGAACGCGACGCGCTTCCACACGCCGAACTCGTCGCCGTCGGTGTCGGCGAACCACCACACCCACGTGCCGGACGGGTCGACGCCGCCCATCCACGTCCCGTTCGGCCGGTCGGTGACCTGCCGCCGCACGCCGGACGCCCGGTCCCACGTGTAGATCTCCCACGTGCCGGTCACGTTCGACCGGTAGACGCTGCGGTCGGGCGCGTCACGCGCCCATCGGGGCAGGCTGATCCGGGCGGCGCGGAACCGCGCCTTCCAGCGCTCTTCGTCGACCATGCACCCAGTATGGCCGCCCCGCGCCCGGACGGACGCCCGCAGACGGGCGCCCCCGCGGGTTCGCGCGTCCGGCGGGGCGGGTCAGGTGGCGAGGGGGCCGAGCAGCCGGTCGATCGCGGCGCGCACCTGCCGGTCCATCGCCGCCGCGAAGCCCGCCTCCACGGTGACCTGGGCGCCCGGCCGCAGCCGCGCCAGCGTGTCGGTCAGCTCGCCGAGGTCCTGCTCCTCCAGCCGGCCCACGACGTGCGTCGCGATGAGGTCGACGAACATCGCGGCGAGGCCGTCCATGCTCTCCTGGAGCTCCCGCCCGGCCGACAGGACGGCCTCCAGCGGCACCCCGGCCCGGACGAGCGTCACCGTGGCGTCGAGCTGGCGGCGGCTCCAGTGCGTCACGCGGTCGCCGTCGATCTCGATGAGGCCCAGGTCGAGGGCGCGCCGCACCGACTCGGCCCCGACCTCGCCGGGGAACAGCGCGGCCAGCTCGTCCATCGACATCGTCACCGGCACCTCGGTGGACCACGGCGTCGTGACCGCCTTCTCCACGCCGAGCACGGTGCCGATGTCGCGGCCCTGCTCCCACGCCGCCAGCAGCTCCCGGATGCCCTCCAGGGTGTGGCCGCGCTCCAGCAGGTTGGCGATCATGCGCAGGCGCGCGAGATGCTCCTCCGAGTACAGCCCGATGCGGCCCTCGCGGCGCGGGGGCGGCAGCAGCCTGCGCTCCTGGTAGTAGCGCAGCGTCCGGACCGGGACGCCCGCGGCCTCCGCGAGCTCCCCGATCCGGTACTCCCGTCCGTTCGGTTCCGTCACGGCCTCATCGCTCACAGGCGTCAGCATAGTTCGCGGCGGGCCGGACCCGCCCGCGCGCCGGAACGGTCGCCGTCCGGTGCGCGTCTGAGTGGCGCGCCCGCCGTCCCGGAGGGCTCGAGATCGAAAGGCAAGGATGATGAGCAGAAGAGTCGCCCTCACGATGGCCGTGGTCGTCGCGGCGTTCGGCCTGACGGCGTGCGGCGGCGAGGACCGGTGGTGCGAGCACGACGCCACGGACCGGCGGGTGAGCGACAGCCACTGCGAGAAGAACGAGCCCGGCTACGAGTGGGAGTCGGACGGCGGCAGCACGAAGGTCAAGAACAAGAAGAAGCGCCACTGACGCGGGCGGAACTGACGGGGGCGGAGCCGCGCACCCCGACGTCGGGGGCGCACGGGCGCCGGGGGGGCGCGTGCGGACGTCAGGGGGCGCGGCGGACCGTCATGATCCTGCGTCGCCGCCGCCTGCGGCGCTCGTCCCCGCCGCGCGGGGGCGCGTCGGGGTCGGCGGCGAGCAGGTCGCGGAGGCCGCGCGGGACGACGTCCTCGCGGCGGTCGGCGAACGGCGAGCGCACACGCTTCGGCCGCACGGGCTTCATGTCCCTCTCCTCTCCCTTCGCGGCCGGGCCACCGGACGGGTCCGGCCGGTGCGCCGGCCGCCGCGTTCCGCTCCGCCCGCGGACGGGGACGGGGCGGGCGGCCGGTTCACGCGCACGTCGGTTCGCGGGGCGTCGGGGCGCGCCCGTAGGCGCGGGACACCGCGGCGATGGCCCAGCGCATCCGCGCGAGGTAGGCGTCCGGGTGGTCGCCGGCCTCCTGCGCGATCTCCGCGAGGCACGCGCTCCGGTCGCCGCCGCAGGCGCCGAGGCGCGCGTCGACGGCCGTGCGCACCTGCTCGGCGGACGGACGGTCGGACTCCTGCAGCGCGGAGCCGTACAGGAGCCGGGCGAGTTCTATGGTGTTCATCGAGGTGAGGATCGACGTGTCGGACATCGTTGCCTTCTTCCTGCGGCCCGGTCCCGTCTCCGGTCCGCGTCCCTCTGCCGCCGATGCCGACTCTGCCCGGTCGGCGGACTCATCGCCATCCGGGAAAACCCCCAAAAAGGATGCGGCTCACCCGCATGTGGCCCGTGGACGGGGTTCGGGGTGATGGGGAGGCCCGGGAGCCCCGGCGTGTCGCCGGTCTCGTCAGGGGGCCGGAAGGTCGCCTCGGCGAGGGAGGGACTTGATGTTCCGTGGTGATAAACGGATGTTGTGCATCCGAGCTTAGCCGCCGTCTGCAAATCCTTTGAGGGTCTCTTGGGGGTGTTCTCGCGGAGGGCGTTCCCGCAGCGGACGGGCGAGGGCCTCGCACCACGCGCGGACGGCCGGGTGCGCGCCGCTCCCCCGGCGCGTCGCGGCGTACAGGCGCCGGACGTGCCGTCCCCGCGGCAGCCGCGCGACCGGGACGGCCGGGGCCGCGCCCGTCCACACCAGGTCGGGCAGCAGGGCGGCGGCGTGGCCGCGCTCGACGAGCCGCAGGTGCAGCAGCAGGTCGGTCGACTCGTAGCGGACGTCCGGTTCGAACCCGGCGTCCCGGCACAGGCGGGTCGCCCAGCGGCGTGACGCCGTCCCCGCGGGCTCCATCACCCAGGGGAGGTCGGCCGCCGCCGCCAGAGCGGCCTCCCCGGAGGCGCTTCCGGTGGGGCTTCCGGAGGCGCTTCCGGTGGGGAGGGCGAGGCGCATCTCGTCGCGCCCGAGCTCCGCGTACTCGATGCCGTCCGGGCGCGGCATCGGCTCGTCCGGGTACTCCTCGGTGACGGCGACGTCGAAGTCGCGGGCGAGCAGCGCGGGCAGGGCGCTCTCCGGCTCGCACTGCGTGACCTCGACGCGCAGCCGCGGGTGGGCGGCGCCGAGCCGGCTGAGCGCGTCCGGGACGAGCGCCAGCGCGGCCGTCTGGAACGCGGCGACGCGCAGCGTGCCGGTGAGGCCCTCGAGCGACGCCGCGAGGTCGGCCTCCGCGCGTTCGAGCCGCTCCAGCACCGCCTCGGTGTGCGCGACGAGGATCTCGGCCTGCGGGGTCAGCCGCACCCGGCGGCCGACCGGTTCGAGCAGCGGCACGCCCGCCTCCCGCTCCAGCACCGCGAGCTGCTGGGAGATCGTCGACGGGCTGTACGCGAGGGCCTCGGCGACGGCGGCGAGCGTCCCGCGGTGCTTCAGCTCGCGCAGCAGCCGCAGCCGGTGCAGGTCCAGCATCGCTCCACCCTCGATCGTTCGGTTTCACTGACGATTATCGCTCGGAAACGTGCGCTGGACCGATCGAAGCGCGCTGCGAAAGCCTGAACGCATGACCACGATGACCCGCACGTCCTGGTACGTCCGTCCCCGGTCCGCGGCGGACGGCCGGCCGTCCGGACCGGCCGCTCCCCGCGACGCCGTCGCCGCGTTCCACCGGACGCTGCCCGGGTACGCGCCGACCCCGCTGGCCGAACTTTCGGCGCTCGCCGCCGAACTGGGCGTCCACCGGCTGTTCGTGAAGGACGAGTCGTCCCGGCTGGGCCTGCCCGCGTTCAAGATGCTCGGCGCGTCGTGGGGCGCCTTCCGGGCCGTGTCCGAGCACTACGGTCTCGCCGAGCCGACGCTCGAACGGCTGCGCGCGCGCTTGCGCGGCGAACGTCCGGTCGAGCTCGTCACGGCGACGGAGGGCAACCACGGACGGGCGGTCGCGGCGATGGCGCGGCTGCTCGGCGCGCGCGCCCGCATCTACGTGCCGGACGGCGTCCACCCCGCGGCGGTCGCGGCGATCGAGGGCGAGGGCGCGCGGGTCACGCGGGTCGCGGGGTCCTACGAGGAGGCGGTCCGCCTCGCCACGGGCGCCGCGTCCGCCCCGGACGTCCTGCTCGTCCAGGACACGTCCGTCCCCGGCCACGAGCGGGTGCCGCAATGGATCGTGGACGGCTACTCCACGCTCTTCACCGAAATCGACGACGAGTTGCGCGCGCGCGGGGCCGAGCCGCCGAGCCTGGTGGCCGTCCCGGTGGGGGTGGGGTCGCTGGCCCAGGCCGCCGTCACCCACTACCGGGCGGGCCGGACGCCGCCCACGCTGCTGACCGTCGAGCCGGACGCGGCGCCCTGCCTCCTCGCGAGCCTCGCCGCCGGACGGTCCACGACGATCGGCACCCGCGCGACGATCATGTCCGGGCTGCACTGCGCGGCGCCGTCCGCGCTCGCCTGGCCGCACCTGCGGGACGGCGTGGACGCGGCCGTGGCGGTCTCCGACGGCGCCGCGGCCCGCGCCGTCCGCGACCTCGCGGCGCTCGGCGTCCCCGCCGGACCGTGCGGCGCCGCGTCCCTCGCGGGCGTCCGCGCCGCGCTCGTCCCCGGCCGCCGCGCGGCCCTCCCGGACGGCCACGACCGGACGGTCGTGCTGCTCGCGACGGAGGGGGCCTCCGCGAATCCCGCGGTCGCCGCCGGCGCCCGCCCCTGACCCGGAGGACATATCTCCGGAATCGGGGTGAATTCAGGGGGGACAGGCGTTCTACGCGTCGGTAACATGCCACTACTCGCGGGTACGGACACCACCGCGAACCACCGACCCGTGCGGAGGTGACCGATGCAGACCGTCGCGGCACCCGTGACCAGCCGCCTCATCGACCGCCTCGACGAGATCGCCGCCGAGGTCGCCGGGGACATCACCGTCCGCGTCCCCGCCTACGCGCACCTGCCCGACAGGGTCGTCGCCCGCGCCGTGCGCGACGCCCTCGTCGTCTACGCGGGCGCCCACGGCAAGGCCGCCGCGCTCGACTGGTTCCGCCGCCTCGGCGCCCGCTCCGCCCGCGCCGGACAGGACGTCCGCCAGCTCGAGTCCGCGCTCCGCACGGGCGCCCGCATCCTCGTCCGCGAGATGGCGGGCGCCGCCGCGCGGCTCTACCCGCCCAACGACGAGTTCGTCGCCGTCATGGAACGCGCCTTCACCGGCGAGGCCGAGATCATCGAGGCCGCGCTGACCGCGCACCACATCGCCCACACGGCCGACGGCCGTCCCGTCTGACCGCGAAGCCCTCGGCGTCGGGCCCCGAGCCGGGGCGCGGGCCGGTCAGGTCTCGCCGAAGTGGTGGACGGCGCGTTCGTTCGGCACGCAGTGCGTCATCTTCAGACCCCCGATGTCGCGCGGACCGTTCTTCCCGAGGTTCGCGCGGCGCCGCTCGTCCTCGTCCGTCAGCGTCTGCCCCGGCAGCGGCGCCAGGTGCGCGACGGCGTCCGGGCCGATCCCGAGGCCCTCGCCGACCCGCAGGCCCAGATCGTCCTCGGCCAGCAGGAAGTGCCACACCATCCGCTCCTGGATCGGCCGCTCGCACCGCGACAGCTGCCCCACGAGCGTCTCGACCAGCGCGTCCCGCTCCCAGTCCTCCATCAGCAGATACCGCTGCCCGGCCTGCACGTAGTCGTTCGTCCGCGGGATCCGCTTGCGCGTCACCCGGCCGACGATCTCCGGGCCCTCGTCGTCCTCCGTCGGGTACTGCGCCTCCCGCAGGCCCCCCGTGATGGACGGCTCGTAGTTCACGTGCGGGTTCTCGCCGCTCCCGTCGACGAAGTAGGCCATCTGGCCGTCCCGCTGGTTCGTCCGCACGTTCGCGTTCTTGGCCCGGTTCACCGGAAGCTGCAGGTAGTTCGGCCCCACCCGGAACCGCTGCGTGTCGCTGTAGGAGAACGTGCGCCCCACCAGCATCTTGTCGTCGGAGAAGTCGAGCCCGTCCACGAGGACGCCCGTCCCGAACGAGATCTGCTCGTTCTCCGCGAAGTTGTCCTTCACGTTCTCGTTCAGCACCATCCGCCCGACCGGCTGCGGCGGGAACTCGTTCTCCGGCCACACCTTCGTGTCGTCCAGCGGGTCGAAGTCGAGCTCCGGGTGCTCGTGGTCGTCCATCATCTGCACGACGAGCTCCCACTCCGGGAAGTCGCCCCGGTCGATCGCCTCGTGCAGGTCCCGCGTCGCGTGCCCCAGGTCGCTCGCCTGCACGGCGGCGGCGTCCGCCTCCGTCATGCTCCGGACGCCCTGCTTCGGCATCCAGTGGTACTTGACCAGCTTCGTCTCCCCGGCCTGGTTCACCCACTTGTACGTGTTCACCCCGAACCCCTGCATGTGCCGGTAGTCGGCCGGGATCCCGCGCGGGCTGAACAGGTTCACGAGCATGTGCATCGCCTCGGGCGTCTGCGACATGAAGTCGAAGATCCGGTTCGGCTCCTGCCGGAACGTCACCGGGTCGGGCTTCAACGCGTGGATGACGTCCGGGAACTTGATCGCGTCCCGGATGAAGAACACCGCCAGGTTGTTCCCCACCAGGTCCCAGTTGCCGTCCTCGGTGTAGAACTTCACCGCGAAGCCCCGCGGGTCGCGCGCCGTCTCCGCCGAGTCGCGGCCGCCGATCACCGTCGAGAACCGGATCGCCAGCGGCGTCCGCTTCCCCTCCTCCTGGAACAGCTTCGCGCGCGTGTAGTTCGCGATCGGCTCGTCGCCCCACCTGCCGTACGCCTCGAAGTACCCGTACGCCGTCACGCCGCGCGCGTGCACGACCCGCTCCGGCACCCGCTCCCGGTCGAAGTGGCTGATCTTCTCGAGGAACTGGTAGTTCTCCAGCGTCGCCGGGCCCCGCGCCCCGACCGTCCGCTGGTTCTGGTTGTCGTAGACCGGATGGCCCTGCCGGTTGGTCAGCACCTCCCGCTCGTCCCCCGGTTGCGCCCCCCTGCTCGAAACGTCGGTCACGACGCCCCTCTCCTCTCGCTGCGCGACGGTCCCTCAGCCGCCCCTACCCGAAGCGGAACAGGGAAAAGTCACGTGCGGTGCTGTTTGGGTAAACGCCCGACTACAGGGTGTGCGTTCAGGGGGTGCGGAGGAGGTTCAGGCTGGTGAACATCTCCTGGCACCAGGCCAGCGCGGTCTCCGCCGTCGCCCACTGCGGGTCGTCGGGCGCGAGGTAGGGGAGAACGTACGGGTCGGTGACGCCGTCCGGGAGGTCCTCCGGGAGACAGGTGTACGGCGCCCGGCCGTAGTTCTCGTCGTGCATGCGGCGGGCCACGGGGCGGGGAGCGCCGTCGTAGACCGCCAGCCACAGGCGCCGCAGCATCGCCGGGTGCGCCATCACGAACATCAGCCGGCCCATGTCCAGCGGCTCCGCCGCCGACACCACCCGCGCCACCGCCGCGAACCGCTCGCCCGGGCCCACGTGCGCGCAGAAACCCGACCAGATCTCCACGCTGTGCCCCGACGCGATGATCGACGAGCACAGCGCGGCCAGCGCCACCCCCCGGTTGCGCACGGCCGCGTGCGGCGTCGTGTGGACGTACCCGGCCGGGACGAGGAACGACACCACGCGGCCCCGCGCCGAGATCCGCTGCGGCACCGCGTCCACCATGCACTCCGGCGTGCCGCTCAGGTAGACGCCGACGTCCACCTCGCCCCCCGTCACGTCCCACGACGGGACGAGCGCCGTCGTCACCACCTCGTCCCGCACCCGTTCCCGCAGCTCGGCGACCTCGGCGTCCACCTCCGGCAGGACGGTCGTCCAGCCGTCCCTCGCCAGCCGCAGCGCCTCGTCCCAGGACGCGCCCGGCCACGGCCCCCGCTCGCCGCGGCCGCTGCCGTCGGGGATGCTGTCCGGCGCGCGCGCACGGTCCACGAACTCCTGCCACGACCACATCGGCTCCAGGGCGTGCACCGTGTCCCCGATCCGGGGCCCGTTCACAGGCCGAGCGCCGAACGGTGCGCCTCCGACATCCCCCGGACGACCCGCCACCGCATCGCCTGCTCGACGCTCGCACCCGCCTGCAGCAGTCGCGCCGCGTCGATGCAGGCCCGCGGCGAGAACATCACCGGGAGCCGCTTGTCCGCGGCGGTCGCCCGCAGCCGCCGCACCTCCGCGAGCACCTCGCGGGCGTCGTCCGCCCGGTCCGGCGCGTGCGCGAGCGTCACGCGTTCCTCGAGGTCCTCGTCGACCGGGACGTCCACGACCGCGAACCGGTCGAGCGTCGCCGCGTCGAGCGCCTGCCGGCCGACGTACTGCCGATCGCCGCCCGTCCCGTACGTGTTCGCCGTCGCGACCAGCCGGAAGTCCGGGTGGGCCCGCACCATGCCGTCGGCGAACGCGCACGACCGGATGGACAGCGCCTGGTTCAGTTCGGCGAGCAGACCCGGGTGGCCGCTGTCCAGCTCGTCGAGGAGCATCAGCCCGCCGTGCTCGAACGCCCGCCGGAACGGGGTGCCGTGGTAGTTCCCGTGCGCGTCGTAGTAGCCGAAGATCTTGCTCATCGGCGTCGTCGGCCCCAGCGACAGCGCGTGGAACTCCTGCCCGAACGCCTCCGCGGCCTGCTGCGCCATCATCGACTTCCCGGTCCCCGCCGGGCCCACCAGCAGTACGTGGCACCCGGCGCCGAGCGCCAGCACCAGGTCCGGGAACACCGCGTGCGTGTGCCCGCCGACCCGGATCGCGTCCGGCGCGGCGCCCACCCGCACCTCCACCACGGGCGGCACCGTCTCCGCGGCGACCTCGGCGACGACCCGGGCCGCCTCGTCGCGCGCGAACGCGCCGACCGTCCGGGTCAGCTCGGTCCGCGACTCCTCCAGCGCCTCCCAGGCGTCCCCGAGCTCCTCCTCCACCGCGGCGAGCGCCCGCTTCAGCGTCTCCGCGGACGCCGACTCGGCCACCTTCTCCGCGGTGCGCGCCGCGACGTCCTCGGCCGCCCCCTCCGCGGACCGGACGATCTCCTCGGCGCGGGCCACGCGCTCCCCCGCCACCGCGCGCGCGACCCGCTCGGCCACCCGGCGCGCCGTCGCCGCCATCGTCTTTTCGGCGTACGCCGTCCGCGCGAACGCGTCCGCGTGGTGCATGACGGTCTCGAACGCGGCCGCGCCCGCGATCCGGCGGACCTCCGCCCTGGAACTCTCCCGCATGCCCCGAGTATCGGCCGCCGCCCCCGGGACCCCTCCCGCCACCGGACGGCCGCACGGGCGCGCCCGTCCGGCCGTGCGGGTCAGCGGGCCACGGCCCGCCGGTACTCCGCGTCGGTGCCGAGGAGCGCCCGGTGCGTGCCCTGCAGGGTGATGACGCCGCCGTCCAGGACGAGCACGCGGTCCGCGGCGTCCAGCAGCGCCGGGCTGCTCGTGATCACCAGGGTGGTGCGGCCCCGGCGCAGCTCGGCGACGTTCCGCGCGATGAGCTGCTCGGTCACCGCGTCCACGGCCGTCGTCGGGTCGTGCAGGACGAGGACGTCCGTGTCGGCGGCCAGCGCACGGGCCAGCGACAGCCGCTGCCGCTGCCCGCCGGACAGGTTCGCGCCGCGGTCCCGGACGGCGTGGTCGAGCCCCTCGGGGTGCAGGGCGACGACGTCGGTGAGCATCGCCGCCTCGACCGCCGCGTCGACCGGCCGTCCGGTGCCCGCCGGGTCGATGTTCGAGCGGAGCGTCCCCGCGAAGATCTCCCCGTCGTACGGGTTCACCAGCATGTGCGCGCGGAGCGCCTCGATCGACAGGTCCGCGATCTCCCGCCCGCCGACCCGCACCGCGCCCTCGTACGCGCCCGGCGGGACCCGCACGGCGAGGACCGCCGCGAGGTCGGCCGCCGCGCGCGGCCCGTACGCGGTGATCGCCGCGAACTCCCCGGCGGGCACCCGGAACTCCAGCTTGCGCAGCGTCCCGTACCGGACGCCGTCCACCTCGAGGCCGCCCCCGGCGGGGCGCTCCGAACCCGGGGCGTACACCGGCGGCGCGGCCAGCACCAGCGCCATCCGGTCCGCGGACGCCCGCGCCGTCATCACGTACTTCGGCATCTCCGAGAACCGCTTGAGCGGTTCCATCACGAACTGCGCGAGCCCCACGGCCATCACGAGCTGGCCGATGGTGATCTCGCCCCGGAACGCGAGCAGCCCCGCCGTCAGGGTCACGGCGGTGGCGAGGGCCGCGTTGAGCGCCAGCGCGGCGCCCGCGTACGCGCCGTTCACCCCGGCGACGTGGACCGCCTGCCGCTTCGCCTCCCCGCTGACCCGCCGGTACGACCCGAACGCCGCGTGGTTCCCGCCGAAGCCGCGCAGCGGCCGCAGCCCGATGATCAGGTCGGCGACCTTCGCGCCCGCCCGCGCCACCCGCGCCTGCTGCTCCCGCGTGCCCGTCCCGATCCGCCGGGACAGCACGCTCAGGATCGACAGGATCGCGACCGTCCCCACGATCACCAGCAGCCCCAGCCGGACGCTCGCCAGGCCCAGCGTCACCGCCGTGATCAGCACCGCGACCAGCGAGCTGACCAGCAGCGGCACCACCTCGACGATGTCGGCCGTCTGGTCGGCGTCCTCGGTCGCGATGGTCAGCACCTCGCCGGACTTCAGCCCCGCGTCCGCCGGCACCGGCCGCAGCCCGCGCGCCGCGACCCGCACCCGCCACCGGTGCGCCTCCGTCGTGTTCGCCTTCTGCAGGACACGCATCCCGAACCGCCACGAGAACGACACCGTGGCGGTGATCACGGCCAGCGCCGCGATCGACACGCCCAGCGCGCCGAGGCTCCGGTCCCGCAGCGCGTGCTCGACGATCAGGCCGAGCGCGATGGGGAACGCCGTCTCGCCCGCCTGGTACATGCCCATGAGGACGGTGCCCCGCGCCATCGCGCCCGCGTTCCGGCGCAGCGCGATCCGCAGGATCTCCGACCCGGTGCGGGGGAGCCCCGCGTCGTCGTCCCTCAACGCGGCGTCGTCCTTCTTCGCGGCGGCGTCCACCTAACTGCCCTCCCGCCAGGCGCGCCACAGCCGCGCGTACCGGCCGCCCAGGGCCACCAGCTCGTCGTGCGTGCCCTGCTCCACCAGGCGTCCCGCCTCCAGGACGGCGATGCGGTCGGCGGCCATCGCCTGCGTGAGCCGGTGCGCCACGAACAGCGTGGTGCGGCCCCGGCACGCCGCCAGCACCGCCCGCTCCAGCTCGGCGGCGCCCTGGCTGCCCGCCTCCGCCGTCGACTCGTCCAGCACCACCACCGGCGCCCGGCTCAGCACCAGCCGCGCCAGGGCGACCTGCGTGACCTTGGTGGCGTCCAGCCGCTCGCCGCCCTCGCCGACCGGCGTGCGCACTCCCTCGGGCAACGCGTCCACCCACGCGTCGGCGCCGACGACGCGCAGGGCGTCCCGCACCTCGGCGTCCGACGCGCCCGGCGCCGCCAGCCGCAGGTCGTCGGCCAGCGTCCCGGAGAAGACGTGCGTCTCCTGCGTCAGGATGCTCACCAGCGCCCGCGCCCCCGCCTCGTCCAGGTCCGCGAGATCGGTCGGCCCGATGCGCACCGAGCCCGCCTGCGGCGTCCCGATGCCCGCGACCAGCGCGGCCAGCGTCGTCTTCCCCGCGCCCGTCGCCCCCACCAGCGCGAGCGACCCGCCCGCCGGGATCGTCAGATCGACGTCCCGCAGGACCGGCCGCTCGGTGCCCGGGTAGCGGAACGTCAGCCCCTCGACCGTCACCGGATACGCCGCGCCGCCCGCGCCGCCCGCCGGCGCGCCGTCCGGGTCGCCCACCAGCCGCTCGTCCGCGCTCTCCTCCAGCACCCCGACCAGCCTGGTCAGGCTCGCGCCCGACTTCTGCGCCTCGTCGAACGTGAACAGGATCGCGCCCAGCGGGTTGAAGAGCCGGTGGAACAGCAGCGGCGCCGCCGACACCTCGCCGAGGCTCGCCGCCCCGGACTCCAGCAGCGCGTACCCCACCACGACGATCAGCGTCAGCCCGATGAACTCGGCGCGGTTCTCCCGCCCAACGAACCGGCCGAACATCCGGAACACCTCGATGCCGAGGTCGCGCACCCGCCACGACTCGCGGTCGACCCGCTCGCGGAAGGCGTCCTCCAGCCGGTACGCGCGGACCGTGTCGATGCCGTTCAGGCCGCTGATCAGCGCCTGCGCCCGGTCCGCCTGCGCCACCCGCTGCCGCCGGTACAGCGGCGCGGACCGGGGGAGGTACCAGCGCAGCGCCAGCGCATACGCGGGCAGCGCCCCGGCGCCCGCCAGCCCCAGCCGCCAGTCCAGCCCGAACATGCCGACGGTCGCGGCGGCGACCAGCACGCCCGCCGAGAACACCGTCGGGACCGCCGTCCGGATCCCCTTCGACAGCACCGCCACGTCGTCGCCGACCCGGGACAGCACGTCCCCCCGGCCGACCTGCTCGACCCGCGCGCTCGGCATGCCCAGCACCGCCCGGACGGCGCCCTCCCGCAGGCGCGCGAGCAGATCGGCGCCCAGCCGTCCGATCAGGTAGGTGGACGCGGCGGTGGCCGCCGCGCCGAGCAGCGCGGCGACCACCATCAGCACCCCGACCGTCACCAGGACCGACCGCGACCCGCCCTGGACGATCCCGTCGACCACCCGGCCGAGCAGCAGGATCGGCAGCACCTGGAGCGCCGTCCCCGCCACCGTCGTGAGCACGGTGGCGGCCGACAGCCACGGCACCTCCCGGCAGTGCGCCGCCACCCAGCGGGCGGCGTCGCGCCCGGTCGCCGTCCGCAGGGCGGCCGCGTCGCGCGCACCGGCCGTGCCGCGCGCGCCGGTCGTGTCGGCGGTGTCGGTCGCGGTCACGCTCAGCCGACCGACTCGACCATCTTGTCGATCGCGTACGGCAGCGACAGCAGGGTGCCCTGCGACATCGCCGCGCCGACCGCCGGGCCCTCACTGTCCAGCAGGTACGACACCTTCCCCTCCTTGACCGCGGAAAGGTTCGCGAACAGCTCGAACTTCTTCAGCGCCGCCTGGTCCGCCCGGTCGTTGATGACGAAGATGCGGTCGACGTCGATGAGGTCGATGCGCTCGGGGGACAGCGTGGTGAAGAACTTGCCGTCCGCGATCTCGTCGATCTTCGTGGCGCCCTTGAAGCCCATGCCCGTCAGCAGCCGCCCGCGCACGTCCGTCGTCGTGAACGGCGCGACCGACCCCTCGTACCAGGACAGCGCGACGGCGGTCTGGTCGGCGAACTCCGGGTGCTCCTTGCGGGCGGTGTCGAGCTTGTCCTGGATGCCCTGCACCAGCTTCTTGCCCTCGTCCTCCCGGCCGAGCGCCTTGGCGATGTGCACCGCGTTGTCCTGCCACGGCGCGCTGAACGGCTCCTTCTCGGCCTTCGTCCGGCCCACCGTCGGGGCGATCTTCGAGAGCTTCTCGTAGGCGGCCCGATCGATCTCGGAGTAGACCGCGATGATCAGGTCCGGCCGCAGCTCGGCGATCTTCTCGAAGTTCGGCCCGGAGTCGCCGTTCTTCATGACGACCTCGGGACGCGTGTCGCCCCACTTGTCCTTCACCCACGGCCACTGGGTGTTGATGTCGGGGGACGTCCCGGGCGGGTTCGGGTACTGGTCGACCATGCCGACCGGCTTGATGCCGAACGCCAGGATGGCCTGGTCGTCGGTGTACCCCACCGAGACGACCCGCTGCGGGGCCTCGGTGATCTCCGTGGACCCGAAGGCGTGTTCCACGGTGACCGGGAAGACGCCGCCCGCGGCCGCCGCCGCGCCGTCGTCCGTCCCGTCCGCGGAGTCGGAACCGCAGCCGGTCAGGAGGCCGGCGCCGAGCGCGGCGGCGGACAGCACCGCCGCCAATCGTCGCAGGGACCTCGTCATGGTCGTTCGCTGGAGGAGCACTCGAAACCCCTTGCATTCAGTTCGCTGCAGGCAGACGAACCCCAAAGAAATGAGGACAGGCTAACCTAACCTGAAAGATCGTTCTATGGCGGGTCGCCCTGCACGTGGGCCCGCCCGATCGGCACGATGAGCGGCCGGTCGCTCACCGGGTCGCCGATCACCTCGGCCCGCAACCCGAACGCCTCCAGCAGCAGCCCCGCGTCGAGCACATCGCGCGGATGCCCCTGCGCCAGGATCGCCCCGCCGCGCATCACGATGAGGTTGTCGCTGTACCGCGCGGCCAGATTCAGGTCGTGCAGCACCATGACGACCGTGCGCCCCGACTCGTGCAGGTCGTCCACCAGGTCCAGCACGTCGATCGCGTGCGCCAGGTCCAGGTACGTCGTCGGCTCGTCCAGCAGCAGCAGGTCGGTGCCCTGCGCCAGCGTCATCGAGATCCACACCCGCTGGCGCTGCCCGCCCGACAGCGCGTCGACCGGACGGTCCGCCAGATCCGACACCCCCGTCATGGCCAGCGCGCGCTCCACCACCCCGGCGTCGTCCGACGACCACTGCCGCAGCCAGCTCTGGTGCGGATGGCGGCCCCGCGCGACCAGATCGGCCACCGTCAGCCCCTCCGGCGCGACCGGCGCCTGCGGCAGCAGCCCCAGCTTCTTCGCGACGTCCCGCGTCTTCAGCCGGCCGATGTCCTCGCCGTCCAGGACGATCGTGCCCCGCGCCGGCTTGAGCAGCCGCGACAGCGTCCGCAGCAGCGTCGACTTCCCGCAGCCGTTCGGGCCGATGATCGTCGTGATCACCCCCGGCGGGATCGACACGTCCAGCCCGTCGATCACCATCCGGCCGCCGTACCCGACCGCGACCCCCTCGGCCGCCAGCCGTGCGTCCACCGCCATCACATCGCCTTCCTGAGGTTCGCCCGCACCAGCAGGTACACGAGGAACGGGCCGCCGATCGCGGCCGTGACCACGCCCACCGGAAGCGACACGGGCAGCGCCGTCCGCGCCACCAGATCCGAGCCGATCAGCAGCAACGCCCCCACCAGCCCCGACACCAGCAGCGGCGGCGTCGGATACCGCACCAGCCGCATCGCCACCTGCGGCGCCACCAGCGCCACGAACGGCACCGGCCCCGCCGCGCTCACCGCCACCCCCGCCAGCAGCACCGCGCACAGCAGCATGGCCGCCCGCACCCGCGCGTACCGGACGCCCAGGCCCGCGGCGACGTCGTCACCGAAGTGCAGCGGCCGGAACTGGAACGCCGCCGCCACCACCACGACCAGGATCGCGACACCGCAGAACAGCGCGATCCGCACCTCGTCCCACCCGCGCCCGTCCAGCGACCCCACGAGCCACGCCTGCGCCCGCGCCACGTCCCGGATGTCGGCCGTGACCAGCAGCCAGCTCGTGAGCGCCTGCATGACCGCGCTCACCGAGATGCCGATGAGGATCAGCCGGAAGCCGTCCACCCCCCGCCGCCACGCCAGGAAGTAGACCAGCAGGCCCGTCCCGAGCCCGCCCGCCAGCGCCGCCGCCGACAGCCCCGCGGCCGCGACCGCCGCCGCGGCCCCGCCCGACACCGTCACCAGGAACACCGCGACCACCCCGGCGCCCCCCGTGATGCCCAGGATGTCCGGGCTGGCCAGCGGGTTCCGCGCGACCGACTGCGTGATCGCCCCCGACACCCCCAGCGCGATCCCCACGACCAGCCCCGCCAGCGCCCGCGGCAGCCGCAGATCCATGACGACGAACCGGTCGACCCGCTCGCCCTGCCCGAAGATCGTGGCGATCACCCGGGGCACCCCGATGGAGAAGTCCCCGACACTGATCGACAGGCAGAACACCAGGAACGTCACCGCCGCGAGCACCAGCGTGACCAGGACGAACCACGGCCGCCACACGAACGACGCGCCACCGAACCGGACACCCGGCGCCACCGAGGCCCTCATGCGCTCTTGAACTTTCCGCGCCACACCAGCACCGCGAAGAACGGCGCCCCCAGCAGCGCCACGACGATCCCCGCGTCCAGCTCCGCGGGCCGCACCACGAGACGTCCGGCGATGTCGCACACCAGCAGGACGACCGCCCCCAGCAGGCCCGCGTACGGCACCAGCCAGCGGTAGTCGGGCCCCGTCAGGTACCGCGCCACGTGCGCGACCATCAACCCGAGGAACGCGATCGGCCCGCACGCCGCCGTCGTCGCCCCCGCCAGCAAGGTGATCGCCACGACCCCGACCGTCCGGCTGACCCCGATGTTGACGCCCAGCCCCCGCGCCACGTCGTCACCGAGGTTCAGCAGGTTGATCGCGGGCAACGTCGCCACCGCCAGCAGCAGCCCGACCCCCACGAAACCCGCCACCGGCCAGATGACGTCGAACTTCACGCCCGCCACCGACCCCGCGTTCCAGAACCGCCACACGTTCAGCGCCGCCTGATCCGACATCGCGATCGCCGTGGTCATCGCGGCCAGGAACACCGTGACCCCCTGCCCCGCCAGCGCCAGCGTCAGCGGATTCCCCGCGCCCCGCCCGACGCTCGCCAGCCCGAAGACCACGACCCCCGCCACCGCCGCCCCGAAGAAGGCGAACCACACGTACTGGAACGGATTCGACAGCCCGAGAGCGATGGCCGCCACCACGGCCACGGACGCCCCCGAGTTCACCCCCAGCAGCCCCGTGTCGGCGATCGGGTTCCGCGTGTACCCCTGGATCAGCGCCCCGCCGACCCCCAGCGCGACGCCCGCCACCACCGCGAGCACCGTCCGCGGCACCCGCACCGTCTGCACGATGAGCCTGATCTCCGTGAGCCGCTGGTCGGCGTCCGTCCCCGCGAACAACCCGCGCCAGACCTCGCCCGGACTCAACGCCCGCGCCCCCACCGCCAGCGACGCCACCCCCGCGACGGCGAGCACGCCCACGAGCACGCCCAACCCCACGACCCGCCGACGCCGGACCCCCGCGACCCCCACCGCGGGCCGCTCGTCCACCAATGCGCTCATTCTCGGCCAAGCCCGACTAGCAGCACTTTCCCTCCGAAAACAAGCCAACCGAGGGCAGCCTAACCTAACCCCCGATCCCGGACACGGGTGAGGCCCGCGCCGCCACCGGCGCGGGCCTCGGTCAGACGACCGGCCCCGGGATCACACCCGGACCGACGGGGAGGCGGGGGCCGAACGGCCCTCGGGTCCCCGTTCCAGCCGCTTGAGCCGCCCCGCCCCGGGATCCGAAGCGGGCCCGGACCCCCCGGACGCGGGCGGGCCACCGGCATTCCCCGGGGTCGACGCGCCGCCCCCGCCCGACGGACCGGACGGGGCCGGGGCGCCACCGGACGGCGCTCCCCCGGCGGGCGGACCCGACGGGCCGTCGCCGCCGCCCTCGTTCAGCATGTTGTCGTCCTCGAGAGGCGGGGTGCCGCCACGATCGGGATCGATCGTGTTGTGCCCCTCGTCCCGATCGCCGTAGCTCGGCTCCTCGTCGTCCCGCCACCCCTCGTGGGGCATGCGCTCGCCCGGACCGACGCCGTACCGCTCCTGGCCGTACATCCGCACACCGGACCGCGGCGGACCCGCCTCACCGGGCGTCCCCTCCGGCGCCGGCGCCACCGGCTTCAGGTCGCGGAGCAGCAGGTTCCGGTCGAGGCCCTCGCCCTCCGTCCCGGCCTTGTACCGGTACACGGCCGGCCTGTCGAACGGGTGCGGCGGGCCCGACTCGTCGTCCTTCATCTGCGGGTAGACGTAGAGCCGCCTGACGAGTTCGGCCAGCTCATCGCGCAGTTCGCTGCCCTTGTACTCGTGGTCCCCGAACCCCCACGTGAGCTCCGACCAGAAGTCGCGGTTCCGAGCGTTGTACTCGTCCAAGAACTCGCGGGCGGCGACCGGGTCGGTGGCGAACAGCTCGGCCAGCTCCTTCGCCCTCTGGTCGCGCTCGGCGGCCAGCTGGAGCCCGTAGTTCTGCGCGATGACCTGCGCGTTCATCGCCGACACATCGAACGTGAACGCGTAGCCGTCCACCATCGGCCCCACCTTCCGCGGCAGGAGCCGAGGCTGCACCCTCTCGAGCCCGGGAAGCTGCAGGACCGGATCGGTGGACCACCCTCCGGGAGCGAGCCTTCCCCCACCCCCGCCGGGGGTGGTGGGCGCCGAGCCGCCGGACAGCCCCGAGACATGCGGACCGTCCGCGGGCGGCGCCGTGACGGGCGGGGCCCCGGGAACGACCGGACGCCCCGGCCCGGCCGCCACACTCGGCTCCGGAACCGCCGCACCACCGGACGGCCCGGCCTTGGGCCCCGTGGACGGCCCCGGCCGCGTCGGCGGCGTGCTCCCGCCGTCACCGCCATCGGCGGTCCCGCGCGGACCGGCCTCCCCGTTCCACCCGTACCCGGCGTCGGGCGCGGCACCGGCTCGGGGCCGGGCCCCACCACGGCCGGGGTCGAGACTCGGCCAAGCACCCTGTCGCCCGCCCCGACCGGGGATCGCCCCGGTACGCGGACCGCCCGCCTGAGCACCACCGGTTCGGGAACCGGCCGTGGAGGTACCGCCGGCACGACCGGTGTCGAGGCTGGGCCAAGCACCCTGGCGCCCGCCCCGGCCGGGGATGGGCCCGCGACGTGCAGTGCCCGGAGCGGCACCGGAGCCGCGACCGGGTTCGAGGCTGGGCCAGACACCCTGGCGCCCGCCCCGGCCGGGGACGGGCCCACCGCGCGGAGCGGTGCTCTGGGGGCCGCCGGCCAGCCCGGACGGCCGTCCAGCGCGTCCGGACGTCCCCGAGACCGTGGTTCGGTCGCCCTCGCCCGGCGTCCACCCGGCGCCGCGCGCCCAGGGCTCGCGGTCGAGCTGGTCGGCCGCCACCAGAAGGTTCGACCGGGCCTCCTGCGCCATGATCAGGTCGTTGGTGAGGCGATGGCGGGTGACCGGGTTACGGGTGGCGGCGCGTGCGGCCTGGAGCCGTTCGATCCGCTCCTGGGACGCCCGCAGGTCCGCGCAAGTCCCCTCCACATACTTCCGGCGCTCTTTGAGGACGTTCCGGTTGGCCTGCTCCAGTTGCCGGTAGGCGCGCCGGGTTCCCCAGCCCCGGTCACGTGCGCGCGCGACGTTCCGCGCGGCTTGTTCCGCCCGGCGTTCGGCCCTGGACAGCGCCTGGGCGCGGCGCTCGCGCAGATACGCCTCGGTGAACTCCCCGACCGGCTGCACGAAGCGCAGGGCGGTGACCGGGTAAGGCTCCAGGCCGGCGAAGCCGTCCGAGAGCACCGCCGCACCCGTGTATACGTGCCGCTGGACCAAGGGGTCGACGGTCTCCCCCGCGACGGCGGTCGGCCCCCACAGCGTCCGCATGGCGCGGGGACTCGACATGATCCAGGGTTCGGGCCTGAACGGCCCGCGCCCGACCCGCTCGCGCCACGAACCGGGCGACCGCTGGCCGGAGGACGCGCGATCGTCCTCGCGGTCGTCAGGCCCGGCCGCCTCGGAACGCCCGGGGGAGGCCGCAGGACGGTCCGGTCCGCCCGGCGTCCCCTCCGGGTCTTCGGGCTGAACCACCGGCCGGGCCGGTTCGGTCGACGGCGGGCGCGGCTCGTCGGACCGCCGATTCGGGCGCGGCTCGTCGGACGGCCCGGTCCACGGGGGGAGTTCCGCTGACGGCGGCTGGGGCCGGAAGTCGCGCTGAAGCCGCTCGATCCGCTCTCGCAACTGCCGCTGCTGCTGTTCGAGGCGGTCGGTGAAGGGATTCGGGGACGGGTCGTCGGGCGACGCGGCGCTCGCGAACGGCGGCGGTTCGGGACCCCCCGCCGCGTGCGCGGCGTGCGCCGCCAGCACGTCGTAGGCCACGGCACCGAGGACGGCGAGGAAGAATCCCCCGACCAGGGTGAGGCCCACTCGAATCGGTCTGATCATGACGTTCAGACCATCCGTCCGGACGGGTGTCCGGCAACCCTTCCGAGCCGTCCGGACACCCTCCGGACACCTCCCGGACACCCTTCGTGCATGTCAGGGCCATGCACGCGTGAGGCCCGCACCGAATCGGTGCGGGCCTCGGCTCGGCGAAGGGTCAGGCCTTGATGGACGGATCGTCGTGCTTGTTCATCGACCGTGCGGGATCGGAGTTCGCGTTCCCCTGCGAGTTGGGCGGCGCGGGTGCCGGTGCCGGACCACCGCCCTGCCCCGGCGCCCCACCGGAGCCGCCCCCCTCGATGGTGTTGGACGACCCGCCCGAAGGCGGAGCGCTCGGCGCGGGCGCGCTCGGAGCGGGCGCGCCGGGCGCCGGTGCGCCCCCACCGCCATCGCCCATCCCGTGCCCACCGTCGTGGTTCTTCGGCCGCTCGTTCCCGGAGTTCTCCTTCGCATCCCTCTCGCGCCGGTACTCCCGGCCCTCTTCGATCATCTCCATGTTCTTCTCGTGCCTGCTCGGCCCGTCGTCGTCCTCCTTCTCCTCCTCCCGATCCGGCTCCTCCGCCGGGGCGGGAGCCGGGGCGCGGCGGGGCTCCTCGCGGAGCAGCAGGTCCAAGTTCTCGCCCTCCTCGCCGACCTTGTACCGGTAGAGCGCCGTGGTCGTACGGGCGTTGCCCCCGTTCTCGGGGGTCATCACACCGAGCTTGGTCTTGTCGTCGTTCGGCGCGGGCGGCGTCGTCTCCTGCGCCGCCGGGGGGTTCAGGACCGCCTCCGCGAGCTCCCTCAGCTCGGGAACGAAGTAGTCCTCCAGGAACTGTTCCGAGCCGAACCCCAGGAACTGGCCGAAGTCGCGCTTGCGGCGCTCGACCCACGAGAGGTCCTGGTACCGGTCGTACTCCTCCGCGAACCGGCGGGCGAAGTCCGGGTCCTCGGCGATCTTCTCGGCCGTCCAGTTCAGGTTCTCGGCGAGCATCCTGCCGTACAGCTCCTCCAGGCCCAGGGTGGCGATCTCGGCCGCGAGGTTGCGTCCCCGAAGCGGCGATTTGCCCGCCACGCTCGGGACCTTCTCGGGGGTGAACGTCGGCGCCTGCGGCTTCGGCTGCAACGGCTGCTGCGGACGGTCCGGCACGGGCGTTTCACGCTTGATGATCGGCCCCGTCTCGTCCCACTCGGGAGCCGGTCCCGGCTTGGGGTTCCCGGGCGACGGACGCGCCGTGTCGGGCGCGGTGCCCGCACCAGGCCCCGTCGGGAGCGTGGGACGCCCCGCACCGGGCTGCGGCGGGGCGGCCGGGTTCGCGGACGTCGCCGGCGCGGGCAGGGTGCGCACCGGCCCGCCGGTCACCGGCGCGGGCAGGGTGCGAACCGGCCCGCCGCCGCCACCGCGCCCGTTCCCGGGCCGGGACGACCCCGGGTCCCCGCCGCCCGGACGGGTGTCCGACGAACGCCCGCCACCGGGCCGGGTGTCCGACGGGCGCGAGTTCTCGGACCGCCCACCCGACGGGCCGACCGGGGCCGTCGTCCGGGGGCGCTCCAGCACCCGTCCGGGTGCGTCCGGGCTGGTCGGACGGGTCGGCGTGGGCCGCACGCGCGGCTGCTCCTGCGGCATGGGCGTCCCGGGCGCGGTCGGCCCCGAACGGACGGCCGGGAAGAGCGGAGGAACGCGGAACGGCTCGTCCTCGGGGTTCTCACCGGGTTCGTCACCCGGCCCCTCGGGAGTCTCGGGAGTCCCGGGAGTTTCGGGTTCACCGGGCAGGTTCGGCTCGGGGTCGCCCGGCAGACCGGGCCCCTCGGGAGTCCCGGGAGTCTCCGGCGGTTCGGGATCCCCCGGCGGGTTCGGCTCGGGATCGGCCGGCAAGCCAGGCCCCTCGGGAGTCCGCGGAGTCTCGGGCGGCGTAGGGTCCCCGGGCAGACTCGGCACCTCGGGCTGCTCGGGCACACCCGGACCACCCGGGGCACCCGGACTCCCCGGAGAGTCCGGCTGCACGGGCGGGTTCACCGGCTCCTCACGCTGGGGAACCTCGGGCCGGGGGAGGTCGCGCTGGGGGAACTCGGGCCGGGTCTCCTCGGGCCGGGGCTCGTCAGGCTGCGGCTCGCCCTGCCGGGGATCCTCAGGCCGGGGGGCGACGACCGGAGGATTCAGCGGGTTCGGCAGCTCGATCGGCTGCACATCCCCGATCCGGTTCGGCGAACTCTGGCCGCCCTGCCCACCTTGCTCTTCCGCACCGGCCTGGCCACCTTGCCCTTCGTGCCCTTCGGCACCGCCCTGCTCACCTTCTCCCTCCATACCGCCCTGCTCGCCGTTTTCACCCTGGCCTTCCTGCCCCGCCTCCCCATTGCCGTTCTCCAGCTCCTTAAGGCCGGGCCAGAGGTTTTTCTCGGTCTCCTTCACCTTTTCCAAGGCATTATCTGCCTTCGTCAGGCGCTCTTCCAGCTTGGCGACCTCAGCCGCATCGCCACGCTCCCGGGCCTCGTCCAGCTTTCCTTGAAGCTCCTCGACCCGTTTCACCCACCTCTTCACGTCGTACCGGTTGCCGGGCGGCGTCTCGAGCCATGCCTCCCAAGCCGCGTAACCGAGTTCAGCGGCGAGCTTGAAGTAGCCGGGGGCGCTGTACCACTGAGGATCGGGGAAGGTGTTCCAGCCGGATTTCTGGTTCCTGTCCCACGAACGCTCGAGCATTTTGTCGGCGGTCTTCTTCCAGACGTAGCCAGGCTCCGTCGGAGCCTGGCTGGACGAGAGCCACATCTGAAAGCGAATGTTCAAGTACCGGGCCCAGTCGTCCAGGTTCCACACCGGCCCACTCCGTCGCGGACGGCCGTCTCCCTCGTCCGGGATGGCCAGCCCGCCGGGCGGCCCCGACGGCGGCGGACCGGACGGCGGGTTGGTGCCCGGCTGCGGGACGTCCGGCCTGGACGGACGCGTCGGCTGCGGCGCCCCGGGCGTGTTCGGCACCTGCCCGGGCGGGCTCGCCGGAGCGCCGGGACCGGACGGCGGGGCCTGCCCGGGCGGGCTCGACGGCCCGCCGGGGCCGATCCCGGTCGGCGGCGTCGGGGACGTCGGTGTCGGCTTCGGCGGGCGCTCCGGCGGACCACTGAACGGCGGCCGGGTGACCCGGTCCGGCAGCGGAACGATAGGGGTCGGCTCCGGCGTGTCCCTTTCCGTCCGCTCCGCCGATCGGCGCGCCCCGCTCCGCCGCGACTCCGGGCGCTGCTTCGGCGCCTCTGGCCGGGCCTCCGGCGCGGGCCGGGGTCGCTGCGGCCGCACGTCCTGCCCGCCGAAGCGCTCCCTCATCTCCTGGACCCGCCGCTGAACGTCCGTCGAGTCGAAGCCGGGCAGCGTCTTCTCGGTGCCGTTCGGGTCGCAGTCCAACCGGTTGTACCGGGTGCTGTAGGGCGGACACCACCGCCACGGCTCCGGGCCCGCCGCCGCGTGAGCCGGCGCCGCCGTCAACGCGTCATAGGCGAGTCCGCCCGCGGTGGCGAGGAAGAGTCCCCCCGCCAGCGTGAGCCCCGCTCGCATCGAGTGCTTCATGCCCCCAACACCAGCCGTCCGGCAAAGCGTCCGGCAACAAACCGAACACCCCCGGACACCCCAGCAGCCCGATGCAACCTTACGTTCGCCCGTCGTCCACTATCTCGTCACGTCCCATTGCCCCGACAGCGCCCTCACCGCCGCTCGCAACACGCACCACCCGAGAGAACCCCACCCAAACCGAACACCGTCGTCCGCACCTAGCACCCGCCACCGCCAAATGACCCCTGACCTGCCCGGACACCTCCGAACGCCCCCGGACACCTCGCCCACCGAGCCACGCACGTTGGCGCTTCCCGCCAGGCGGCCGCCGCTCTTCGGCAGCAATAAGAAGCCGCTAAGCCGCCGAGCCGCTCACTGGCGAAGTCGGGATGGTCTCAGGGCACCAACGGTCAGCCCTGCGAGCTCTCGGACGTGGGCGGTGTTCCGTCCGTCGGCGATGTCCACGACGTCGGGGGCGGGCCGAATGCGCGACGGCCGGCCTTCACGGTCAGAGCGGCGAGGGCGGCATTGGCGCCACCACCAATGACGGCACCGATACCGAACGGCGCCACTCGACCCAGGACGATGATTCCCTGCTTGGTCCCGTACTTCGTGACGAAATTCTTTCCCAGGATCTTGTTGATCTGGCGCAACGTCTCCACTGGCACCTTGGCGACGATTTGACGCCCCCAGTGCTGCCCCGTACGCTCGGCGACCTTTGAAATGGTGGCGTAGCCGGAACCGCCGAGCATGATTCCCATCACGATCGTCCGACGGCGCTCGATCTCGTCGATGGGGATTCCGTGGACTTCGGCGATAGAAAGCGCGAAGAGAGCACTCAGTTCGAGGGACGAGAAAGTCTCGCCCGCCGTCAGTGCCAGTGCGACTCCCGTGCCGACGCCGGGCGCGGCCGCAGTTCCTCCGACTGCAGCGCCCGTCCCGGTCAAGGTGCTGACGTACATCCGTTCCAGATTGCGGATCACCTGTGCCGGTGTCGCCTCCGGATTCCGCTGGCGGGCCCGGGCGATGTTCTTGCGCCTCTATAGGACCGTCGCGAGTTGCCGAGGCAACTCGCCCTTGTCGGGGCTTCTTTTATTTTGTGGGTATGGCTTATGAACCTCGTAATGTAGTTGATGTTCCGCTGGTTGCAGTAAGTCCAGCGAACCCCCTGAGGCCAGAAGTTGTTCACCGTCCCAAGGTTGCCGCCTGACCTGTCTGCGCCAGCCATCGACTTGGATAGATTGCTCGCCTGAAGGCAGGCGGAACAGGTATTAGGCTCTCGGTGGAGAACAAGGGGAGACGATGACTGACGACCGTACAGCAATCGTTCCGGTGTGGACGCTGGCGACTGGTGACGTCCAGGTGCCCTCTCTGACCGGGGACGAGCCGATGACGGCTGAGCGCCTGGCTGAACTGCGCAGCGTGCTGGCCGTGCTGGCCGACGAGCCAATCGTCACACTCGAGGTGCATCCGCTGCCCGAGAAGCTCGACCGCAGCCCGGGTCTCCCGTTGGATGCAGCGAGTCCCTTGGCGCAGCAACTGTCGCAACTCATCACGCAATCTGCACAGCGTACCTCCACGGCGGCCACAGCGACCGCCTCCGGCGAGGGCTTGTATCGCATGGTGGTCCCGGCGAAGTTCGCCGCCCAGTTCGGGCAGGGCATCGTTCGCCCGATGGCGTCGAAGACGGTGGCCGGTGGAGTCCGCGGTCCGCTCGTGAACTCAACGGGTATCGTCGGCGGCGCGACGTTCGTGCCAGTCGGTAAAGCGGCAGCAGCGGGCGCAGCCGGTGGGGCCGGTACCACAGCCGGCGTCGCGGTCGGGGGCAGTGCGGCGCTCACCGTGGCTGCGCCGCTCGTACTCATGGCCGTAGCGGTGGGGGTTAGCGCGCACGCCGACTACAAACGCCAGCAGGCCATTGAGCACATCACAGAACTGCTGGAGCAACTACACGAAGACAGGCTCGAGGACGAGCGCAACCAGCTCGACGGCTGCCGCGACGCCATTGACAAAGCCACCGCTATCTTGCTTGACCAGGGCAAGCTCGGTGTCTCGCTGGGACTGGACTCGGCGTCGTACGCCATCAGCACAGCGCTGGTCGCTGCCGAGCGGCGTCTTGCCAAGTGGCGAAGCGCGCTCGACACGCTGGCCGATGGCGCGCCCGTCGAGATCGGCACGCTGACGAAGTCGTTCCCCGGCCTCGCCGACGACCGTGGCGGCATGTTCCGGGCCTACCTCGAACTCGCCGGGTTGGCGATCGCGCTGGAGCGGCGGGTCATCGTCCTCCAGGCCGTCGAGCATGCCCAGAGCGACCCCGGCAACCCGTTTGAAAACTTCATCCGCAACCTCAAGGACCACCAGCAGCGCCTCGACAACCTGGAGTCAGGCATCGCTAGTGTCCTCGTGCGCCTGTCGGCGTTGGAACTGGCGCGTCCGTCCGGTTTGCGGCCCGTATTCACGACCGGTGAAGTCGAGCGCCTGATGCGCGAGGCGCATAGGATTCGCAAGCTGGGCGACGGCGTCACGTTCGACGGCCGCGCGACGGACGTGGCGATCGAGATCGCCCGCGACAAGGACGGCTCGGTGGTCGTGTTCCCTGCGCTGCCCGCGTAGGTTGGCGTGCTCACACGCAGTTGGTGCGTCGTTTGAGCACGTGTTTGCGAGGTGGTCGTTTCGGCTGCCGGAAGTATTCAAGGGACGGCGGCCGGGCGCCAGACAGGCCGGGCTGGAATGATCCGGCGGGCCATCCGGGTGATGGCGGCCCAGTGGATCAACGCCTCCGACATCGCCGAATCAAGCTCGAAAGATCCCAGTCTCGCCCTACTTGTGCCGCAGAAGACTAGTTCGTCCTCATATCTCCCTTGAGTCACCAAACTCGTGGTCGGCGCCATCGTCCACGCCGATGGCCAAGTGCCCATCCTGCACCGCTCGGCCGAGGACGCGTTCATGGCCGGCGTCGAGAATTTTTTTTCCGGCGGCGTTGAGCCAGGAAAGCATCTTCTCAGTGCACTGGACCGCGCACTTACCGAAGAAATCGGCTGGACCGGACCACTCGCTCTCGATCGGGACTTGTCACTCAATTCGACTACAACTTCGGATCTGGTCGCAAAGCCCGCCAATACACCTTCGTGCTCGCCCATCACGGTCGGCCCATCGTCTTGAGCACCGAACACACCGCCCACCGATGGCTCCCCCCCGCCGCCCTGACCCAATCGACGTCACTGACGAGACTGCTCAAGCAATTCGAACCTGGGTCGGTTCCCTTCCTCGGCAGGATAGCGGCACGGAAGATCGGCGAGTTTGAGTGTGAACGAGGCGCATCTATGCGTCCATCCTCATTGAGGGTGTCGCCCGCACGCTAGGAGAGGAGGTCCTCGCGCTTGAAGCTGTCATACAGAGACGATCCGAGCGCCAGGTGGCCGCGTCGCGGCTGGTCACCTGGGGCCAAGTTGAGTGGGTGTTGGGCTGTCCCCGGCTGGGCTCCAGGCATCCAACTCGCTGCTCAGGAGCTCGCCGTCTACAGTGACAGCTGTGGAACAGGCTGAAGTTGTCGTAAGGAAACTGCCGGATACCCCTGGTCAAGTGCGTACTGGGATCGTCTTGGAGCGCCAAGGCTCCAAGATGCGAGTTCGCTGGGATGACAACGGCTGTGAAGAGGACGTCAGCATCACCTGGACCACGACCTTCATGCCCCGAGGGAGCATGCGTCATCAGGCGCTGGTGGATCCGGAGGCACTGATGGCGCGCCTCGAAGACGATCCGACGTCCGTGTTCGTTCAGGTACTGCGTGAGTACGGAACGCGCATGACAGCAGTGGCGATCAAAGAGAAGTTCAACAACCTCGGGCTCGACATGGAGGTCGTCGACCAGGCGTGGAAGCGGGCTCAGAGAAAACTGGCCGGTCAGGAGAACGTCGCGGTTACTGGCAAGAGATATAAGTGGAAAGGCAACGACGGTAAGGCGACTCCTGGAGAGCCCGCCTTGACGGAAGTTGAAGTCACGGCCACTGAGAAGGGCGGAGCGCAGGAGCCACTGCCCGACGACTCCTCCGAGGAACTCGGAGAGATGGTTGACACTACTGCGCAGCTGAAGGAAATGCCCGGCTCTGCACAAATACGGGTTGAGGAACCCTCTCAGGCAACCGCTGAGGAGGAACTCGAAGGGCGGTCCGCTGACGCCCCGGTGTCGCTGGCAGAAGCAATCGCAGCCGCGTTGGGGGACGAGCCGGTTCCTGACCTTCTGGCTTACGCATCCAAGCCGTTGGCTACTGCATGCCGCCTGGGTGAACTAGACGAAGCCCGGATCGACCACCTTCTGGCTTCCGTGCGCGACGAGGAGCGGGCGCACGCCGTTGCGCTGCTGGTCCCGCTGCCGCAAGCCGCGAAGGCGATCGATGCCCGCGACCTGGCCGAGGTGCCCGCTGAGACGATGAGGGAGGTCATAGTCGCATCTACGGCAGAGCTCCGCGAAAGATTTGGCCACCCTGACTCAAGGGCCGCGGCTGGATGGCTGCTCCAACAAGTTAGTGATCGGCCATTGGCTCCGCAGTCCCTGCTCGCTTTCATCAGGCTTGCTGCCGCCTTCGCGGTAGACGCGGGCAAGGGGGAGGCGGCGGTCTTGGAACGCGCCGCACACGCCCTCCATGGCTGGCTGAACCAGACGACGAGGGAGGACGTTGTGTCCGTCGAGCCGGAGATGCTGGCACGGATTGCTGTCGACCTCCCCCTTACCTCTCGGGGTGGCCGGGCAGCGCTGCTAGTGGCGGTCGGCAGGCTATGGCCCGAGCAAGTCGCCAATGATATCTGGTGGCGGAACGTGACTCTGACGGCCCTGGCAGATTCTGCAACCGGAATCCTGGGACGCGTAACTGCGCAGCATGAAGTGGCCGAACGTGTCATCGCGCCGCTCATGGCTCGGGAGCTGGGGAAGACCACCAGCCGGGTCAGGCTGGCGAGCCTTTTGGCACTCCCGCACGAGTTCGTAGCATCCTTGCCGGCGGAGGCGGTGGCGAATGCGTTCAGACGCGTGGCCCTGGACGATCCGCTCGTCGACTCCTGGGTGGGAGGACTGACCGGGACGAGTCAGGTGGCGCGGTTGAAGAAAGAGGTCGAGCAGGTTCAGGCCGAGTTGCAACGCGCCCATGGGCGGGCCGAGCAGGCCGAGGAGGAGGCTCGCGAGCTTGCCGTCCGGTGCGCCAGGTTCGAGAGCCTCTTGCGACAACAGCATGAACGTTCCGTCGACTTGCGGGCTGCTCAGGAACGTCAACTGAAGATCGACGTCATTCGAGCACTGGCTGACCTGGCCGCCGACGTGGAGGAGCTCGCGGTTAGCGGTGCAACGCCGGAGATCCTGGTCGAGCGTGTTCGTGCCCTGGTATCGAATGAGGAACTGGAGGCGATCGGTGAGGCCGGTGCCCAGGCGTCGTTCGACCCGCAGGTGCATGAGCCGCTGGTCGGTGCGCCGGAAGAGGGGGAGGTCGTCACTGTGCTGCGGCCGGGGTACAGGTGGCGATCGGAGGAGGACACTCTGCTCTCCAGGGCCCTGGTGAGCCTGGCACAGCCATAAGCCTTCGCCGAGCCCCTTGGCTGTCCCCGTCCGATTTGAAGGCCATTTCCCTTCTCATGCGGCTGGTTGCGGGCTACAGTTCAGCCACCTTGTGTGGGTGTGAACTCAATCGTCCAGTGGCTGGAGGATGGATGGCGGTTGGCGAGGAGCAAGCGGTCGGGATCGACTTCGGGACGTCCACGTCCTTGCTTGCGGTGGGCGACGGCGTGGGCCCGGTGGAAATCGCTCCCTTGGGGCGCACCACCCGGTCGTTCCCTTCAATCGCCGCCTACCAGAAGGGAAAACTACTGGTAGGCGAGGCCGCTGAGAACCTGCCGATCGCGCAAGTTATTCGCTCGATCAAGCGCGCGATCAGCGACTGCTCCGAAACCGTGGAAATCTCCGACGAGCGCGGAACGCGTCACGTCGACGCGGACGAGGTCATCGTCGCGCTCCTGGAGGAGATCGGAAGACGGGCCGAAGCAGCGGGTCGTCCACTCGGCGCACGGGAACAGGTCCGGCTTGGTTGCCCCGCGATGTGGGACGGCACGCAGCGTCAGCGGCTGCTGGATCATGCACGGGCCGCCGGCCTCCCGGTGGCCCACTCCACGCTGATTGACGAGCCCATCGCTGCCGGCGTCGCCTGGGTAAGAAGCCGCTTTCTAGAATACGGCGAGGAGGTCGAAGGGCGGCTGCTGGTGTTCGACATGGGCGGAGGGACCCTCGACATCGCGGTGCTGGACGTGGTGGGCGGTCCGCATCCGGAGATCTCCGTGCTCTCCGCGCTCGGCGTTCAGCTGGCGGGCGACAGGCTGGATACAGCGGTCGCGGACGAGCTCACCGAAGAACTCGACGAGCGGGGATTCCGCCTCGATGGCCTTCCGGAGGCCAAGACCATCGAGGCCTTGGTGCTCCGCGAGGCGCGCACGGCAAAGATCCAGCTGTCCACGCAAGAGCGGCATCGCATCGTCTTCCGCGGCCTTGCCCGGACGCAACTGCCCGTCCTCACCTACACAAGGGAGCAGTTGGAAGAACGCTTCCGCCCACAGATGGACCAGGCCGTCGGCCTTGTGTGGGCGGCGTTGCGGGCAGCCAAGCTGACCGAACTCGGTACCCGCGCCCCTGACGAGCTGCGCCGCATGGGCGGCGACCGTCTCGCAGCGGACATCAACTATGTTCTGCTGGCGGGCGGGATGAGTCGCGTGCCATATGTGGAGCGGCGTATCGGTGGGCTTTTTCCCAACGCGATGGTCTACGACAGAGCTGGCGTGCCCGCCGACGAAATGATCGTTGCCGGGCTGGCCGATCCTGTCGGGTATGACCGGTTGAACCTGCACCGCCCAGGATTTGACTTCGTCCTGGAGTTCACCGAGGACGGTCGGAAGCGGACCGAGACGATCTATCCGGCCTACACGCCCTTCTACTCGCCGGGTGATGCCTGGACCAGGTCCCGCCTCGGCTTTGAGCGGCGGGGGGCTGACTTCCCCGGCCCAGGTCGAGGCGAGGGAGTGCTGCGCGTCCGGACCACGTCCGGTGACTACCTGGCACTGCGGTACGACGGAGAGACCAAGCATGGGCTGCGGTTGCGACTCGGCGAGGCCATGCTGTTCAAGATCTACTGTGACGGACAGATCCTGATCAACGATGGTGCTCGCCAGGCCCGAAAACTACGGGTTCACCAGTGGCCGGTGGTCCGCGGTAGTGACCATGCTGAACTGGTGCTCCAATCGGTCGAGGACGCGCCGCCGGTGCCGGCTACCGCCTGGTACTTGGAGAAGGAGTACGCGCCCCCCGGGCTATGAGCACGGCGGCGACTGGCGAGAGAGTCACTCCCAGGTCCATAAGGCGGGTCAGCTCCCTGCGGACCTCGTGACGCTTCTCCCGCAAGTTCCGGATGCGGCCTTGGTGCAGCCGGATGATGCTCCCGTCCCGTCCATCGGTCCGGAGGCGATTGATCATGTCCTCGGTCTTGCGCAGTTGGATGTCCAGTGAGCTCTCCTTGGCCCGAATGCGGCCCTCGACCAGTGCGGTGTTCTCCTGAGTGCGGGACCGCTCGGTGAGTACGCGCCGAACGGACGCCTGCTCACGAGCGCGCTGCCATGCTTGCCACAGCGAGGACGGTGGTTCGGACGGCCCGTCGCCCAGAGTGCCCTCCGCGAGGGCGGTAAGAAGGAGGTCGCCGACGTCAGGTTCCTCTTGCATCGTCTCAACGTCGATGGCCGTCGCCCACAGTTCGACCAGCGGTCGCAGACCGGAGGTCTCCGCAAGGTCGATCTTCACGAGGTAGTGGCATCCATCCCGTATCCCAGGGACGCTCACCGAACCGTAGCGGGGTAGTGCCAGGTCCTCCTCGCCCAGCACCTCTAGGGCAAGCTTGACCAAAGGGTGCCTGGCCGACAGCAGCTCCATCGGTTCCCTTGCCGCCTGTGCGGGTTCGAAGGTGCAGGTGATGGGAGTGCCGTCGTAGAGCAGAGTCACTAGCTTTGACAGAGTGTGGCGGCCGCCATCGCGGTCCACCTGGCTATGGCGCAGCCGGGCGCCGAGCTCTCGGGAACCGATGAGCTCGTAGACGCCACGCCGGTTCGGTCCACGAAGACGACCGCTGAAACGCTGGAAGAGCTCATCGAGCAGACGCCGAATTTCGGCCTTCCCGATAAAACGGCCGTGCGTAGGGCCGTCCTCGTTGAGCCCTTCGACCAGTAGGCCATCGATGCCCGACAGATAGGCCTGTGAGGCGCGCAGGTCCTCGGTGTCGCGAGCTCGTTGTTCCAGGGCCACTGAGATCCGCTCAACCTCGCGATTCCGACCGGTTGCGTCGAGCCTGGGGTCGAGGACTCTCTTGTGGATGTCGCCGAGTTCGCCGCGCAGGATAGGTTCAAGTTCGCCAACCGACCCCTGAAAGACACCGATCCTGTCATACAGACGCTGGAAGATGTCGGTCTCAATAGTGCCCGGCACCTGCATGTTGTAGATGAAGATCTTCTCGTGTTGCTGACCGAACCGGTCGACCCGACCGATCCGCTGCTCGACGCGCATCGGGTTCCACGGAAGATCGTAGTTAATCAGCACGTTGCAGAACTCGAAGTCCAGTCCCTCTGACCCGACCTCACTGAGCAGGAGCAGGTCGAACTTCCCGGCACGGAAGTCTTTCATGATCTCTTCGCGGTCGGCCGGAGGTACGAGCCCGTGCATCACTCGCACGCTGAAGTGCTCACTCAGTCGTTCCGCGAGGTAGCCCAGTGTTCCCCGGAAGAAGGAAAAGATCATGGCCTGGCGAAGTCCCGCAGCGCGCACCCGGTGCAGTTCTGTGAGCAGACGGTCGTACTTGGTGTCGACGGTCACCGGAGTGATCAGGGGCGAAAGCTGTTCCAGACCATCCAGGATCTCGCTTCCAGCATCATCGAAGTCATCGATTTCCTCTCTGAAAAGGTCGGGTTGCTTGGCGCGCAGGGTTCGCTGAGATGCAGGGATGCAGCTGGCTGCAAGCCGCAGCGGCATCTGCATGGCAAAACCCGGCGGCGTCCCCATCTGCCGAGCTCGGCGCATGTACCAGGCGTAGACGGCGTCGTAGTAGGCGCGTTCCTCACTCGTCCACTCGACCTCCATGGCCCGAGGCTCACGAACCGCCTTCTTGTCCGGCACCTCGGCCTTGCGGGTCCGGGTCAGCACGCCGCTCAGCATGTTGAGGTCGGTCAGCAACCTGCGGGCCTTGGCGACCTCGTCGTGTTCTAGCGGACGATCCACACCCAGCATCTCGCGGAGGAGTTGATAGTCTGGGCGAGCGGTGATCGCTGCACCGAATTGTGTGCTGTGCAGGCGGTCCAGTTCTGCCAACAGCTTTCGTGGTTCGCTACGACCAGCTTTGAGAAGCGATTGGGCGACAGTGTTCAGGACGCGGTTGGGTTCCAGCTGACGCTCGAAAACGAAGCGGTCCCCGAAGTTCTGCTCATCCAAAAGACTCATCAGGTTGAAGAGGTCGTCGTCGCCGAGGTTGAGCGGCGTGGCCGACAGCAACAGGAGGTAGTCTGCCGAGTCCGCAAGCAGTCGCCCGAGGGCATGCGACTTGCTTTCTCGGTTCCGCATGCTGTGGGCCTCATCGACGATGACCAGGTCGAAACGAGGGTGCACCTCCGTCAACCGCTCCAGAACATGGTCGGCGATCCGTAGCGACTCCAGGGAGACGATCCCCCTGAGCGGCGGGTCTTCGCCTCGCTCGACGCGATCCACGAACGCCTCGAGCTGAACTGGGCGCAGTATTTCGACCGCGCGATCGAAGCGTCGTGTCATCTCGGCCTGCCACTTCAGGGTCAGGGAAGCCGGTGTGACGATCAGTACACGTTCGAGTCGCAGTCGTTGCTCCAGCTCGCTCCAGATGAGGCCTGCCTCGATGGTCTTGCCGAGGCCGACCTCATCGGCGATCAGCAGCCGTCCGGACGAGCCGTTGAGCAGCTTGAGTACGGGCTTGAACTGATAGGGACGGAAGACGGTCTTGCTGGAAGCGAATGAGTAGAGCGTGTCCGTCAGCGGATGCCGCAACTTGGTCCAGGTCAGGGTGAGACCGGTGCCGGCCGCATCCGCAGGCGGCTGTGTCAACCAGAACGCCGGGTCGCCAGGGTCGCCTTCCACCCGAGTGAGAAGCTGCTCGCTGATCTGCTTGATCGCGCCACGGATCTCGACGTCGTACTCGTAGCTGTCGAGCACGACGGAGACGCCCTTGACCTGGCCGACGAGTCCGGAGTCTCTGGCGCGGACTATATCGCCCATGCCGAACAGGGAGTTGCCGACGAAGGGCTCAGCGTCTTCCCACTCCCTGGTGCGCGCAAAAAACGCCCTCATCAGGTGACTGTCATCCTCCGTCGATCTCCGTCGGCCGCTTTCGCTTCTTACCGGGTCGAGTCCTTCAACCATGACCAGTGCATGCCAGGCAGAACCCTGCTTGATGGCGTAACCACCGCGATGCAGTGAGTTGAGGTAGCGGCTGGAGCGGATCTCCCGTATGGCACCCGCGACCCCCAGTACCTCGTCGCGCTCACCATCGGGCATATTGCCGATAACCAGACATGTGCTCGGCCGGAGCTCGTCCATCCATGCGTAACCCGCATCTTGCGGCTCGTACCGCAGGTCGTAAGCGTGCATCGACTGTCCCCTGTTCCACCAAAGTTGGCACGACGGGTAGGTGAAAGAGCACTCTAAGGCCAGATCCGGGAAATTCGGACGCGGTGACATGGCTGTAACCAGGCCATACGCGGCCAGGGTCAGGGCCAGGCCACCGCTGTGCGGCGGCTGCAACATCACCCATGACAAATACGCCAGAAGGGCTCGGAGAGCCCGACCTTTCCTATTTGGCGGCGCCCGCTTGCCGCGCTACTGGCCGTGGAGCCTCGACCGCAAACCTGCGCGGCGTGCCAGCACGGCGAGGTTGCGTGCTGCTTCGCCGGCCACCAGGGGCTGCCGGATACAGCGGCGAGGGCAGGGGCACTGTCGTCGGCGATCCAGCCGAGTTGGTCGTCCAGCTTGATTATGACGAGCGTGACGACGCGTCCGTCTCGGCGAGGACGGAGCTGGCCGCTTCTCCTGGAGGTCAGGCGCGGTAGGGCGTTCGCGAGTCGAGCGGCGGCAGCGGTGACTGCGAGGTCGGTCAGCAGTTGGCGGCGCCGCACATTGTCCTCTGCGGGTGGGTGGACCGTCACCTTAGCGGTGGTGCCTAGTGCGGTCGGGGTGATCTCTAGAACTTCGGCGAGGCGGCTGTGGCTACGTCGTCCAGAGGTTGGGCTCCTGTCTCCAGTCGGGAGATGGTGGAGCGGGAGCAGTGGAGGTGGTTGGCCAGGTCGCGTTGTGTCCAGCCGCGGGCGGAGCGTACGAGCAACCCGAGTCTCGGGCTCATGGCAGCCCTCGTGATGAGAGGAACGAGCTCGGGAGGCTTATGCTCGTCGGGGACTCGTCCGCAGCCAGGGTGAGGTGGCCGTGTTGGGTCGCCTACATCACCGGGGGTCATGTGGTGGAGGCGTTGCCAGCATTCCGAGCCTTCGGCCGGTTTGGGTGCTGGACGAATGGTCCCCGTTTGAACGTTGGATAGGCGGGGCGGTTGTCTCTCGGTGCTGGTCCGGGACGGACCGTGTCGGGGAGTAGGCGGTAAGTCTCGCGGACGAATGATGGACAAAAGATGTTGAGGCCGGTCTCCTGGGGGGAGATCCGGCCTCTGACCTGGCGGTTTCTGTCGGGGTGGCGGGATTTGAACCCACGACCTCTTCGTCCCGAACGAAGCGCGCTGCCAAGCTGCGCTACACCCCGGTTGGTGGCTGCCCGGGAGTCGTACGTTCTCCCGGCGCCTAGACCACTGTAGCGGATGCCGGGGGGTGGTGCGTCCGCTTTTAGCGGGGGACGAGGGTGAGGAGGGAGGCTTCGGGAGGGCAGCAGAAGCGGATGGGGGCCTTGGGGGACGTGCCGAGGCCGGCGGAGACGTGGAGCCAGGAGCCGCGGTGGCGGTGCAGGCCCTTGACGCGGGGGCGGTCGATGCCGCAGTTGGTGGCGAGGGCCCCGTAGAAGGGGACGCAGACCTGGCCGCCGTGGGTGTGGCCGGCGAGGAGGAGGTCGTAGCCGTCGGCGGTGAAGCGGTCGAGGTTGCGGGGTTCGGGGGAGTGCATGACGCCGAGGTGGACGTCGGCCTGGGGGTCGACGGGGCCGGCGATCTTGTCGTAGCGGTCGAGGTCGATGTGGGAGTCGTTGATGCCGCCGAACTCGATGTCGAGTTCGCCGACCTTGAGGCGGCCGATGCGGTTGTTGAGGTCGAGCCAGCCGGCGGCCTGGAGGGACGAGCCGAGTTCGCGGTACGGGAGGTCGGGCTCGCGTTTGGTCTTGGCGTAGTCGGACTTGCTCGTGCGCCACACGTAGCGGAGGGGGTTCCTGAGGACCGGGGAGTAGAGGTCGTTCGAGCCGTAGACGAAGACGCCGGGGCGTTCGAGGAGGGGGCCGAGGGCGTCGAGGAACGCGGGGATGGCGTCGCGGTGGGAGAGGGTGTCGCCGGTGTTGACGACGAGGTCGGGTTCGAGGGCCTCGAGGGAGCGGACCCAGCGGATGAGACGGGAGCGGCCCGGGGTGAGGTGCGCGTCGGAGATGTGCAGGATCTTCACCGGGGGGCGGCCGGGGGCGAGGACGGGGACGTCGAAGCGGCGCAGGCGGAACCAGTTCCGCTCGATCACCGAGGCGTACCCGAAGGTCGCGGCGCCCGCGCCCGCGAGGGTGAGGGGCACGGAGTACTTCTTTTGCACGGCTCTCCCTTCTCTGGTTTCCATGCTTCCAGACATGGGCAGCGCGCGGTAATCCCGATGAGGAGGTCGGTGCGATGCGGGCAGAATGTGACCATGACCCTGAAGGAGAAGCTGGAGACCGACCTGTCCGCGGCGATCAAGGGGCGCGACGACGTGCGGACGCGCACGCTGCGGATGGCGCTCACGGCGGTGAAGAACGAGGAGGTCGCCGGCAAGCAGGCGCGGGTGCTGTCGGACGACGACGTCGTCAAGGTGCTCACGCGGGAGGCGAAGAAGCGTCGGGAGGCGGCGGCCGCGTTCGACGAGGCGGGGCGGACGGAGTCCGCGCAGGCCGAGCGGGACGAGGGCGTCGTGCTGGAGGGGTACCTGCCCGCCCAGCTGGGGGACGAGGAGCTCGCGGCGCTGGTCGCGGACGCGATCGCCGAGTCGGGGGCCGCGGGGCCGCGGGCGATGGGGCAGGTCATGAAGATCGTGAACCCGAAGGTCGCCGGGCGGGCCGAGGGGGGCAGGGTCGCCGCCGAGGTGAAGCGGCAGCTCGCCGAGTGAGAAGGGGCCCGGCGGAAGCCGGGCCCCTTTCTCGTCAGTCGCGTCTGCCGTTGCTCACGTAGAGGATCACCGTGCTGCCGGGGGCGGCGTCGGTGTTCGCGGCGGGCGACGAGGAGACGACCGTGTTGCGGGGACGGTCCGAGTTCGCAGGTGCGATCTGGACCTTGAAGCCCGCGTCCTCGATGGTCTTGCGGGCGTTGTTCAGCGGCTGGTTCGCGACGTTCGGGACCTGGGTGGTGTCGCCGAAGTCGCGGGCCGGGGCGTTGAATCCCGGGGCGGGCTCGCCCTGCAGGGCCTCGCGCATGCTCTGCTGCCAGATGGCGCCGGGGGTGTCGGCGCCGTAGACGCCGTAGACCTTGTACTGCCAGGGGCCGCGGAAGTCCCAGTAGGCGACGGCGGCGGCGAGGTTCGGGGTGTAGCCGGCGAAGTCGGCGCAGGTGTGGGCCTCGCAGGTGCCGGTCTTCGCGGCGGACGGACGTCCGATGTTGCGGCCCCTCGGGGTGCCCTTGCTCATGTTCCCGTTCAGGATCGAGTTGACCTTGTCGGCGACGTCCTGCTCGACGACCTGCTTGCACTCGTGCTTCGGCAGTTCGACGCGCTTGCCGGTGTGGTCGACGATCTCGGTGACGGCGAGGGGCGCGCAGTACTTGCCGCGGGCGGCGAACCCGGCGTACGCGGCGGCGAGGTGCACCATGTCGACGTCGTTGACGCCGAGGACCTGGGCCGGGACGGGCAGCAGCGGCTGCCCGTTGCCCTGCTTCATGCCGAACCGCTCGGCCATCTTGACGGCGTTGCACACGCCGACGCGCTTCTCGAGCTGGGCGTAGAAGGTGTTGACGGAGCCCCAGGTGCCGGTCTTGAGGTTGAACGTGCCGGACTGGCTGTCGCCCGCGTTGGAGACGTTCCAGGGGGCGGTGCCGCCGCCGAGCAGCTCACCGTTGTACTTCTTGCCCTGGTACGTCCCGTAGTAGGGGCACGCCTTGAAGCCGCCGACGGCCATCGACTCGGGCGACTTGATGCTGGTGTTGACCGGGATGCCCTGTTCGAGGGCGGTGGCGAGGGTGAAGACCTTGAAGGTCGATCCGGCGGAGACGCCGGTGCCGCCGCCGTGCCGGGTGTCGGCCGGGAGGTTGATGGTGGTCTTGCCCTTGCCGGGGCCGAAGTGCTTGCTCAGGCCGATGGCGCGGATCTTGCCGGTGCCGGGCTCGACCATGGCCTCGGCGCCGACGCGGTGGCCCTCGGGGTCGACGATGCCGCGCAGGGCCTTGTCGACGGCCCGCTGCTTGTCCATGTCGAGGGTGGTGCGGACGGTGTAGCCGCCGCGGTTCAGCTTGTTGACGATGGACTGCTGCTCCTTCGCGTCCATCTCCCAGTACTTGCCGTCGGCGAGGGTGTTGAGGACGTCGTACTTCACGTACTCGCAGAAGTACGGGGCCTGGCTCGTCTGGCAGCCGCCGACGGGCTCGGTGGGGTTCAGCTCGATCGGCTCGGCGGCGGCCTGGTCGGCCTGGGCCTTGGTGACGTGCCCCAGCTCGGCCATCCGGTGCAGGACGACGTCGCGGCGGGCGCGCGCGTCCTTCGGGTTGCGGTGCGGTTCGTACGCGGTGGGGTTCTGGGTGATGCCGGCGAGCAGCGCGGCCTCGCCGAGGGTCAGCTTGGACGCCGGCTTGCTGAAGTAGCGCTTGGACGCGGCCTGGACGCCGTACGCGCCGCCGCCGAAGTAGGCGATGTTGAGGTAGCCCTCGAGGATCTGGTCCTTGGACATCGTCTTCTCGACCTCGAGCGCGTAGCGCAGCTCGCGGATCTTGCGGCCGACGGTGGGGGCGGTGACCTCCTTGTACTCCTCCTGCGTCTGCGCGCTGTCGACCAGCAGGTTCTTCACGTACTGCTGGGTGAGGGTGGAGCCGCCCTGCGTGGTGGTGGACCCGACGTTCGTGGCCAGGGCGCGCATCGTGCCCTCGATGTCCATGGCGCCGTGCTCGTAGAACCGCGAGTCCTCGATGTCGATCATCGCCTGCCGCATGATGGGGGCGATCTGGTCGAGCCGGACGGACTCGCGGTACTTGTCGAAGAACGTGGCGAACGGCTTGCCGTCGACGTCGTACAGCACGGTCTTCTCGGACGGCGGCGAGGTGTTGAGGTCGCTGTCCATCTCCTGGAAGTTGTTCGCGGCGTCGCGCGCGGTGATGCCCGCGCTCCCGACGCCCGGCAAGGCGACCAGGGCGACCAGTACGCCCGCGACGATGCCCGTTCCCAACAGCTTGATCAGCGTGGTGAGGGCCTTACCCCGATCCGAATTCGCAACGCGCACACGCTCTAGGGTACGCGGGACGACAGGTGCATACGGGACACGTCCGCCGCGGGTTCGACGTCCGGCACGAGAAGTTCCGCCCGTTCTGTGGTCATCGTGACAACCTGCGCGGTGTCTCGCGCGTCAACTAGAGGTAACTAGTCCGTTCCGGCGGTATGGCCCTGGAGGGCTATATCGAGAATGGGCCCATCGGGGACTGTTGAAACGTCCCTCGCTTCCGTAAGTTCTTCCCCACGGCTTTCGTTTGGCGGCCTGACGTCCGCGCCCGTCCGGCCATGGAGCGCAAATCGACACAGACCCTAGGGGAGTGGGGCCAAGATGTGGATCACGGATTGGACCGCCCGCGCCGCCTGCCGTAACGCGGACCCGGACGCTCTGTTCGTGCAGGGTGCGGCGCAGAACCGGGCCAAGCTCATCTGCCGCGGTTGCCCGGTACGGACGGAGTGCCTCGCGGATGCGCTGGACAACCGGATCGAGTTCGGTGTCTGGGGTGGGATGACCGAACGCGAGCGACGGGCGCTGCTGCGGCGGCGGCCGGACGTGCGGTCGTGGCGCGACCTGCTGGAGACCGCCAAGGAGGAGTACGAGCGGTCGGCGGACGCCGACGAGGAAGAGCTCGTCGCCAGCTGACGGCCCGTCGGGCGGCCCCGGATCCGGTGCGGATCCGGGTCATGCGGCATTGGAACGGACACGGCGGCGGGGGGGGGGGGGGGCGCCGCGGCGGGGGGCCGCCCCCCGGGCCCCCGCGACGCCGCCACGACCCCGCCAACCCGCGAACACCACACCACCAACGCCA
>NZ_JBFAUZ010000019.1:0-142804 GCF_040679555.1 Spirillospora sp. NPDC052242
ACCGCACCGAGGACTTCGTCGACGCCGGCCCGTACGACGTGATCCTCGACCTGATCGGTGCCAAGTACCTGGCCCGGAACGTGGCCGGCCGTCCTGCTCAAGACCGGAATAGCGAGGAATCCATGCACTCCAGCGTATCCAGGCGCCGCCGCGGGGCGGCCGCCCTCGCCCTCGGGCTGTCCGCCCTGGTGGCGGCCCAGGGAACCGCCCTGGCCGACCCCGGCCGCGGCAACGGAAACGGAAACGGCAACGGGTACGGCGCCCGCCCCTGGGAGAAGTACATCCTGTCGCCGTCGTCCCGGACGGTCCGCCCGGTGTCGGTGTTCCGCACGACCGGGACCGTGCACGACGCCGCGGCCGTCCTCAAGGGCCGCCGGACGACGCTCAGCGGCGCGGGCTCGTCGATCACGCTCGACTTCGGCAAGGAGGTCGGCGGCCTCACCAGCCTGCACTTCGCCGGGTCGGACGGCGCGCAGCAGGTCGGCGTCGCGTTCGCCGAGTCGTCGGTGTACGTCGACACGACGAGCGACGCGTCCACGGGCGGCCCGCGCTCCCGCGACGGCGCCCTCTCCGTCGACGTGGACGGCCGCACGTCCTACACCACGCCCGACCAGCACCTGCGGGGCGGCTTCCGGTACCTGACGATCTTCCTGAAGACCGCGGGGACGGTCGAGCTCGACAAGGTGTCCCTGCACTTCACCGCGGCCCCCAAGATGGAGGACCCGGCGGAGTACGCGAACTACTTCTACTCGTCCGACGACCTGCTCAACCGGATCTGGTACGCCGGGGCGTACACCGTCCAGCTCAACACGATCTCGCCGAAGCGCGGCCGGATCTGGGAGCCGCCCGCGGAGCTGTGGGACAACAGCGGCACCGTCGGCGTCGGCGACACGATCCTCGTGGACGGCGCCAAGCGCGACCGGACGGTCTGGCCGGGCGACCTCGGCATCGAGGTGCCCGCCGCCTACGCCGCGTTCGACGACACCGAGTCGGCCGAGAACGCCCTCACCACCGTGTACCAGCACCAGCGCGACACCGGCGAGCTGCCCTACGCCGGTCCCGAGCTGGACAAGTACGGCTCGGACACCTACCACCTGTGGACCCTCGCCGCCACGTGGGACCACTACCTGCACACCGGCGACCGGCGCTGGCTGTCGACGGTCTGGGACGACTACACCGAGGCCGTCGACTTCATCTCCGGCAAGATCCAGGACAAGGGCCTCGTCTACATCACCGGGACGAGCGACTCCGTCCGGATCCTCGCCAAGGGCGAGAACCTCCTCGCGAACGTGCTGATGTGGCGCGTCCTCGACACCGGCTCCAAGATGGCCGAGGCGCAGGGCGACCGCGGCCTGGCCCGCTCGTACGCCGAGCGCGCCGGCGCGATCCGCGAGGCGATCGACGCGCACCTGTGGGACGAGGAGGCCGGGGCGTACCGGTTCTACCCCGACTCCGCCATCCACCCGCAGGCGGGCAACTCCGTCGCGGTCTGGTACGGCCTCGCGGGCGACGCCAAGGCGCGGCGCATCAGCGAGAAGCTGAAGGGCAACTGGACGTCGATCTCCTCGACCGCGCCCGAGAACAAGGGCAACCCGGGCGTGTTCTCGGGATCGATGGAGGTCAACGCCCACTTCAACGCGGGGAGCCGCGCCGCCGACCAGGCGGGCGTCGACATCATCCGCCGCCAGTGGGGCTACATGCTGAACCACCCGGAGGGCACCAAGAGCACCTTCTGGGAGTCGTTCCGCAACGCCGAGGACGGCTGCGTGTTCTGCAGCTCCTACGTGTCCCTCGCGCACGCCTGGGCGACCGGCCCGACGCCCGCGCTCACCTTCAACGTCCTCGGCCTGAAGCCGACCGGCGTCGGCGGGCGCTCGTTCGACTTCGTCCCGCACACCGCCGACCTGACGTTCGCGAAGGGCAGCATCACGACGACGCTCGGGCAGGTCGAGGCGTCCTGGAACGTGTCGAAGCACGGCGTGTTCACCGCCCGCCTGGACGCCCCGCACCGGGCGACCGGACGCGTCGGCGTGCCGACGTTCGGCGAGCGCGTCGAGGTCCGGGTGGACGGCCGCCTGGTGTGGGACGGCCGCCGGGCGCACGCCCGCGGCGTCTCGTCCGACGGCGCCTACGTGTACGTCGAGGGCCTGCGCGGTGACCACCACATCCGGAGCAAGCGGGCATGACGGCCGCTCCGTTCACCCGCCGTGCCTTCATCGGCACGGCGGGTGCCACCGCCACCGCGCTCGCGCTCCCGGCGGCGCCCCCGGCGCTCGCCGGCACCGCCCCCGGGCGCCCGGCGGGCGGGGCCCTGGCGCCCTTCCCGCTGTCCGACGTCGCGCTGCTCGACGGCCCGTTCCGCGCGAACATGGCGCGGACCTGCGCCTACCTGAAGTTCGTCGACGCCGACCGGCTGCTGCACACGTTCCGGACGAACGCCGGGCTGCCGTCGTCGGCCGAGCCGTGCGGCGGGTGGGAGGCGCCGGACGTCCTGCTGCGCGGGCACTCGACGGGCCACCTGCTGTCCGGCCTCGCGCAGGCCCACGCGAACACCGGCGACGACGCGTTCGCCGCCAAGGGCCGGTACATCGTCGCCGAGCTGGCGAAATGCCAGGCGGCGGCCGCGGCGGCCGGGTTCACCGCCGGCTACCTGTCGGCGTTCCCCGAGTCGGTGTTCGCGGACCTGGAGTCCGGCGGGAAACCGTGGGCGCCCTACTACACGATCCACAAGATCATGGCGGGGCTGCTCGACCAGTACACGCTGAGCGGGAACCGGCAGGCGCTCGACGTCGTGACCGGCATGGCGGCGTGGGCGGAGGCGCGCAACGGCAAGCTCTCCCACGAGGAGATGCAGGAGATCCTGCGGGTCGAGTTCGGCGGCATGAACGAGGTGCTGGCCGCCCTCCACCAGGTGACCGGCGACCCCGCGCATCTGCGGACGGCCCGCCGGTTCGACCACGAGGAGATCTACGGCCCGCTCGCCGAGCGCCGCGACGCCCTCGACGGGTACCACGCCAACACCCAGATCCCGAAGATCGTCGGCGCGATGCGCGAGTACGAGGCGACCGGCGACGCCCGCTACCGCGACATCGCGGCGTTCTTCTGGGACACGGTCGTCCACCACCACACGTACGTGATCGGCGGCAACAGCAACAACGAGATGTTCTGCCCGCCGGACCAGATCGCGTCCCGGCTCGGCTCGGACACCTGCGAGAACTGCAACAGCTACAACATGCTGAAGCTGTCGCGGCTGCTGTTCCTGCACGACCCGGACGAGTCCGCGTACATGGACTACTACGAGTGGACCCTGCTGAACCAGATGCTGGGCCAGCAGGACCCCGAGTCCGAGCACGGGTTCGTCACGTACTACGCGGGCCTGTGGCCGGGCTCGCAGCGCGAGCCGAAGGGCGGCCTCGGCGCGGCGCCCGGCAGCTACAGCGGCGACTACGACAACTTCTCCTGCGACCACGGCACCGCCATGGAGACGCACACGAAGTTCGCCGACAGCATCTACTTCCACACGAAGGACGAGCTGTACGTCAACCTGTTCATCCCGTCCGAGCTGACGTGGCGGGAGCGCGGCATCGGGCTCAGGCAGGAGACCGGGTACCCGTACGCCGAACGGACCCGCCTCACCGTGACGCGCGGCTCGTCCCGCTTCGCCCTCAAGCTCCGCATCCCGGGGTGGCTGGGCGCCCGGGGCGGGCACCCGCGCGTCCGGGTGAACGGGCGGGCGGTGCCGGTGCGCGTCCGTCCGGGCCGCTACGCCGAGATCGAGCGGCACTGGCGGCGCGGCGACGTCGTGGAGCTGTCGACGCCGATGGCCCCGGTGTGGCGCAAGACCCCCGACAACCCGAACGTGCAGGCCGTCACCGTCGGCCCGGTCGTCCTGGCCGGACGGTACGGGGACCGGGCGCTCGCCACCTTCCCGGCCATCGACCCGCGGTCGCTGCGCCCCGACCGCCGCCGGCCGCTGCACTACACCGCCCGGGCCGACGGCGCCGACGTCGAGCTGAAGCCGTTCGCGGACGTCCAGCACGAGCGCTACACCGTCTACTGGCTGACGCCGGCGCACCGGCACCGGCCGGGGCTGCTGGCGCACTTCCCGCTGCGCGGCCGCGGCCTCGCCGACGCCGCGGGCCGCTGGCCGGACGCGAAGCTCGCCGCCGGGGCGTCCTGGGCGGAGGACGGCGATTCCGTCGTCCTCGACGGCCAGGGCGGGCACGTGCTGCTCCCGCCCGGGCTGCTCGGCGGCCTGGACGAGCTGACGGTCGTGCTCCGGGTCCGGCTCGACTCGCTCGTGAACAACGTGCGGGTCTTCGACCTCGGCTTCAACCGCGAGACGTACTTCGCGGTGACCGCCCGCACCGGTGCGGGCCGGGCGCGGTTCGGGATGCGCGTCACCGGCATGGAGGGCGAGGACGTCGCTGACGCCCCGTCCGCCCTGCCCACCGGCGCGTGGACGCACGTCGCCGTCACGGCCGGGAACGGCTCGGCCGTCCTGTACATCGACGGGGCCGAGGCCGGGCGCAACGACGGCCTCGTCATGAGCCCCCTCGCGCTCGGCGCGACCACCGCCAACTACCTCGGCGACCAGCAGGACACCCGCCGCCCCCACCTGCACGGCGCGGTGTCCGATTTCCGCCTCTACGACCACGCCCTCACGGCGGCCGAGATCTCGGCCCTGGCCGACACCCCGTAGGAGACCCCTTGCCCAAGAAGAAGATGCGCGGGCTCGCCGCGGCGGCGATCACCGTCGCGCTCCCGCTGACGCTCGTCTCCGCGCCCGCGCACGCCGCGGGCGGCGTCCGTCCCGTCGGGCTGGAGGCGTTCCACCTGAACGAGGCCCTGGGGATCGACGACACCACCCCGCCGCTCACCTGGCAGCTCCGCGGCGGACGGAACGTCACCCAGAGCGCGTACCAGATCCAGGCCGCCACCAGCGAGCGGTCGCTGCACCGCGGGCGTCCCGACCTGTGGGACTCCGGCCGCGTGGAGTCGGCGTTCCCGCAGGCCGACTACGCCGGGAAGAAGGTCGGCAGCCGCACCCGCGTGTACTGGCGGGTCCGCGTCTGGACGGACGGGCGCCCGTCCGGCTGGTCGTCGCCGTCCTGGTTCGAGACCGGCCTGACCGCGCAGAGCGACTGGCAGGGCCGCTGGATCACCCAGGAGGACTGGCAGATCAAGGACAAGCAGCCCGCCCCGATCGTGGTGGAGCTGCCGGACACCACCGCCCAGTTCGTCCGGCTGAACGTGACGGAGCTGGGTCTGCCGCTGGAGGAGACCCTCGACGGCGACACCTACCGGCTGGCGCTCGCCGAACTCGAGGTCCGCGACTCCGGCGACCCGGACACGAACCTCGCGAAGGGACGCACCGTGACGCCGTCCGACAAGGGCGGCAACGTCAACCGCAAGTGGGACGCGCGGCACCTCACCGACGGCACCCGCACCACGAACCAGGAGAAGGCGGGCTGGCGCAGCTCCGCGCACGGCGACGCGGACCTGTCGGACGAGCCGCTGACGCTGACCGTCGACCTGCGCGAGGCGAAGGAGTTCGACCAGGTCGTCCTGTGGCCGCGCACCGACCTGCCCGGCGAGGGCGGCAAGGCGCCGCACACGCCCGCCGACTTCACGGTCGGCACGGCCGACGCCGCCGACGGGCCCTTCACCGCCCGCACGGAGGTCGCGGACCGGGAGCCGCCGCCGGCGATCGTGCCGGAGGCCATGCCGATCTTCGCGAAGGACTTCCGGCTGCCCGGCGGCGTCCGCGACGCCCGCCTCTACATCGCCGGCCTCGGCGTCTACGAGGCGCGGCTGAACGGCCGCCGCATCGGCGACGCCGAACTCGAACCGGCCAACACCGACTTCGCCGACCGCGTCCAGTACGCGACCTACGACGTGACGAAGCTGCTGCGCTCCGGCGGCAACACCCTCGGCGTCGAGCTGGGCAACGGCATCGCCAACGTGATCTCCACGCCGGACCGGTACCGCAAGTTCGCCGACACCTTCAGCGACCCGAAGATGACGGCGCAGCTCGAGGTGACCCTCCGCGACGGGTCCGTGCGGCGCATCGTCAGCGACGGGAGCTGGAAGACCGTCCTCGGGCCCGTCACCTTCTCCAACTGGTACGGCGGCGAGGACCACGACGCCCGCCGCGAGCGTCCCGGCTGGGACCGCCCCGGCGCCTCCCGCGACGGCTGGGAGGACGCCGTCCCCGTGGCGGCGCCCGGCCCGCCGGCCGGCCGGATGTCCGAGCCGGTCCGCGTCATCGACGAGCTGCGGGGCCGCGAGGTCGGCTCCGGCGACGGCTACAAGGTGTTCGACGTCGGCCGCAACATCGCCGGCCGCCCGGAGATCACGATCGACGCGCCCGCCGGGACGTCCGTGCGGATCCTGCCCGCCGAGAGCCTCAAGGACGGGCGCGTCAACCAGTCGATCAGCAACGTGGGCGCGCCGATCTGGGACGAGTACACGACCCGGTCGTCCCGTCCGGAGACCTGGCACCCGCGGTTCTCCTACCACGGGTTCCGCTACCTGGAGGTCCAGGGACTGCCCGAGGGCGCGTCGATCCGCGTCAACGGGCAGGTGCTGCACGCCGACAACGACTCGGCCGGCTCGTTCAGCTCGTCCAACGACCTGATCAACGGCATCCATGGGCTGGTCCGCCGCGCCGTCGAGGGCAACATGATGAGCGTGTTCACCGACTGCCCGAGCCGCGAGAAGCTCGGCTGGCTGGAGCAGGACCACCTCGTCGGCCCGACCCTCGCCGCGAACTACGACGTCCACGCGCATCTGCGCAAGGTCGTCCAGGACATGGCGGACGCCCAGACCGAGACGGGCCTCATCCCCTCGACCGTCCCGGACTACACCGTCCTGGCGGGCTCGTACCGGGACGACTCGAACTGGGGCGGCGCGTTCGTCCACGTGCCGTGGCAGCTGTACCAGGAGTACGGCGACGTCGAGACGATGCGGACGTACTACCCGCAGATGAAGCGGTACGCCGCGCACATCGAGGGCCGCGTCGAGAACGGGCTGACCGACTACACGCTCGGCGACTGGTTCAGCCCCGACCGCACGTTCCCCAAGGTCGTCTCGGGCACGTTCGGCTGGTGGAGCCTCAACAACACCCTCGCCAAGATCGCCGAGACGCTCGGGAAGCCGGACGAGGCCGCCGCGTTCCGGGCCAAGGCCGACCTCAGCGCCAAGGCCCTGTCGGACGAGCTGTACGACCCGGCGACCGGGACGTTCGGCGGCGGCGGGCACGGCGCGGAGGCGATCGCGCTCGACATGGGCGCCGTCCCGGACGACCAGCGGCAGCGGCTGCTCGACCACCTGATCGCGTCCATCGAGGACAAGGGCTGGAACCTCGTCCTCGGCGAGATCTCGCTGCCCTCCGCGCTGCGCGTGCTGCCCGACGACGTCCTCTACAAGATCGCCACCCAGACCGACAGCCCGAGCTACGGGTACCAGGTCGTGCACGGCAACACCGCGCTCGGCGAGACCTGGGACGGCGGCAGCGGCCAGTCGCAGAACCACTTCATGCTCGGCGCGATCGACGCCTGGTTCACCGGCCACCTGGCCGGGATCCGGCAGGCCGACGGTTCGGCGGGCTACCGGAAGCTGCTGATCGCGCCGTCCGTCGTCGGTGACCTGACCGGCGCGTCCGCGACGCGGCAGACGCCCTACGGCGAGGTCCGCTCGTCGTGGCGGCTGGACGACGGCCGCGTCACCTTGAAGGTGACCGTGCCGGCGGGCAGCACCGCCGAGGTGCGCGTCCCCGGCCGCGACGCGCCGGTGACCGTCGGCTCCGGCGAGCACACCTTCCGCGGCACGGTCTGACCGGCCTCCGGAACCGCACTCGAAACCGCCCCCGGGCCGTGCCCGGGGGCGGTTTCTCATGCGCGGTCGAGCGCGACGGCCTGGGCGATGTAGCCGCGCAGGGCCGTCTCGTCGAGGTCGGCCCCCGGCTTGATCTTGACGTGCCGGGTCCGCTTCCCGACGCCCTGCAGCAGGCCGTGCGGGTCGTCGAACTCCGCGCCGCGCTCGAAGGCGAAGGTCAGGTGCGTCTTGCTCGGGCTGATCACGGCGAGGATCTTCGTCCCCCGCCAGGCCGGGGAGCCGTAGGTGAGGCACTCCGCGGCGTCCGGCGCGGCGTCGGCCATCAGGGCGCGCAGGGCGGCGACGGTGTCGTGATGCTTCGGGTCGAGCTTGGTGTCGATGTAGACGTCCACGTCCGTGCTGCTCATGGGCCCGGTCCCTTCGGGGAGGTGCGTTGCGGTATGCCACCACGATATAATCAAGAACGTTGATGGTCAAGGATCGTGACTAAATTGGGGAGAAGATGGGCGAGGAGCAGGGAGGACCCGACTTGGGCATGCTCGCCGGGCAGCTGATGCGCGCGCTGCAGGACGAACTGTTCGAGCGGCTCGCCGAGCAGGGGCACCCCGACGTGCGCCCGCGGCACGGGAGCGTCCTGGCCTTCCTCGGCCGGGACGGCGCCCGCGCGACCGAGCTCGCCGCGCGCACCGGCCAGCACAAGCAGATCGTCGGCACGATCGTGGACGAGCTCGCCGCGCTCGGCTACGTCCGCCGCGAACCCGACCCGGACGACCGCCGCGCCAAGCGCGTCGTCCCCACCGACCGCGGCCGCGACGAGGTCGCCAAGGCCCGCGCGATCCTCGCCGACATGGAGCGCCGCCACGCCGAGAACCTCGGCGCCGAGCGCTACGCCGCCTTCAAGGACGCGTTCCAGGAGGTCGTCCGCGCGCAGCGCGAGCGCACTTGACCTCGAGCATGCTCGAGGTCCCAGGATGGTCCGCGTCACGAAAGATCGACGAGGGGGTCCTGATGAGGGTCGTGCGCGTGGAACGGTTCGGCGGGCCGGAGGTCCTGGTGCCGGCGGCGCGATCGGCCGCGCGGCGTTCGACGTGACCGCGGCGGGCGGCCGGTTCTCCGTGCACGGCGCGGCCGGGGGAGCCCCCACCGAGATCACGCCGGACGAGGCGGCCCGCCGCGGCGTCACCGTCATCGGCCTGGAGCAGCTCATGGAGCTGCGGGCGGGCGGCCGGGAACGGGCGGAGCGCGCCCTGGCCGAGGCCGCCGCCGGGCGGCCGGCGCCGGTCGTCGGCCGCACGTTCCCGCTCGAGCGCGCCGCCGAGGCGCACGCCGCGATCGAGGCGCGCGCGGTCGTCGGCAAGACGCTGCTGACCGCCTGAGGTCGGCCGAGCGGTCGCGGGGCGCGGATAGGATCACAATTTCGACCATCGTGGGCGTCGTGCCCGATTCGGACGCCGTCCACCGGGCACGAACGCCACCGCACGTGCACGCCAGAGGGGGGACGGAACCGTGACCGTACCGAACGTGGACCTCATCGACGGCCGCGCCATGCCGCAGCTGGGCTTCGGGGTCTTCCAGGTGCCCGACGACGAGGCCGAGCAGGCCGTGACGACGGCGCTGGAGAACGGCTACCGCAGCATCGACACGGCCGCCGTCTACCGGAACGAGCGCGGCACCGGACGGGCGCTGCGCGCGGCGGACGTCCCGCGCGAGGAGCTGTTCGTCACCACCAAGCTGTGGAACAGCGACCAGGGGCGCGACAATACGCTCCGGGCGTTCGAGGCCAGCATGGAGCGCCTCGGCCTCGACTACATCGACCTGTACCTGATCCACTGGCCGATGCCGCAGCACGGCAGGTACCTGGAGACGTGGCGCGCGTTCGAGGAGCTGCAGCGGGACGGACGGGTCCGCTCGATCGGCGTCTCGAACTTCACCGTCGAGACGCTGCGGCACGTCCTGGAGGAGACCGACGTCGTCCCGGCGGTCAACCAGATCGAGCTGCACCCCTACCTGCAGCAGGCGGGCCTGCGCGCCTTCCACGCCGAGCACGGCGTCCGCACCGAGGCGTGGTCGCCGCTCGGGCAGGGGCAGGGCCTGCTGGACGACCCGGCGCTCGCCGAGATCGGCCGCGCGCACGGCCGCACCCCCGCGCAGGTCGCGCTGCGGTGGAGCCTGCAGCTCGGCAACGTCGTCATCCCGAAGTCGGTGACGCCGTCCCGCATCGCCGAGAACATCGACGTCTTCGGCTTCGAGCTGACCGAGGACGACATGAAGCGGATCGGCGAGATGGACCAGGGCACCCGCGTCGGTCCCGACCCGGCCACCTTCGACGGCGGGGCCTGATCAGCCGATCGCCAGCCGGGCCCGGTACTCCGCGGCGGGCACCCCGCCCTGCCGCGCCGCGGGGGCCAGGCCCAGCAGGCGCACCGTGCGCCCGCCGGCCGCCGTCGCGGTGGCGAACCGGCGGTTGGTGTGCAGCTCCCGCGCGACCGGCGACGCCCCCGCGGCGGTGATCTCGACGGTCACCGTCGCGTCGCCCTCCCAGGCGCAGTCCACCTCTTGAGGGCACCGGCTGTCCTCCGGGACCCCGGTGAAGCGGACCGCGAACCCGTCGGCGGTCCGCGCCGCGCCCCCGGGCGCGAGCGTGAACTCCTCCCCGGCCCGCACCGTCCGGCCGCCGTCCCCGCCGGGTGCCGGACCGTCCGGTGGGGTCGCGTTCGCGGCGCCGCAGCCCGCCGCCCCCGCCACCGCCGCGCCGAGCAGCGCGCCCGCGATCAGCCGCCGCAACGCCATGGGACCCCTCCTCCGAGCGACGGACCGGACACCCTTCCGACGCACTCCCTACCCGTCCGGTTCCGGTAACACGCCGTCCGTCCCGGGCAGAACTCTCCGGCTCTTTCCCGCATCCAACCTCCCGATCGGAGGTGCGGATGAGGTACGCGGGCGCCGTGGTGGGCGTGCTGTTGGTGGCGGCGGCGATCTTCGGCATGGAGAATCCGTACCGCTGGCTCGGAATGGGCGGCCTCGGGCTGCTCTGGGCGGGCCTGCTGGTGGCCGGGCTCCTCGTGCTCGGCGTGGTCGTCGCGAGGACGAGGCTTCCCGGGCCGTCCTGGCTTCCGATGGCGGGCGCCTACGTTTTCGCCGCGCTCGCCGTCACCGTCACGTGCCTCGTCGCCTTCGTCTCCCTGATCGATTTCGGCGGCACCGGAAGCACCCGGGTCGTGGACGTGTCCGCGGACGGCGAGTTCCGGCTCGTGATGCACGACACGTCCAACATGATCGACCCGGTGGTGGCCCTGTACGTGGAGAGCGACGACGGGTTCTTCGCCAAGCGCGCGTTCCTGGGCTGCCGCAACTCCGATTCCGGGGTCGGCTGGATCGACTCCGCCCGCTTCGGCGGCCCGGACACCGTCATCGTCGAGGCCGAACGCCGGTGGACGCTGACCTTCGACCCGGACGACGTCCGCGCGATCGACACGCTGTCGGACGACATCTGCCTGCCCGGCCTCTACACGGGCTGACCGTCCCCCGCCGGGGGAGCCGGGCGCGCCCGGGCCACCGCGCCGTGAATGCGGAGAGTCAGTGATCGTAACGTTCTGTATATGGAGGACGTGCGTGCGAGCTGGGTGGGGCCCGACGGGCTGCAGGTGACGGCGGTGCGGTTGTCGGGGGCGCACCGCGTGTGGGCGGAGTTCATGGGCGTGCGGGGCGACAGCGCCCTGCTGGCGACCAGGGGCGGCGCCCTCGTGGGGCGGGGCTATTACCGGACGGTCGAGGAGCTCTCGGACGTCGTCGATCTCGCGGAGCTGTACCTCCGGTGACGCGCGGGCGAACTCGGGCTTGCCAGGAATGCGGCCGGTCGTGTAAACGTTTACAAGCACAGCTTTGAAAACGATTACACGTAGATGCGCGGGGAGGCGGGATGGCCGGCGTCAAGGACGTCGCACGCCGTGCGGGCGTGTCGGTCGCGACGGTCTCGCGGGTGCTCAACGACAGCGCCCGGGTGACGGCGGAGACGCGCGCGCGGGTGCTGGCGGCCGTCGAGGAGCTGGGCTACCGGCCCAACGCCGTCGCCCGCTCGCTGCGCACCGACACGACCCGGACGATCGGCCTGGTCATCGGGGACATCCTCAACCCCTTCTTCACCGAGCTGGCCCGCGCGGTCGAGGACGAGGCGCGCGGCGCCGGGTACTCGGTGGTGATCGGCAACGCCGACGAGCGGGCCGAACGCCAGGACCACTACGTCCGCACCCTCCTGGAGCAGCGGGTGGACGGCCTGCTGCTGTGCCCGACGGCCGAGGTCACGCCGCTGGTGCGCGACGTCGTCCGCGACGGCGGCCCGCTGGTGTTCCTCGACCGGACGCTCCCGGGCCTGGACGTCCCGACCGTGCGGGCGGACGGGACGGCCGCCATCGGCGAACTGGTCGCGCACCTGGCGGCGCTCGGCCGCCGCCGGATCGCGTTCGTGTCCGGACCGGCGCTGCTGTCGACCGGCCGGGAGCGCACGGAGGCGTTCACCGCCGCGCTGCGCGCGTGCGGGCTGCCCGTCCGCCCCGACTACGTGCAGGCCGGCGACTTCCAGGCGGCCAGCGGGCGGGCGGGCGCCGCGCGGCTGCTCGACCTGCCCGAACCCCCCGACGCGATCTTCGCGGGGGACAACCTGATGGCCCTCGGCGCGCTGGACGAGATCCGCGCGCGGGGCCTCGCGATCCCGGGGGACGTCGCGCTGGCGTCCTACGACGACGTCCCCTGGTTCACCCATCTCGACCCGCCGATCACCGCGATCGGCCAGCCGGTGCAGGAGCTCGGCCGCCGCGCGGTCCGGGCGCTGCTGGACCGCATCGACGGCCGCCCGGTGGAGCCGGTGGTGCTGGACGCGCGGCTGGTGGTGCGCCGCTCCTGCGGCGAGCCCGCCGACCCCGCCGGCCCCGGCGCACCGGATGAACGGCACGAACAGGGATCCGACGAGACCGAAGGGAGGCGCCCGCGATGAGCAGTGCAGACGACGGTGAGATCCTGCGCGTCCGGGGCCTGCGCAAGACGTTCCCCGGCGTGGTGGCGCTGGACGGCGTGGACTTCGCGCTGCGCCCCGGCGAGGTCCACGTGCTGCTCGGCGAGAACGGCGCCGGGAAGAGCACGCTGATCAAGACGCTGTCCGGCGCGCACCGCCCCGACGAGGGGACGATCGAGGTGGACGGCGAGCCCGTGCGGATCCGCTCCGCGCAGGACGCCGAGGACCTCGGCATCGCGACGATCTACCAAGAGTTCAACCTCGTCCCCGAGCTGTCGGTCGCCGAGAACCTGTTCCTGGGCCGGCCGCCGCGCCGGTTCGGGCTGGTCGACCGGCGCGCGATGAACGCCGCCGCCCGCGACCTGCTGGCGCGGGTGGGCGTCGCCGCGGAACCGTCCGACCGGATGGCGGGCCTCGGCATCGCCCGCAGCCAGATGGTGGAGATCGCGAAGGCGCTGGGCCAGAACGCCCGGGTGCTGATCATGGACGAGCCGACGGCCGTCCTCACCACCGGCGAGGTCGACCGGCTGTTCGAGATCGTCGCCCGGCTCCGCGACGAGGGCGTGGCGATCATCTTCATCACGCACCACCTCGAGGAGATCCCCCGGATCGGCGACCGCGTGACGGTCCTGCGGGACGGCCGCTCGGTCGCCGAGGTGCCCGCCGACACCCCCGAGGACGAGCTCGTACGGCTGATGGTCGGCCGCCCGATCGACGCGCAGTACCCGCGCGAGCGCACCGAGCCGGGCCCGGCCCTGCTCGAGGTCCGCGGCCTGACCCGCGCGGGCGTCTTCCGGGACGTCTCGTTCGAGGTCCGCGCGGGCGAGGTCGTCGGGCTCGCCGGGCTGGTCGGCGCGGGCCGCACCGAGGTCGCCCGCGCGGTCTTCGGCGCGGACCGCCCGGACGGCGGCGAGGTGCGGGTGGACGGCCGCGCGCTGCCGCCCGGCGACGTGCAGGCCGCGATGAAGGCGGGGCTCGGGCTCGTCCCCGAGGACCGCAAGGGGCAGGGGCTCGTCCTCGGCGCCGACGTGCAGGAGAACCTCGGCCTGGTCACGCTGGGCCGCGCCAGCCGCGGCGGCGTCGTCGACCGGGCCGGGCAGCGGCGCGGCGCGGGCGAGATCGCGGGCCGGCTGAACGTGCGGATGAGCGGGCTCGCCCAGGAGGTCCGCACCCTGTCGGGCGGCAACCAGCAGAAGGTCGTGATCGGCAAGTGGCTGCTGGCCGACGCGAAGGTCCTGATCCTGGACGAGCCGACGCGCGGCATCGACGTCGGCGCGAAGGTCGAGATCTACCGGTTGATCAACGACCTCACCGCCTCCGGGCACGCGGTGCTGATGATCTCCAGCGATCTGCCCGAGGTGCTGGGGATGAGCGACCGGATCCTCGTGATGGCGCGGGGCGGGATCGCCGGCGAGCTGCCGGCGGGCGAGGCGACCCAGGACGCGGTCATGGCGCTGGCCGTATCGGGCCAGGACGACGCGGCGGAATGAACATGTCAGGGAGTAGCGATGTCCACTGAAACCTTGCGCAAGCGGCCGGAGGGAGAGCGGGACGGCGGCGCGCTGCGCACCACCGCGCGGCTGCTGGGCGAGAACGGCGCGCTGGCCGGCCTGGTGATCCTGGTGCTGGCGCTCGCCGTCGCCTCCGACGACTTCCTCACGGTGACGAACCTGCTGAACGTGGGCGTGCAGGCCGCGGTCGTCGCGATCCTGGCGTTCGGTGCAACGTTCGTGATCGTCACCGCCGGGATCGACCTGTCGGTCGGCTCGGTCGCCGCGCTGTCGGCGGTCGTCCTGGCCTGGACGGCCACCGAGCAGGGGATGCCGTGGCCGGTCGCGCTCGTGTTCGCGATCGCGGCCGGGCTCGCGGCCGGGCTCGTCAACGGGCTGCTGATCACCTACGGCAAGCTGCCGCCGTTCATCGCGACGCTCGCGATGCTCGGCATCGCCCGGGGACTCGCCCTGGTCATCTCCGACGGCAGCCCGATCGCGTTCCCCGGCGCGGTCACCCACCTCGGCGACACGATCGGCGAGTACCTGCCGGTCCCCGTCCTCGTCATGATCGTGATGGGGCTGCTGACCGCGCTGATCCTCGCCCGCACCTACAGCGGCCGCGCGATGTACGCGATCGGCGGCAACGAGGAGGCCGCGCGGCTGTCGGGCATCCGCGTCGACCGGCAGAAGCTCGTCACCTACGCCCTGTCGGGCGCGTTCGCGGCCGTCGCGGGCATCGTCCTCGCGTCCCGGCTGGCGTCCGCGCAGCCGCAGGCCGCCGAGGGCTACGAGCTGGACGCGATCGCGGCGGTCGTCATCGGCGGCGCGAGCCTGTCGGGCGGCAAGGGCCGCGCGTTCGGCACCCTCGTCGGCGCGCTCATCCTGGCGGTGCTGCGCAACGGCCTGAACCTCCTGTCGGTCTCGGCGTTCTGGCAGCAGGTCGTCATCGGCGTCGTCATCGCGCTCGCCGTGCTGCTGGACACCGTCCGGCGCCGGGGCGTGAAGTTCAGCCCCCGGACGTTCTGGGCGGGCGGCGGCGCGGCCGTCGCGGTGATCGTCGCGCTCTCCGCGGGGCTCGCCCTGACCGGCGGGAACGGCGGCGGAGCCGCCGGCGGCGGCACCAAGATCGGCCTGTCGGTCTCCACCCTCAACAACCCGTTCTTCGTGCAGTTCCGCGACGGCGCGCAGGCCGAGGCGAAGCGGCTCGGCATCGACCTGACCGTCTCGGACGCGCAGAACGACGCGTCGCAGCAGGTCGACCAGGTGCAGAACTACGCGAGCCAGGGCATGGAGGCGATCATCGTCAACCCGGTCGACTCCGACGCCGCCGCGCCAGCCGTGCAGGCCGCGAACCGGGCCGGCATCCCGGTGATCGCCGCCGACCGGACGGTCAACGGCGCCGACGTCGCGCAGCTCGTCGCGTCCGACAACGTCGCGGGCGGCAAGCTCGCGGCCGAGGAGATGGCGCGGCAGCTGGGCGGCGAGGGCCGCATCGTGATCCTGCAGGGCCAGCCGGGCACGTCGGCGTCCCGCGAGCGCGGGCAGGGCTTCGCCGAGGGCATCGCGGCGCACCCCGGCATCGAGGTCGTCGCCAAGCAGCCCGCGGACTTCGACCGCACCAAGGGCCTGAACGTCATGACGAACCTGCTGCAGTCCCACCCGGACGTCACCGGCGTGTTCGCCGAGAACGACGAGATGGCGCTCGGCGCGATCAAGGCGCTCGGCGACCGGGCGGGCCGCGACGTCAAGGTCGTCGCGTTCGACGGCACTCCGGGAGGCATCGAGGCCGTGCAGAACGGCACCATGAACGCGACCGTCGCGCAGCAGCCGCGGCTGCTCGGGAAGATGGCCGTGGAGAGCGCCCTGAAGGCGGCGGACGGCGAGGACGTCCCGGCCGACGCGCCGGTGCCGGTCAAGATCGCCACCCGTGAGAACGCCCAGCAGTTCGTCACCGACTGAGCCGGAGGAAGACCGTGATGTGGGAAGTCGTCGTCGTCGGCTCGGTCAACGCCGACCTCGTGGTGAAGGTGGACCGGCGGCCCGCGCCGGGGGAGACCGTGCTCGGCTCCGACCTGGTCGTCCATCCGGGCGGCAAGGGCGCGAACCAGGCGGTCGCCGCCGCGCGGCTCGGCGGCCGCACCGGGATCGTCGGCCGGGTCGGCGACGACAGCCACGGCCGCCTGCTGCGGGACGCGCTCGCCGCCGACGGCGTCGACCTCGCCCACCTGACGACGACGCCCGGCCCGAACGGCGTCGCGCTGATCACCGTCGGCCCGGACGGCGACAACAGCATCATCGTGTCGCCCGGGGCCAACGCCCGGGTCTCCCCGGCCGACGTCGCCGCCGCCCGCGACATGATCGCGGGCGCGGCCGTCGTGTCGTTCCAGCTCGAGGTGCCGCTCCCGGCGGTGCAGGCCGCCGCCCGCACCGCCGCCGAGGCGGGCGGCCGGGTCGTGCTGAACCTGTCGCCGCCCGCGCCCGTCCCGACCGACCTGCTCGCCCTATGCGACCCGCTCGTCGTCAACGAGCACGAGGCCGCGTACCTGCTCGGCGGCGGGGAGCCGGGGGAGCCCGCCGCGATGGCGCGGGCGCTGCTGGAGCGCGGGCCCCGCTCGGTCGTCGTCACCCTCGGCGCCGACGGCGTGCTGGTCGCCGACGCGTCCGGCACGGCGGCCGTCCCGTCCCCGCGGGTCGAGGCCGTGGACACCACCGGCGCGGGCGACGCGTTCACCGCCGCGCTGTGCCTGCGGCTGGCGCGCGGCGACGGCCTGCGGGAGGCGGCCGCGTACGCTGCGCGGGCGGGCGCCGCCGCGGTCCGGCGGCCGGGCGCGCAGCCGTCCTACCCGACCCCGGACGAGCTGCCCTGACGCAGCTCGCCGAGCGCGGCGGCGACGTCGTCGACCTCGGCGCCGAGGTCGAACCGGCTGAACAGGTGCAGGTCGTCGGCCGTCTCGATCTCCAGCAGCCGGGTGTGGAGCAGCAGCCGCCGCCGCTCGTCCACCCGGACGGCCGCGACCTCGCCCCACGGGATCCGCCGGCGGCCCGCGTAGCCCGTCACCACGGTGACGCCCGCGGCGTCGGCCGCGAGCCGCACGGAGGCGAGGACGTCCCGCAGCGCCAGCGCGGCCAGCCCGGCGGCGGCCGCGGCGGCGAGCAGCAGGAACTGGCGGTCGCCGGCCGACACGGCGGCCAGGGCCGCGACGGCGACGGCGGCGGCCCCCTTGGCCGCGACCTGCGCCACGGGCACGCGCCATTCCCGTTCCGCCATGGTCGCCAGCCTACCGGCTAGGGAGTTCCATCCCTTTTCGTATGCGCTTTGTACGCCCTCAACCGCTTCGTACCGGACGGCCGTCCGATATTTTCGGGGCATGAGACTCGGCGTGCTGGACGTGGGCTCGAACACGGTTCACCTGCTCGTGGTGGACGCCCACCGGGGGGCGCGCCCGCTTCCCGCGTACTCCCACAAGGCGGAACTGCGGCTCGCCGCCCACCTGGAGGAGGGCGACCGGCTCTCCAAGGAGGGCGAGAAGCTGCTGCGCGAATTCGTCGACGAGGCGCTGCAGATCGCCGAGGACAAGGGCGTCGAGGACCTCGTCGCGTTCGCCACCTCGGCCGTCCGCGACGCCGCGAACGGCGAGGAGGTGCTGGCCCGCATCCGGGAGGAGAAGGAGGTCGGCATCGAGGCGCTGTCCGGCGAGGACGAGGCGCGGCTGACCTTCCTCGCCGTCCGCCGGTGGTTCGGCTGGTCCTCGGGACGGCTGCTGGTCGTCGACATCGGCGGCGGCTCCCTGGAGATCGCCGTCGGGATCGACGAGGAGCCCGACGCGGCGTTCTCGCTGCCGCTCGGCGCGGGCCGCCTCACCCGCGACTGGTTCACCGGCGACCCGCCGCCCGCCGACGAGGTGCGCAAGCTGCGCCGGCACGTCCGCGCGGAGATCGCCCGGCACGTCGGCGACGTCGCCCGCTACGGGCCGCCCGACCACGCCGTCGCCACGTCCAAGACGTTCAAGCAGCTCGCCCGCATCGGCGGCGCCGCGTCGACGTCCGAAGGACCGTTCCAGCGGCGGGTGCTCGGCGCCGCCGGCGTCACCGAGTGGGCCGACCGGCTCGCGAAGATGCCCGCGGACGAGCGCGCCGGACTGCCCGGCGTGTCCGAGCGGCGCGCCCCGCAGCTCGCCGCGGGCGCGATCGTCGCCGACGCCGCCATGGACCTGTTCGGCCTCACCGAGCTCGAGGTGTGCCCGTGGGCGCTCCGCGAGGGCGTCATCCTGGAACGCCTCGACGCCCTCACCTCCTGACGGGCGGCCCGGCCGGCCCGGGCGGCCCGCCGTTCAGCGGAAGTCGCGGGTGCGGACGCGGCCCGGGACGGGGAGCCGCCGCAGCCGGTGCGCGCGGACGTTCGTCACGCCGTCGGCGCGCTCCAGCCGACCGCTCACCAGCAGCGCCTGCGCGTCGACCGCGAGGCCGCGGTGCCGCTCGAACACCGGCGGCGGGCAGATCACGTTGGCGATGCCGGTCTCGTCCTCCAGGCTGAGGAACACGATGCCGCCGGCGGTCGGGGGCCGCTGCCGGTGCGTGACGAGTCCCGCGACGAGCACGTTCGTCTCGGCGCGGACGTCCGCGAGCCGCCCGGCCGGCAGCGCGCCCAGCTCGTCGAGGGCCTCCCGGACGTGCGCGACCGGGTGCGTGCCGGACACGCCGGTGGCCCACAGGTCCGCGAGGGTCTCCTCGACCGGGGTCATCGCGGGCAGCGCGGGCGCGTCGGTGCCGGGCGCGATCCCCTCGAGCTGCCCGGGGCCCGCGCCGGCCAGGGCGCCCGCCGCCCACAGCGCCTCCCGCCGCGACAGCCCGAAGCAGCCGAACGCCCCGGCCGTCGCGAGGGCCTCCAGCGCCCCCGGCGACAGCGGGACGCGCCGCGCCAGGTCCTCCATGCCCGCGTAGGGGCGGCCCGCCGCGACCGCCTCCGCCGCCTCCGTGCCGAGGTTGCGGACGCCGTCCAGGCCGAGCCGGATCGCGGGCTGCGGCTCCTCCGGCGCGTGCGGGTGCGCCGACCGGACCTCCACGGGCTCCTCCAGCGTGGGGTGGACGTCGCTGACGTTGACGTCCACGCCCCTCACCTCGACGCCGTGCCGCCGGACGTCCGCCAGGAGGCTGTTCGGGGAGTAGAACCCCATCGGCTGGTTCCGCAGCAGCGCCGCCGTGAACGCCGCCGGGTAGTGGCGCTTGAGGTAGGCGCTCGCGTACACCAGGTGCGCGAAGCTCTGCGCGTGCGACTCGGGGAACCCGTAGCCGGTGAAGCCGAGGATCTTCCCGTAGACGTCCTCGGCGACGTCCGGGGGGACGCCGCGCTCGGCCATGCCGTCCAGGAGGCGCCGCCGCAGCCGCTCGACCCGCTCCGGCGCGCGCTTCGCGCCCATCGCCTGCCGCAGCTCGTCGGACTCCTGCGGCGTGAACCCCGCGCAGTCCACGGCGAGCTGCATCATCTGCTCCTGGAACAGCGGGACGCCCAGTGTGCGCGCGAGGGCCTTCTCCATCAGCGGGTGCGGGCACGTCGCGGGCTCCTCGCCCTTGCGGCGGCGCAGGTACGGGTGGACGGACCCGCCCTGGATCGGCCCCGGGCGGATCAGCGCCACCTCGACGACGAGGTCGTAGAACTCCCGGGGGCGCAGCCGCGGCAGCGTCGCCATCTGCGCGCGCGACTCCACCTGGAACACCCCGACCGAGTCGGCGTCGCACAGCATGTCGTACACGGCCGGGTCCTCGGCGGGAAGGGACTGCAGGTCGAACCGGCGGCCGTGGTGCGCGGCGACGAGGTCGAACGTGTCGTGCAGCGCCGACAGCATGCCGAGCCCGAGCAGGTCGAACTTCACGAGGCCCGCGGCGGCGCAGTCGTCCTTGTCCCACTGCAGGACGCTGCGGCCCGGCATCGTCGCCCACTCGATCGGGCACACCTCCCCGACCGGGCGGTCCGCGATCACCATCCCGCCCGAGTGGACGCCCAGGTGCCGGGGGAGGGCCAGCATCCGCCCCGCGAGCTCCCGGACGGGCGCCGGGATGCGGTTCTCCGTCCCGACCGGGTCCCGCGAATCGACGCTCTTCGACCACGCGTCCTGCTGGCCGGGGGAGAACCCCAGCGCGCGCGCCGCGTCCCGCACCGCCATGCGCGGCCGGTAGCTGATGACGTTCGCGACCTGCGCGGTGCACTCCCGCCCGTACTTCCCGTAGACGTACTGGATGACCTCCTCGCGGCGCCGGTGCTCGATGTCGAGGTCGATGTCCGGCGGCCCGTCCCGGCCCGGCGACAGGAACCGCTCGAACAGCAGCTCGTGCCGGACCGCGTCCACCCCGGTGATCCCGAGCGCGTAGCACACCGCCGAGTTCGCCGCCGAGCCCCGCCCCTGGCACAGGATGCCGCGGCTCCGGCAGAACTCCACGATGTCGTGGACGATCAGGAAGTAGCCGGGGAACCCGAGCCCCTCGATGACGTCCAGCTCCCGCGCGATCTGCGCGTGCGCGCCCGGCACCCGCTCCGCCTCCGGCGGCCCGTACCGCTCCCGCGCCCCGTCCGTCGCGAGCCGCCGCAGCCAGCTCGCCTCCGTGTGCCCCTCCGGCACCGGCCATTCGGGCAGGTTCGGCGCCACCACCGCGAAGTCGAACGCGCACGCCCGCGCCAGCTCGACCGTCCGCTCCCGGACGCCCGGGAACCGCGCCAGCCGCGCCGCCATCTCCGCCCCGCTCCGCACGTGCGCCGCGCCGGACGCCGCGAGCCACCCCTCCATGGCGTCCAGGCTCCGCCGGGACCGGACGGCCGCGAGCGCCTGCGCGAGCCGCGCGTCCGCGCCCGGCGCCGCGTGGTGCACGTTGTTGGACGCCACCGCGCCCACCCCGACGCGCGCCGCGAGCTCCGCGAGGACGTCGTTGCGCTCGTCGTCCTCCGGCATCCCGTGGTCGATCAGCTCGGCGAACACGTTGTCCCGCCCGAACACGTCGACGAGCCGCCGCAGCTCCGCCTCGGCCGCCGCCGGCCCGCCCGCCGCGAGCGCCGCCGGGACCGGGCCCTTGCGGCACCCGGTCAGCACCGCCCACGCGCCCCCGTGGGCCCCGGCGAGCGCGTCCTCGTCGTACACCGGACGTCCCTTGCGGCCGCCCGCGAGCTGCGCCCGGGTGATCGTCGAGCACAGCCGCGCGTACCCCTCCGGGTTCCGCGCGAGTACCAGCAGGTGGCGGCCCGCCGGATCGGGCGCCCCCGCGCGCGGGCCCGGCGCCCCGAGGGTCAGCTCCGCGCCGAACACCGTCGCCACCCCGGCCTCCCGCGCGGCCTGCGCGAAGTTCACCGCCCCGTACATCCCGTCGTGGTCGGTGACCGCCATGGTCTCGACGCCCCGCCGCGCCGCCTCCGCCACCAGCGCCGCCGGATCGTTCGCGCCGTCCAGGAAGGAGTACGACGAGTGGCAGTGCAGCTCCGCCCACGGCACCCCGCCCTCGACCCGGCGCGGGACGACCGGTTCCGGCGCGGGCCCGGCGGCCCGCGGCGCCTTCGGCCGCCACGACAGCCGCTCCTCCAGCTCCCGCCACGGCACCGGCGGGTTGTACCAGCCGGTCATACGCGCCCTCCGGTCATATGCGGCCTCTGGTCATGCGCGGCCGACTAGTCATATGCGGCCTCGATGTGCCACCGGCCGCCCTCGACGGCGACGAGGTACGCGGCGCCGTCCTCGGTCACGACCTGCAGGCGCGCCCGGCGCCGCGCCCGCTCGGGGTCCCACCACCGCTCGTCCGCGGGCCACGGCCCCGCCCACGCGACGACCGCCGCCGGGGCGTCCCCGACGACGAGCGCGGCGGGCGGCGCCGACACCGTGCGGCGCGCCGACACCGCCACGTCCGCCCCGGCCGCGTCCACCAGCCGGACGGGCACCGGCGCGGCCGGGACGACCGCCGGCGCGGGCGCCCCGAGCCGCCCGGGCCACGGGCCGTCCCGCTCGTCCGGCGGCAGGTCCCCGACCGGCACCTTCACGACCTGCTCGGCGGGCCCGCGCCCGCCGGTCAGCACCGGGCGGGTGATCGCCCGGTGCCCCAGCAGCGCCTGCACCCGGTCCGCGGCGCGCGCCACCGGGTCGGTCACCCGGCCCCACAGCGCCTCCTGCCGCCCGGTGTCCGCGACGAGCTGGTCGGGCACGAGGCCGAGCCGCACGACCCCGCCCCACTCCGCGCCGTCCTCCGCGGGCCGCCACGCCGCGAGCTGCCACCGCACCCGGTCGGCCACCGCGAGCGCCGACAGCAGCCCGTCGTGCCGCCACAGCCGCCGCGACTCCCGCCCGTCCGCGAACTCCACCGCCACCTCCAGCCGGACGCACGCCGCGCCCGCCGCCGCGAGCCCCGCGTGCAGCTCGTCCGCCAGCCGCTTCGCGGTGAACACCACCCGGTCGGCCCGTTCCGCGGGCGGGTCGAACACCGTGTGCGCCGCCAGGTCGGCGGCGCCGTCCACGGCCGCGAGCGGCCGCGGCTCCTCGCCCCGCGCGAGCCGGTGCGCCAGCGCCCCCTCCGCCCCGAACCGCGCGGCGACCCGCCCCGCGGGCAGCGCCGCGAACGCCCCGAGCGTCCGGACGCCGAGCCGCCACAGCAGCTCCGCCAGCTCCGGACGGCCCAGCACCACCGGCGAGTACGGCGCCAGGAACTCCGCCGCGCCGCCCTCCGGCACCACCACCCCGCCGTTCCCGGCCCGCGCCGCCAGCTCGGCGGCGAACAGCCCGTCGGCGATCCCGGTCCCGCAGTCGTGCCCCGCCTCGACCACGGCGTCCTGCAGCAGCACCCGCAGCGACTCCTCGCCGCCGTAGAACCGCGCCGCGCCCCGCACCGGCACCGCCAGCAGCCCCGGCCGCACCACCTCGACCTTGGGCGTCAGCTCCGCGACCGCCGCGACGACCGCCTCGAACGCCCGCCCCTCCGCGTCGGCGTCCCGGTCCCGCACGACCAGCCCCGGGCACCGCCGCTGCGCGTCCCGCAGCGCCTGCCCCCGCCGCACCCCGTCGGCCCGGGCCGCCGCCGAGCACGCCGCGACCCGCCCGCCGGACACGACCGCGCCCGGCGTGGCGGCGTCGATCCCGGCCGCCGTCACCGGCCAGTCCGGGCACCACACCACCAGCACCCGGCTCACGCCGCACCCCCGCCTCGCCGGTGGACGGGGGCGCCCTCGCTGACGCGGGTGGGTTCGCCGACGAGCTGGAGGGCGGGACGGGCGGTGTCCGGGGCGACCGTGCCGTCCGGGGCGGGGAGCCACAGGCGGGCGCGGCGCCCCCGCGGCACGTCCCGGCCCTCGGCGACGACCTCGGCGCGGCGGCCGCGCAGCCGGCCGTGCCCCGCGCCGAGGCCCTCCCACGACGGCGCGGCCGTGCGCAGCCGCAGCCGGACGCCCGGCCAGGCGGGCGCATCCGCCAGCGCGAGGACCGCGCCGTGCCGGCGGGCGAGCGCGGAGAGGCGCCGCACGGCGGCCGGGTCGGGCCGGTCGGGCGGGCGCAGCAGGATCAGGTCGACGGCCTCGACCAGGGCCGCCACCACGTCCGCCCAGCGGCCGCCGGGCTCGTCCACCAGCAGCAGCCGCTCCGGGGCGGCGCCCATCCCGGCGGCGGCCCGCACCCCGAACGCGGGCAGGCCGACGACGCCGCACCAGCCGCCCGTCCCGTCCGCGCCGCCGTGCCGGGACGCGCCCGCCACCAGCGCCGCGCCGAGCGACGCCGCGCCGGGCCCGTCCAGGCCGACGAGCGAGCCCGCGCGGAGCCCGCCGGGCAGGACGGCGCGGAGCGCGGGCAGCACCGGTAGCGCCGCCCGCGCCGCGCCCGGCGACACGGCGTCGCGCAGCGCGGTCGCGTCGCGCAGTGCCGCCTCGGCCACGTCCGTCCCCTTTCCCGCTCCCGCATAATTTCGAACATCGGTTCGATCGATGTCAAGTTTACGCAGGTCACGCGATGGTTCGGGGGCGCCGCAAAGCCCTGCGGGATAAGGGCGGACGCGACTTGCGAGGCATCATGGACACCATGACGACCGATGTGCGGACCATCGCCTGGACGGGCGACGCCCTGCGGCTGCTGGACCAGACCGTCCTGCCCGCCCGCGTCGAGTACCTGGAGGTGCGGGACGTGGACGCGCTCGTCGACGCGATCCGGCGGCTCGCGGTGCGGGGCGCGCCCGCGCTGGGCGTCGCGGGCGCGTTCGGCGTCGCGATCGCCGTCCGGCAGGCCGAACGGGAGGGCTGGGACGGCGCCGCCCGGGACGCCGCGATCGCCCGCATCCGGGAGGCCCGTCCCACGGCGGTGAACCTCGCGGCGGGCGTCGACCGGGTCCTGCCGCGCGTCCCCGAGGGCGCCGCCGCCGTCGCCGCCGAGGCGCAGGCCGTCCTGGACGAGGACGTCCGCGCCAACCGGGCGATCGGCGAGCACGGTGCCGACTGGCTCGAGTCCCGCCGTCCCGGCCGTCCGCTGCGCCTCCTGACGCACTGCAACGCGGGCGCCCTCGCGACCGCCGGATGGGGGACGGCCCTCGGCGTCGTCCGCGAGCTGCACGCGCGGAACCTGGTCGAGCTGGTGTACGCGGACGAGACGCGCCCGCTGCTGCAGGGCGCCCGGCTCACCGCCTGGGAGCTGCGGGAAGCGGGCATCCCGTGCACGGTGCAGGTCGACGCCGCCGCGCCGGGCACGATCATGCGGGGCCTGGTGGACGCGGCCGTCATCGGCGCCGACCGGATCGCCGCCAACGGCGACACCGCGAACAAGGTCGGCTCCCTCGGGGTGGCGCTCGCGTGCGCGGCGGCCGGGATCCCGCTGATGGTCGCGGCGCCGTGGAGCACGATCGACCTCGCGACGCCCGACGGCGACGCCGTCCCCATCGAGGAGCGCCCCGCCGAGGAGGTCCTGGCCTTCGGCGGGACGCCCGCCGCACCGGACGGCGTCCCGGCGTTCAACCCCGCGTTCGACGTGACCCCCGCCCGCCTCGTCACCGCGCTCGCGACCGAGACGGGCGTGCTCGAAGTGGCGTCGGGCGTCACGCCGGGGAGCCGTCCACAGGTTCGCGAACCCGTGACGGAGCGTCCGGCCCACCTGTGATCATGTCGGACGTGACCACACCGACTCCGCCCCGGGCCGTCCTGGAGGCCGTGCTCGAGCGCATCACCTACGCCAACGACGAGACCGGCTACACCGTCGCCCGCGTCGCCACCGAGCGCGCCGGCGACGACCTGCTGACGGTCGTCGGGGCGCTGCTGGGCGCCCAGGTCGGCGAGAGCCTGCGGCTGACCGGCCGGTGGCGCTCGCACCCGAAGTACGGGCGGCAGTTCGAGGTCGAGTCGTACACGACGGTGCTGCCCGCGACCGTCCAGGGCATCCGCCGCTACCTCGGCTCGGGGATGATCAAGGGCATCGGGCCGGTGATGGCCGACCGGATGGTGGAGCACTTCGGCACCGACATCCTGCGGATCATCGAGGAGGAGCCGGAGCGGCTCGTCGAGGTCCCCGGCCTCGGCCCGAAGCGCACCAAGCGGATCGGCGACGCGTGGGAGGAGCAGAAGGCCATCAAGGAGGTCATGGTCTTCCTGCAGGGCGTCGGCGTCTCCACCTCCCTGGCCGTCCGCGTCTACAAGCAGTACGGCGACGCGTCCATCGACACCGTCCGCCGCGACCCCTACCGGCTCGCCGCGGACGTCTGGGGCATCGGCTTCCGCACCGCCGACACGATCGCCCGGGCGATCGGCGTCCCGCACGACAGCCCGGAACGCATCAAGGCGGGGCTCCAGTACACGCTGTCGGAGGCCGCCGACGACGGGCACTGCTTCCTGCCCGAGCCGAACCTCGTCACCGACGCCCAGAAGATCCTCGAGGTGCCCCGCGAGCTGATCGTCCCGGCGCTGGACGAGCTGGCCGCGGCCGAGGGCGTCGTGCGGGAGCCGATCCCCGGGGACGCCGCGACGATCCCCGCCGTGTACCTCGTCCCGTTCCACCGCGCCGAACGCTCGCTCGCCCGCGGCCTCCGCGAACTCCTCGACGCGAAGGAGGACCGGCTCGCCGCGTTCGCCGGCGTCGACTGGGACAGGGCGCTGCCGTGGCTGCGGAAGCGCACCGGCACCGATCTCGCGGCCGAGCAGGAGGAGGCGGTCAAGCTCGCCCTCACCTCCAAGGTCGCGGTCCTCACCGGCGGCCCGGGCTGCGGCAAGAGCTTCACCGTCCGCTCCGTCGTCGAGCTGGCCGCCGCGAAGCACGCCAAGATCGTCCTCGTGGCGCCGACCGGACGCGCGGCCAAGCGCCTCGCCGAGCTGACCGGCCACGAGGCGGCGACCGTCCACCGGCTCCTCCAGCTCCAGCCCGGCGGCGACGCCGCCTACGACCAGGACAACCCGCTGGACGCCGACCTCGTCGTCGTCGACGAGTCCTCGATGGTCGACCTTATCCTGGCGAACAAGCTGGTCAAGGCGATCCCCCGCGGCGCGCACCTGCTGCTGGTGGGGGACGTCGACCAGCTCCCGTCCGTCGGCGCCGGGGAGGTGCTCGCCGACCTCCTCGGCTCCGCGACGATCCCGCGCGTCCGCCTCACGAAGATCTTCCGGCAGGCGCAGCAGTCGGGCATCGTCGTCAACGCCCACCGGGTCAACTCCGGCGAGCACCCGCACACCCGCGGCTACGCCGACTTCTTCCTGTTCCCGTGCGAGGAGCAGGAGGAGGCCGCGGAGCTGACCGTGGACGTCGTCGCCAACCGCATCCCCCGCAGGTTCGGCCTCGATCCCCGCCGCGACGTGCAGGTCCTCGCGCCCGTCCACCGCGGCGCCGCCGGCGCGGGCGCGCTGAACGGCCTCCTCCAGGAGGCGCTCACCCCGCACCACGACTCCCGCCCCGAACGCCGCTACGGCGGCCGCGTCTTCCGCGTCGGCGACAAGGTCACGCAGCTCCGCAACAACTACGACAAGGGCGAGGCCGGGGTGTTCAACGGCACCGTCGGCGTCGTCACGAAGGTCTCCCTGGAGGACCAGTCGCTCACCGTCCTCACCGACGAGGACGAGAGCATCGACTACGCGTTCGACGAACTCGACGAGCTCGCCCACGCCTACGCGATCACGATCCACCGCTCGCAGGGCAGCGAGTACCCCGCCGTGGTCGTCCCGCTCACCACCGGCGCCTGGACGATGCTGCGCCGCAACCTGCTCTACACGGGCATCACCCGCGCGAAGAAGCTCGTCGTCCTCGTCGGCTCGCGCCGCGCCCTCGCCGCCGCCGTCCGCACCGCCGGCGCGGGCCGCCGCCACACCGCCCTCCGCCACCGCCTCGACCACGCGTAGCGCACCGGAAGACCGAGGGGCGGCCCGGCCGGGCCGCCCCTCGGTCTTGTCCGGACGCGCTAGATGATCTGCTCGGTCGGCAGGACGGTGATCTCGGTGAGGTTGACGTGCCCGGGCACCGCGCTCATGAACGCGACCGTCTCCGCGACGTCTTCGGGCGAGAGGACGTCGATCTGGGCGATCAGGTCGGCCATGAGCTTGCTCGCGGCCGGGTCGGTGACGTGGTCGGGCAGCTCGGTGTCGACCATGCCCGGCTCGATCGTCGCCACGCGGATCTTCTTGCGGCCCAGCTCGGTGCGCAGCAGTTGACGAGCTGGGTGACGTAGGCCTTGGTCGCGGAGTAGACCTGGAAGCCCTCCAGGATCCGGACGGCGGCGATCGACGACGTGGTGATGAGGTCGGCGCTCCGGCCGTCGGCCGCGGCCGACTCCAGGGACGGCACGAACGCCTGGATCGTGTTCATGACGCCCTTGATGTTGAGGTCGATCTGGGCGTCCCAGTCGGCGGTGGCCAGGTCGGTGATGCCGGAGATGAGCTGCACGCCGGCGTTGGCGATGTTGGGCGAGTTCCTCATGACCCGCCGCGCCAAGGTGACGCCCGAGGCAGTCGGAATGCCGGCGGCGGGCGAGCGCCGCGTCCCCGGCCTGCGCCGCGAAGAGGTCGCCGTGCTGGCCGGAGTGAGCGTCGACTACTACCGCGGCCTGGAGCAGGGCAAGGAGACCCGCCCCTCGCCGGAGGTCCTCGCCGGCCTCTCCAGGGCCCTGCGGCTGACCGAGGCCGAGGAGCGGCACCTGTACGCACTGGCCGGCGTCGCGCACCGCCTCGGCGAGGAGGCGACGGTCCGGCCGGTGCCGGCCGAACTGCTGGACCTGATGGACTCCTGGAGCGACTCCGGCGCGATCGTGCTGGATCCGGTGCTCGACGTCCTGGCGATGAACGCCGAGGCGCGCAAGCTGTTCGCGGGCTTCGCGGAGACCGCGAACCTGCTGGAGATGGTCCTGCTGGACCCCGAGGGCCGCCGGTTCTTCGTGGCGTGGGAGGCCTCCGCCGAAGCGACCGTGGCCAACCTGCGCGCCAGCGCCGACTTCGCCGCCGCCCCCGCCCGGCTCCGCGAACTGCTCGACCGGCTGGAGGCCGAGAGCCCGGAGTTCCCCGGCCTGTGGGCGCGCCATGACGTGCAGCCCAAGACCCACGAGACGAAGGTGCTGCGCCACCCCGTCCGGGGCCTGCTGAGCATCGACTTCCACGCCTTCGACGTCGCCGGCGTGCCCGGATACCAGCTCCTGGTGTACCGGGAGAACCCCGGCGACGTCTGAGCGCCCCGGCTCGCGGGCCGGGTGGTCTACGGCGGCGGGGGGCGGTGGAGGCGGCGCAGGACGAGCGCGAGGTGCAGGCGGAACCGACCGGGGGTGTCGGCGAGCGACCAGCCGATGAGCCGTTCCGCGTGCGCGAGGCGTTCCTGCAGGGTCGAGTGGTGGATGCGCAGGGCGGCCGCCGCCGCGCGGACGCTGGACGCGCCCGCGACGGCGTCGAGCGTCGCGAGCACCCACGGCGCGGCCCGCGCGGCGTGCTCGACGGCGGTGACGTCGGGGATCTTCGGCGAGTCGGGGCCGACGGCGCGGGCGAGCGCGAGCAGACCGCCCGCCTCGTCCGCGTGCACGACGCGCGGTCCCGGGTCGTCCGGTGTTCCCTCGGCGGTGAGCCGCAGGGCGGTGCGCGCCGCCTCCCACGAGTCCGGCAGGCCGTCCACGTCGACCGCCGGCCCGACCCCGGCCCGCGCCCCCTCCGGGGCGGGCGCGACGTGTCCGGCCGCCGGTGCCGGGCGGGTGCCCGGGGCGGGTTCGTCCTCGGGGTCGGCGGCGACGCGGAGCAGCGCGGTTCCGTCGTGCAAGGCGACGGCTCTGATGCGGGCGGACGCGGGCAGTCCGAGCCGGCGGGCGGCGGTCGTCCGGGCCTGCGGGGACGACGCGGGGTCGAGGAGGGTCTCGACGGACGCGGTGTCGTGCGGGTCCGCCCGGCCCCGGGTGCGGTCGAGGACGGCGGTGGCCGCGGCAGCCGCCCGTTCCAGCACCATCGCGTCGGCGGGACGGGGCGGGCCGGAGTGCTCGAGCCACAGCACCGCCGACCCCGCGGGCACGCTCGGCCAGGCGGGGTCGGGGGACGCGGCGGGGGTGCCCGTGCGGCCCTGCGCGTCGACCCGGATCCGGACGCGCCGGGCCTCGTCGACGAGCGCGGCGGGGACGGCGGCCAGCACCGCGGCGCCCCGGACGATCGCCTGCAGGGTCGCGCCGTGGGCCGTCAGGTCGTCGAAGTAGGCGATGACGCGCAGCGCCGCGCTCGCCTGCGGGTCCAGCGCGTCGAGCCGCACGGTCAGGTCCCTCATCGGCCGAGCAGCCTCCGCAGCCAGTGGAGCCGGGCGGCGCGGGCGTCCTGCGACACCGCCGCCTGCGGGGCCATCATGTCGAACCCGTGGAAGCCGCCGGCCCACACGTGCAGTTCGGCGCGGCCGCCCGCCTGCCAGATGCGCGTGGCGTACGCGACGTCCTCGTCCCGGAACGTCTCGGCGGAGCCCACGTCGATGAACGCGGGCGGGAGGTCCGACAGGTCGGTGGCGCGGGCGGGCGCGGCGTAGGGGGAGACGGCGTCGGTGCCGCGCGCGTCGCCGAGCAGCGCGGTCCAGCCCGCCCCGTTGGACGCGCGGTCCCACACGCCGAGCCCGGCCATCTGGACGGCCGACGGGGTGTCGTTGCGGTCGTCGAGCATGGGGCACAGGAGGAGCTGCCCGGCCAGGGCGGGGCCGCCGCGGTCGCGGGCCATGAGGGCGAGGGCGGCGGCGAGCCCGCCGCCGGCGCTGGCGCCGCCGACGATGACGCGCGCCGGGTCGGCGCCGAGTTCGGCGGCGTGCTCGGCCGTCCAGCGGAGCCCGGCGTAGCAGTCCTCGACGGGGCCGGGGTGCGGGGCGCCCGGCGCGAGCCGGTACTCGACCGACACCACGGCGGCGCCGACGTCCGCGGCGAGGTCGAGCATCTCGGGCAGGCCCATCCGGTTGTTGCCCGTGACCATGCCGCCGCCGTGCGTGTGGTAGAGCACGGGCACCGGTTCCCGGGCCGCCGCCGGACGGCAGATCAGCAGCCCGACGTCCGGTGCGCCCTCGGGGCCGGGCACGGAGCGCTCCTCGACCGTGAACGCGCCGTCGCGGGCGAGGGCCTCGTCCGTGGGCGGCTCCATGAGCGACGGGCGGTCGTTCAGCGCCGCGAGGACGGCGGGGTCGGCGAGGGCGTCCGGGGCGAGGAACTCGTTGATGATGCGCAGGGCGGGGACGAGTTCGGGATCGAACGGCGGGGGAGGCCCGACGGGGCGGTCGATGGTCATCGTCGACTCCAGGGGGTGATGTGATCGGCGTCACGATCATCGGTGACCCGGAGGCGTCGGATCGACCGCCGATCGGCGGATTCTACCCGCCGGACGGCGGGGTGCCCCGCGCGCGCCCGGCCCGGATTCGGCGTCCGGGCCGGGCGCGGCGCGCCGTCAGGGCGCCCAGGCGTAGAGCATGCGCTGCCCCTGGCCGGAACCGTCCTCGGCCGCGCCCGGGTGCTCGGCGACCGTCCACATCTCGCCGAGCGTCGGGGCGGTGGGGGTGCCGCCGGGCCAGTGGGACAGGTCCTCGGGGCCCTTGCTGATGGGCTTGTCACTCGCGATGCTCAGGGTGCCGGTCGCCGAGGTGATCGGCCGGGTCGTGTAGAAGGTGCCGTTGTTCGTGATGCCGCGGCTGCGCGACGGGTACCAGCGGTCGTTGAACCGCGTGGCGCCCTGGATGTTGCTGTCCGGCAGGTTGTAGGCGGCGTCCGCGTTCCACCGATGGTCGGCGCCGCTGCGGTCGAGGGAGACGTAGGAGAAGTTCGGGGACCCGTCGTCCGCGGTGCACTTCTCGCCGGTGGCCGCGGTGCGCGTCCACGAGCCGACCTGCGGCATGACGTACACGACCACCCGCCATCGGGACGCGCCGGAAGCGGGCTCGGCGCCCGGAGGGTTACGTGCCGGGCGGGCGGCGGCGGGGGCGGAGTTCCTCGTCGGTCTCCCGCGCGTGCTGTTCCGCGGCGGCCGCCGCGGACCCGGCGGCGCGGCGCAGCTGCGACCCCGCCTGCCGGACGACCTTCGCGGGGCGCTCGGGCAGGTGGCGGGCCGTTCCGCGGTGCCGCCGCCACTGCTCGCGGGCGCGGGCGCGGTGCTCGACGCGGAGCTGCTCGACGAGGCGGTCGACGTCCATCGAGATCTCGCCGTACAGCGGCCACAGGTCACCGGCGGCGGCCCGCTCGTGCAGTTCCCGCGCGAGCCGGGCGCGCCGCTCGCGGGCGATGTCCACCCGCACCTCGAGGTCCTGCTCGGCCTTGAACGGACGGGCGCGGCGGTCCAGGTCGGAGCGCGCGAGGCGCCCGTAGGCGGCGATGCCGTCGGCGACGCCCGCCAGCGCGTCGGCGAGCCGGGGCCGCAGCACCGGGTCGGTGAGCAGCCGCCCGTGCCGGCCGAGCCGCTCGTCGTCGACCAGCGAGCGGGTGAGGCCGCGCAGCGTGAGCGTGAAGTGCTCCATGGTCTCCATGGCGTTGCGCAGCGCGACGCCCGCGTCGACCAGCCGCCAGGCGCGCGGGTTGAGCTTGACGCTCTGCTCGGCTGCGCCGAGCGCCTGGTCGGTGCGGGCGAGGTCGCGGGCGAGGCGCTCGGTCTCCTGCTGCCAGCGGACGGCCTCGCCGGGGCTGCGCTCGCCGCGCAGGCCCTCGGCGATGTGCGAGATCAGCTCCCGCAGCCGCTCGGAGATGTCGGCCACCGCCTCCTCGGCGGGCCGCACCACCACCGACGGGACGAGGAACGTCGCGACGAGCCCGGTGGCGGCGCCGACGATCGTCTCCATGAACCGGTCGAAGGCGCCGGACTCGCTGGCCGCGCCCAGCGCGAAGATCAGCATGGCGCTGATCGCCGCCTCCAGCACGTGCTCGCGCAGCCGCAGCACGTGCCCGATCGTCAGCGCGGCCAGGATCGCCAGCCCGAGCGTCCACCAGGTGAACCCGATCGTCTCGGCGAACATCACCGCGACCAGCACCCCGGAGGTGACCGAGCCGACCCGCAGGATCCCGGCGCGGATCGTGTCGTACACCGAGTACTGGACGACCAGCAGCGCGGTCAGCGGCGACAGCAGCGGCGCCGGGCCGCCCGCGGGCAGCAGGTACAGCGCCAGGAGGTACGCCATCGTGGCGGTGATCGACAGCCGCGCGATGCGGTAGACGGTCGACTGCACTTCGGTGGCGACGCTGAACGGCGAGCGTCCGGCGCGGTCCGGCCGGCGGATGAACGGGATGGGCATCGGTGGAACCGGGATCGGTCGGGAACGTGGCCGTACGGGCTCCGCCCGGAGCGAGGACGCGCGGAGGCCGTACAGATCCCGTGTGCCCACCGATGCCGTGTTCACTCCCGGTGCACTCCCGTCAGTGGCGCCAGCGGGTGGCGGCCGCGACCTGCTCGGGCGTGGCGTGCGCGAGCAGCTCGGCCTCGCCGCGGCGGACGGCCGCGACGGTGTCGACGACGGCCTCGCCGAGCGCCTCGCGCAGCACGTCGTCCTGCTCGAACGCCGCGACGGCCGCGTCGAGGGACGCCGGCAGCGGCGCGATCCCGCGGGCCGTGCGCTCGTCGTCGGTGAGGGCCGCCGGGTCGACGCCGACCGGTTCGGGCAGCGTGAGCCCCGCGGCGAGCCCGTCCCGTCCGGCGGCCAGCAGCGCGGCGAGCGCCAGGTACGGGTTGGCGGCCGGGTCGAAGCACTTGACCTCGAGGTTCGCGGCCTCGTCCCGCTCGCCCTGCACGCCGGTGACGAAGCGGAGGGCGGCCTCCCGGTTCTCCGGCCCCCAGCACGCGAACGCGCCGGCCCAGTGGGACGGGACGAGCCGCAGGTAGCTGGCGACCGACGGCGCCCCGATCGCGAGCAGGGCGGGCAGCCGCCGGAGGATCCCGGCGGCGAACGCCTCCCCGTACGCGCTCATCCCGCACGGGCCCGCGCCGCCCGTCATCGCGTTCGCGGGGCCGTCCACGGCGTTGCGCCGCCACAGGCTGAGGTGGACGTGCCCGCCGTTGCCGACCGAGTCCGCCTCGACCTTCGGGGAGAACGACGCCCGCATCCCGTGCCGCAGCGTCACCGCCCGGATCGTCTCCCGCACGAGGACGGCCGTGTCGGCGGCGGCGACCGGGTCCTCGGCCTCCACCGAGACCTCGAACTGCCCGGCCGCGTACTCGGGGTGCAGTTGCAGGACGGTCACGCCGCTGCCCGCGAGGTCCGCCAGCAGTTCCCGCAGGTAGCCGGACAGCTCGGTGATCCGCGTCATCCCGTAGGCGGGGCCGCGCGCCGCGGGGACGAACGCGTCGCCGTCCCCGGCCGACACCGCCCACTCGACCTCGAACGCGGCCTTCGCCTCCCAGCCGGCCTCGCCGAGCCGCACGACCTCCCGGTACAGCAGGGCGCGGGCGTCGAGGGGGTGCACGGTCCCGTCCTGGGCGAACCGGACGGCCGGGGCCTGCGCCCAGCCGGGCAGCGCGGCCAGCGGCACGACCCGGTCCAGGACGGGGTGCAGCCGCAGGTCGCCGACGGGCCCGCCGATGTGCCGGCCGGAGACGATCGAGTCGTCCAGCAGGTACACGTCGAACACCGGGGACATCCCGACGCCCCACGCGGCGGCGTGCTCGAGCCGGTTCACCGGGACGGCCTTGGTGCGCGTGATCCCGCTGACGTCCACCCAGGTCAGCGCGACGGCGACGACGTCCTGGCCGGCCAGCCGACGGGCGGTCTCGGCGGCCCGGGCGCCCATCTGGGCGCGGTCGTTGCCGCCGAGGGTCGCTGGGATCTGTTCCACGTTCGATCTCCCGGTTCTTCGCAGGGTTGTCCGCGCCGGGACGTTGGAGCGTTCCCGGTCACCAGGGCATCGTAGGAACATCTTCCCGTCGTTTCCGGGAAGGGCCTGCTGTCGGGACATGTCGTGTGGGAGGAAGCGGGCCGTGCTGGAGTACCTGGAGTCGCTGCCGCTCGTCGACCACCACTGCCACGGGGTGTTCGAGGCGGACCTGGACCGCGCCGCGTTCGAGGCGGCGCTGACCGAGGCGGACGCCCCGGGCCCGCCCGGCGCGTCCCTGTTCGACTCGCAGATCGGTTTCGCGCTGCGCCGCTGGTGCCCGCCCGTCCTCGACCTGGACGCGCACGCCGAGCCCGGCGACTACCTGGAGCGGCGCGCGGACCTCGGGGCCGCCGAGGTGAACCGGCGGTTCCTCGCGGCGGCCGGCCTGCGCGCCCTGTGCGTGGACACCGGGCACGCCCCGCGGCCGATCCTGGGCCCGGCCGCGCTCGGGGAGCTGGCGGGGGCGCCCGCCCACGAGGTGCTGCGGCTGGAGACGGTCGCGGAGGAGGTCGCGGCCGAGGGGGTGTCGGCGTCCGGGTTCGCCGCCGAGGTCCGCTCCCGGATCGAGGCGCGCGCCCCGTCGGTGGTCGCGGCCAAGTCGGTCGCCGCGTACCGGGCGGGGCTGGAGATGCCGGGGCACCGGCCGTCGGAGGCGGAGGTCGCGGCGGCCGCCGGACGGCTCATGCGGCACCTCGAGCCGCGCGCGTCCGAGGAGCCGCTGCACCGGTTCCTGGTGTGGTGCGCGGTGGACGCGGGCCTGCCCGTCCAGTTCCACGTCGGATACGGCGATCTGGACGCCGACCTGCGGCGCGGCGACCCGCTGCTGCTGATCGACCTGCTGCGGGCGATGAACGACGCGGGCGTCCCGGCGATGCTGCTGCACAACTACCCGTTCCACCGTAACGCGGGCTATCTGGCGCAGGTCCTCCCGAACGTGTACGTGGACGCCGGTCTCGCCATGAACAACCTCGGGCACCGCGCGCACGTCCTGCTGGACGAGCTGCTGGAGCTGGCGCCGTTCGGGAAGGTGCTGTACTCGTCCGACGCCTACGGCCTCGCCGAGCTGTACCACCTCGGGTCGCTGCTGTTCCGGCGGGCGCTCGCCGGGCAGCTCGCCGGGGGAGTGGACGACGGCGCCTGGACGGCCGGCGACGCGCGGCGGGTCGCGGAGATGATCACGCGCGGCAACGCGGAGCGCGTCTACGGCCTCTGAACGCCCGGTAGCCTCGGGAACGATCATCGGGGACGGGAGGACGGACATGGCCGGACGCGAACGCCTGCTGGTGATCGGCGGGGACGCCGCGGGGCTGAGCGCCGCGTCGCAGGCCCGCCGCCGCCGCGACGCCGCCGACCTGGAGATCGTCGCGTTCGAGCGCGGCCGGCACGCGTCCTACTCGGCCTGCGGCATCCCGTACTACGTGGGCGGCGTCGTGGACGGCGCCGACCGGCTGATCGCCCGGACGCCGGAGGAGTTCGCCGCCCGCGACATCGACCTGCGGCTCCGCACCGAGGCCGTGGAGATCGACACGGCGGGCGGACGGGTGCGGGTGCGCGACCTCGCGTCCGGCGCGGAGGGGTGGGAGCCCTACGACGACCTGGTGGTCGCGACGGGCGCGGTCCCGGTGCGGCCGCCGCTGCCGGGCGCGGACGCGCGCGGCGTGCACGGCGTGCAGACGCTCGACGACGGGATCGCGATCCTCCGCGCGCTGGAGGCGGACGCCCCGCGCCGCGCGGTCGTCGTGGGCGGCGGCTACATCGGCCTGGAGATGGCGGAGGCGATGGTGATGCGCGGGCTGCAGGTCGCGCTCGTCGACGCCGCCGAGCAGCCGATGACCACCCTCGACCCCGACATGGGGGCGCTCGTCGCGGACGCGATGCGCGGCCTCGGCATCGGGCTGCACCTCGGCGAACCGGTCGCGGGCTTCGACACCGCCGCGTCCGGCCGGGTCACGGCCGTCCGCACGGAGGCCCGGACGCTGCCCGCCGACATCGTCGTCCTCGGCCTGGGCGTCCGGCCGGGCGGCGGCCTGGCGCGCGACGCGGGGATCGAGGTCGGCCCGACCGGCGGGATCGTCACCGACCGCCGCATGCGGACCCGCACCGAGCGGGTCTGGGCGGCGGGCGACTGCGTGGAGTCCCGCCACCTGGTGTCGGGCGCGCCCGTCGCGATCCCGCTCGGCACCCACGCCAACAAGCAGGGCCGCGTCGCCGGGATCAATCTCGGCGGCGGTTACGCGACGTTCCCGGGCGTGCTCGGCACCGCGATCTCCAAGATCTGCAGCGTCGAGGTGGCGCGCACCGGCCTGAACGAGCGGGAGGCGGCCGCGGCCGGTTTCGCGACGCTCAGCGTCGCGGTCGAGTCCACGACCCGCGCCGGGTACCACCCGGACACCACCTCGATGACGACTAAGCTGGTCGTCGAGCGCCGCTCGGGGCGGCTGCTGGGCGCGCAGATCGTCGGCGAGGAGGGCGCGGCGAAGCGGGTGGACGGCCTCGCGGTGATGCTCTGGAACCGGATGACGGTCGAGGAGATGACGGGACTCGACCTCGCCTACGCGCCGCCGTTCTCGCCCGTCTGGGACCCGGTGCTGATCGCCGCCCGCAAGGCCGCCGAACGCGTCGAGCGGGACATGCGCGACCTGGAATGAGCCGTTCCGAAGGGCTTTGTCGGTGATCTCCCGTACGGTACGTCACCATGATCGAACCGCCGGGCCCCGACGAGAACACGCTGGTCATGCCGGACTCCTGGCTGCGCGCGCGGCATCCGCGCCGCGACCGCCCCGGGGTTCCGGCGCCGCCCGCGCCCGGCCGGTCCGCCGCCGAGCGGGTGCGCGGCCTCGTGGCCGCCGTGCGCGACGACATCGACCACGTCCTCGGGCTCCCGGACGCCGCGCCCGACATCGCCGACGCCGCCCGCACCCACCTGGGCGGCGAGCCCGACCCGCTCGGCGCGGCCGCGGTCGCGTTCGTCGTCGCGCCGCTGAACCGGCTGCACGAGAGGCACGACCCCGAGCCCGGCCGCCTGTTCACCGACGCCCTGGTCGCCGAGCACGGCGTCGCGTTCGCCGCCCGCGCCTACACGGAGTGGGCCGGGATCGTGACCGTGAACCCCCAGTGGCCCGACGCCACCTACCTGCCGATATCGAACACCTGGCCGTGGGGGCGGGACACGCTGCGGTCGATGATCGTCCGCCACCACGCCCCCGACGAGATGCGCTGCCACTGGTGGCTGACCAGGGGGAGCGCCCGGTCGCTGCGCGCCCGGCTCGCCGCCGCCCCGGACGACGTCTACGCCGAGGCCGTCGACGGCATCGCCGGCGCCCGCCGCCACCCGCTGCAGAAGCTCGTCGCCGCCTACCTGGCGCCGACCCGCGACGACTGGGTCGAGGACCTGTGGGCGCGCCCCGGCGAAATCCCGTTCGGCCACTTCTCGGCGGGCTGGCTGGCCCTCTGCGCGCTGGGCCGCCCGCACCAGCCCGCCGTGCTCGGCGAGCCGCTGCGCTTCCACTGCGACCGCGAGGTCGTCGCGACGCTGATCGACGGCGTCGGCGTCGACGCCGTCGTGCCGCTACTGAGCGAGGCGCTGAACGGCCCGTACGTGAGCACCACCGACGACATCAGGCGGACGCTGGGATTCCTCGCCGCGATGCCGCGGGACGAGGCGTTCCAGACGCTCGTCGACCGGATCGACAAGCCCGGCGTCGTCCCCGCGCTCCTGGAGGCCGCCCGCCGCTTCCCGCGCCGCGCGATGCGGCTGCTGCCGGGCTCCCCGGCCGCGCAGGCGGCGGACCTGCTGTCCGCGCACGTCCGCGCGAACCCCGGCATCGCCGCGGAGGTCGCGCCCGGCCTCCCGGACGAGGAGCGGGCGAAGATCCGCGAGATCCGCGACGCGCACACGCGCGTCCCGCCCGCCGCGGACCTGCCGCCGCTGCTGACCGAGCCGCCGTGGACCCGCGCCCGCCGCCGGACCGAGCCCGTCGTCATCGAGGGCCTGCCCCTGCCCGGCACCCGCGCGGTCGCCTGGGGGCCGGGCGAGCGCGACGAGTGGGCGGGACGGCAGGCCGACCTGTGGAACCTGCGCGCGGCAGGGGCGGACTTCGCCGACCTGGCCGCGAAGATCGCGTCGGGAGGGTCCTCCTACTGGTACGAGGGGCCCCTCCTGTTCCTCAGGGGCCCCGAGGAGACGGCGCGCCCGCTGCTGGAGAAGTGGGAACCGCGCGACTTCTGGGAGGCGCACGAGTGGCTGCCGGTGCTCGTCGCGCGCCACGAGGCGGCCGCCTGCGCCCCCGCCCTGTCCGTCGCCCGCAGGGATCCGGCGTCCTACGGGCGGTACGTGCTGCCGCTGCTGTCCGACGAGATCGCGCGGACGATGGCCGACTGGCTCGTCCGGCTCAAGGGCGGCGGGAGGACGGCCCGCGCCTGGTTCCGCCGCCACGGGACGGCCGCCGCGCCCGCCCTGGTCCCGGACGCGCTCGGCAAGGCGGCGCCCGCCCGCCGCGCGGCGGAGGCGGCCCTGCGGCTGATCGCCGACCGGCACGGCCCGGACGCGATCGTCGCGGCGGCGCGCGTCCACGGCGACGCGGCGGCCGCCGCGATCGAGGCGCTGCTGGCCGCCGACCCGCTGGACGACCTGCCGAAGAAGGTCCCGGCCGTGGAGTGGGCGGAGCCGCGCGTGCTCCCGCAGATCCTGCTGCGGGACCGGACGCGCGTCCTCCCGGACGAGGCGGCCGGGCACGTCCTGACGATGCTGGCGATGTCGAAGCCGGACGACCCGTACGCGGGCGTCCGGATCGTCCGCGACCTGTGCGACCCGGAGTCGCTCGCCGAGTTCGGCTGGGCGCTGTTCCGCTGGTGGGAGACGTGCGGCGCGCCGTCGAAGGAGAACTGGGCGCTCGCGCAGCTCGCGCTGACCGGCGACGACGACACCGTCCGCCGCCTCACGCCCGTCATCCGGGCCTGGCCGGGGGAGGGCGGCCACGCCAAGGCCGTGAACGGACTGGACGTCCTCGCCGCCATCGGCACCGAGACGGCGCTGATGCACCTGCACGGCATCGCGCAGCGGGTGAAGTTCAAGGGGCTGAAGACCCGCGCGCAGGAGAAGATCCAGGAGGTCGCGGCGGAGCTCGAACTGTCCGCCGACCAGCTCGCGGACCGCGTCGTCCCCGACCTGGGCCTGGACGCGTCGGGGACCCTCGCCCTCGACTACGGCCCGCGCCGCTTCCGCATCGGCTTCGACGAGATGCTCAGGCCGACGGTCGCCGACGAGGACGGCGCGCCCCGCAAGTCGCTGCCGAAGCCGGGCGCCAAGGACGACCCCGAGCTGGCCCCCGCCGCGTACAAGCGGTTCTCGGGCCTCAAGAAGGACGTCCGCACGATCGCGGCCGACCAGCTCGCGCGCTACGAACGGGCGATGGTCACCGGACGCCGCTGGGCGCTCCCGGAGTTCCGCGACCACCTCGCCGGGCACCCCCTCGTCGGTCATCTCGTGCGGCGCCTGGTGTGGCTGGCCGAGGACGGCGGCGCCGCGATCACGGCGTTCCGCGTCGCCGAGGACGGCACGTTCGCGAACGCCGCGGACGACGCCGTCGCCCTCCCCGGCACCGCGCAGGTCCGCGTCGCGCACCCCGTTCACCTGGGCGACGAGCTGAAGGCGTGGGCGGACCTGTTCGCCGACTACGAGATCCTGCAGCCGTTCGAGCAGCTCGGCCGCCCCGTCCACACCCTCACCGCGGAGGAGCTCGACGGCGGCCGCCTGCCCCGGTTCGAGGGCGCGGAGGCGTCCATCGGCGTCCTCCTCGGTCTCACACGGAGCGGCTGGGAGCGCGGGGCGCCGATGGACGCGGGCATCGAGCACTGGATCTCCAAGCCCCTCACCGAGGGCCGCCACCTCGTCCTCGGCATCACCCCCGGCATCACCGTCGGGATGCCCGACGACTTCGGGGACCAGACCCTCACCGACGTCCGGATCGCCGCGTCGCCGGGCGAGTACCGGCCGTCCCAGCCCGCGTCCCTCCGCTTCGGCGACCTCGACCCGGTCACCGTCTCCGAGATGCTCACCGACCTCCTGCGCCTGACCGGCCGGGCGGAGACGACCGCATGACCGACCTGACCGGCGAGGACGCCCTGGTCGTGCCGCCCGCGTGGCGGCGCGCGCGGCACCCGCGCCGCGACCGCCCGCGGTCCCGCCGGCGCCGGACGAGCGCGCGGCCGGCGCGCCCGACCTCCTCGGCGACCTCGACCCCGTGCTCGGCTCCGAGCTCCTCACCGACCCGGCCCACCTGACCGAAGCGACGGACGGAACGCCCCGATGACCGACGAGAACACGCTGATCATGCCGGACGCCTGGCGGGAGGCGGTCCACCCGCGACGCGGCGGCGGGCACGTCCCGGAGCCGCCCGCGCCCGGCGCGGCCGTCGAGCGTGTGCGCGCCGTCATGGACGGCGTCCGCGACGGCGTCCGCGCGGTCATCGACCACCCGGGCACCGCCCCGGACATCGCCGCCGCCGCACGCGCGCACCTGGGCGGCGAGCCGGACGCGCTCGGCGCGGCGGCGGTCGTGTTCGCCGCCGTCCGGCTGAGCGGGCTGTCCACACGGTCCAGCGGCCCGCCGGAGGGCCCGTCCGTCGAGGCGCTGTTCGCCGACGCGCTCGTCGCCGAACACGGCGTCGCGTTCGCCGCGCACGCCTTCACCGAGATGGCCGGGATCGTGCTCGCGGCCCCGCGGCAGGGCGACCTGTACGGCGCCGGCCACCGCCCCGCCCCCGCGATGTACGGCAGCGAAGGGTTCTCGCGGGAGGCCGCCCGGTCGCTGCGGGGCCGCCTCGCCGCGGCGCCCGACGACGTGTACGCCGAGGCGGCCGAACGGCTGGAGGGCGCCCGCCGGCACGACTGGCAGCGGATGCTCGCCGCCTACCTGCTGCCGACCCGCGAGGACTGGGGCGAGGACCTGTGCGCGAACACCCCCGGCTTCCCGGAGCGCTTCGGCCTTTCCGAGGAGTGGATGCTGTACTGCGCGTTCGGCCGGCCGCACCAGCTCGCGGCGATGGGGCGCCGGGTCGGCCGGCAGTACGACTACGAGGTCTTCGCGACGCTGATCGACGCCTTCGGGCCCGCGGAGGTCGTGCCGCTCCTGGCCGAGGCGCTGGACGCCCGGTCGAGCGGCGACCGGCTGCCGCTCGCGTTCCTCGTGCCGCTGCCCGTGGACGACGCCTTCCAGGCGCTCGTGTCCCGGCTCGGCCGTCCCGGCCTCCGCGACGCGCTCCGGGAGGCCGCCGAGCGCTTCCCCGAACGGGGGGTGCGGCTGCTGTCGGCCTCGTCGTCGCGGCTCGCCGCGGACGTCCTGTCCCAGCACGTCCGCAGGCACCCGGCCGTCGCGGAGCGGGTCGCGGCGGACCTCCCGGCGGGGCGGCGGGCGGCGGTCCGGTCGATGCTCGAGCGCCGTCCGGCGCCCGCGGAGCTGCCGCCGCTGCTGACCGAGCCGCCGTGGACCCGCGCCGCCGCCGGCGCGAAACCGGCCGTCGTCGCGGGCCTGTCCGCGCCCGGCGTCCGCGCGGTCGCCTGGGCGCCCGGCGAGCGCGACGCCTGGCGGGCGGAGGTTCCGGACGGGTGGCGCCGCACGGACGCCGACTTCGCCGAGGCGGCCGCGAACTTCCCGCGCGGCGGCCACTCCCCGCTGCGGACGGCCGAGTTCCTGGCGGTGGGGCCCGAGGAGCTGCTGCGGCCGCTTATGAAGGGCTGGGAGCCCGAGAACCCGTGGCTGGCGGACACCTGGCTGCCGGCGCTCGTCGCGCGCCTCGAACTGGACGCGTGCGACCCCGCCCTGCACCTCGCCCGCCACAACCCGGACGCCTTCGGCCGGTACGTGCTGCCGCTCCGCACCGACGAGATCGCGCGAACGATGGCGGACTGGCTTGTCCGCCTCAAGACCGCAGGGCGGACGGCCCGCGCCTGGTTCCGCCGGCACGGCGCGGCCGCCGCGCCGTCGCTCGTCCCGGACGCGCTCGGGAAGGCGGGCCCCGCCCGCCGCGCCGCCGAGCACGCCCTCCGGTTCGTCGCCGGGCACGACGGGCCGGCGGCGGTCGTCGAGGCGTCCCGCGTGCACGGGGACCGGGCGGCCGCCGCGGTCGAGGCGTTGCTCGCCGCCGACCCCCTGGACGACCTGCCCAAGAAGATTCCGGACGTCGGGTGGGTCGAGCTCGGCGTCCTCCCGCAGATCGTGCTGCGCGACCGCGGGCACGCGCTTCCGGACGACGCGGCGCGGCACGTCCTGACCATGCTCGCGATGTCCCGGCTCGACGACGCGTACGCGGGCGTGCGGGTCGTCCGGGAGCTGTGCGACCCGGAGTCGCTGGCGGAGTTCGGGTGGGCGCTGTTCCGCGAGTGGGAGTTCACCGGCGCGCCGTCCAAGGAGAACTGGGCGCTGACCCAGCTCGCGTTGACCGGGGACGACGAGACGGTGCGGCGGCTCGCGCCGGTGATCCGGGCCTGGCCGGGCGACGGCGGCCACGCGAGGGCCGTCACCGGACTCGACGTCCTCACCGCGATCGGCACCGAGACCGCGCTGATGCACCTGCACTCGATCTCCCAGCGGGTGAAGTTCAAGGGGCTCAAGGCGCGCGCGCAGGAGAAGATCGAGGAGCTCGCGGCCGAACTGGAGTTGACGGCCGATCAGCTCGCGGACCGTCTCGTCCCGGACTTCGGCCTGGACGCGTCGGGCACGCTGACGCTCGACTACGGCCCGCGCCGGTTCGTGGTCGGGTTCGACGAGCTGCTGAGGCCGACGGTCGCCGACGAGGACGGCAAGGTCCGCAAGTCGCTGCCCAAGCCGGGCGCGGCGGACGACCCCGACCTCGCGCCCGCCGCCCACAAGCGGTTCGCCGAGCTGAAGAAGGACGTGCGCGCGGTCGCGACCGACCAGATCGGCCGGCTGGAAGCGGCCATGGCGTCCCGGCGGCGGTGGCGGGTCGCGGAGTTCCGCGACCATCTCGCCCGGCATCCGCTCGTCGGGCATCTCGTCCGCCGCCTGGTCTGGCTCGCCGAGGACGATGCCGACGGCGGCGACGGCGGCGGCCCGGTCGCGTTCCGCGTCGCCGAGGACGGCACGTTCGCGGACGCCGCCGACGAGAGCGTCACCGTCCCCGAGGGCGCCGCCGTCCGCGTCGCCCACCCCGTCGACCTGGCCGACGCGCTGCCCGCGTGGGCGGCCCTGTTCGCCGACTACGAGATCCTGCAGCCGTTCGAGCAGCTCGCCCGTCCCGTCCACGCCCTCACCGACGACGAGCGCGAAGGCGGACGCCTGGCCCGGTTCGAGGGCCGCAGGGCGGACGTCGCCGCCCTCCTCGGCCTGGCCCGGCGCGGCTGGGAGCGCGGCGCGCCGATGGAGGTCGGCCTCGAACGCTGGATCTCCCGCCCGCTGCCCGGCGACCGGCACCTCGTGGTCACCTTCGAACCCGGCTTCTATGTCGGCGACCCCCACGAGATGGGCGACCAGATCCTCGTCGACGTCCGGCTCGCCGGGGTCCCGTACGAGTCCCCGAAGGGGAGCCCCGAGCCGAGGCTGCGCCTCGGCGACGTCGACCCCGTCACCGTCTCCGAGATGCTCGCCGAGCTGACCGGGCTCGCCGCGGAGGAGGCGGCCCGGTGACGGACGAGAGCACTCCGGCCGTGCCGGACGAGTGGCGGGACGTCCTGCACCCGCGCCGCGACCGTCCCGGCGGGCCGGCGCCGTCCCCGCCCGACCCGGAACGGGTGGACCGGGCCCGCTCCCTCGTGGACGGCGCCCGCGCGGAGATCGAGCGGGCCCTGGCGTCGCCCGGCGGCGACCCGGAGATCGCGGCGGCCGGACGCGCGCACCTGCGCGGCGACGCGAGCCCGCTCGGCGCCGCGGCGGTCGCCGCCACCGTCGACCGGGACGTGCGGGAGCCCGCGTTCGCCGAGGCGTGGCTCGCCGAGCACGGCGCCGCGTTCGCCGCGGCCGCGTTCACGGCGTGGGCCGGCCTCGACGCGTCCGACACGGGCGTTCGCCGGCTCCCCGCCGACGCGTCCCTGGGCTTCCGCGTCGGCGGGGAGCCCGCGAGGTGGCTGCGCGCCCATCTCGCCGCCGCCCCGGACGACGTGTACGCCGCGGCCGTCGCGGGCATCGGCGAGCACCGCGGCGACCCCCTGCAGGACATCGTCGCCGCCTACCTCGTCCCGACCCGCGAGGACTGGGTCGAGGAGGTGTGCGCGTTCCCCGACCGGGCCTCCGCCCGGTACGCCTACCAGCGGTGGCTGGCGCTGTGCGCGCTCGGCCACCCGCACCAGGCGACGGCGCTGCCGTTCGACCCCTTCGACCAGCGGCTCGACGTCGTCGCGACGCTCGTGGACGGCGTCGGCCCCGAGGCCGTCGTCCCGCTCCTCGCCGCGGCGCTGGACGGCGCGACCGCGCCCGACGCGGTCCGCGAGCTGAGCGGCATGCTCGCCGTGCTCCCCGTGGACGGCGCGTTCCGGGCGCTCGCCGCGCGCATGGGACGTCCGGCCGTCCCGCCCGCCGTGCTGGCGGCCTCCCGCCGCTTCCCGGTCCGGGCGCTGCGGCTGCTGCCGGAGGCGACGGCGCCGCGCGCCGCCGAACTGCTGGCCGCGCACGTCCGCACCCACCCGGACCTCGCCGCGCGGACGCTCCCCGCGCTCCCGCCCGGCCCCCGGGACGCCGTCCGGGCCGTCCTGGACGCGGGCACCCGCCCGCCGAGCCCCGCGGACCTGCCGCCGCTGCTGACCGCGCCGCCGTGGACCCGTCCCGGGGCCGCCGCGGCACCCGTCGTCGTCAAGGACCTGGCGCCGCCCGGTGTCCGGGACATCGCCTGGCGGCCGGGCGAGCGAGAGGAGTGGGCGCGGGAGCCCGCCCGCTGGCGGCAGCTCGGCGAGGAGATCGACTACGCGGACGCCGCCGCGCGGTTCAGGGCCGGGACGTGCGGCCAGTACGTCCAGGACCGGCTCCTGGTGAAGGGCCCCGACGAGCTGGTGCTCCCGCTGCTGGACGGCTGGGAGCCCCGGGAGATCTGGAGCGTGCACGACTGGCTGCCGCCGCTCGTCGCGCGGTTCGGGACGCTCGTCCACGACCCCGTGCTGTCGGCCGTCCGCCGCGACCCGGCCGGGCTCGCCGGATACCTGATGCCGCTGGTGTCCGACGAGATCGCGCGGTCGATGGCGGGCTGGCTGCGGCCGAAGCGGGTGCGGCCCGCGGCCCGCGCCTGGTTCGTCCGGCACGGCCCCGCCGCCGCGCCGTCCCTCGTCCCCGACGCGTTCGGCGCGGCGGGCCCCGCCCGGCGCGCCGCCGAGGAGGCCCTGCGGCTCGTCGCGTCCCGGCACGGCGCGGAGCCGGTCGTCGCGGCGGCGCGCGTCCACGGCGACGCGGCGGCGGCCGGCATCGAGGCCCTGCTGTCGACCGACCCGCTCGACGTCCTCCCGACGAAGATCCCGCCGGTCGACTGGATCGACGTCCGCGTGCTGCCGCCGCTCCTCCTGCGCGACCGGACGCACGCACTGCCGGACGAGGCCGCCGCGCAGGTCCTCACGATGCTGGCGATGTCCACGCCGGACGCCCCGTACGCGGGCGTGCGGGTGGTCCGGGAGCTGTGCGATCCGGAGTCGCTGGCGGAGTTCGGGTGGGCGCTGTTCCGCTGGTGGGAGATGTGCGGTGCGCCCTCGAAGGACGGCTGGGCGCTGTCCCAGCTCGCGTTGACCGGGGACGACGAGACGGTGCGGCGGCTCGCGCCGGTGATCCGCGCCTGGCCGGGCGAGGGCGGCCACGCGAAGGCCGTCACCGGGCTGGACGTCCTGGCCGGGATCGGCACCGAGACCGCGCTGCTGCACCTGAACTCGATCGCGCAGCGGGTGAAGTTCAAGGGCTTGAAGACGCGCGCACAGGAGAAGATCGAGGAGCTCGCGGCCGAACTGGAGTTGACGGCCGATCAGCTCGCGGACCGGCTCGTCCCGGACTTCGGCCTGGACGCGTCGGGCACGCTGACGCTCGACTACGGTCCGCGCCGGTTCGTGGTCGGGTTCGACGAGCAGCTCAAGCCGGTGATCGCCGACGAGGACGGCAAGGTCCGCAAGGCCCTGCCCAAACCGGGCGCGGCGGACGACCCCGACCTTGCCCCCGCCGCCCACAAGCGGTTCGCGGGCCTGAAGAAGGACGTCCGGACGGTCGCGGCCGACCAGATCGGCCGCTTCGAGCGGGCCATGGTCACCGGCCGCCGCTGGACGCTCCCCGAGTTCCGCGACCACCTCGCCGGGCACCCGCTCGTCGGGCATCTCGTCCGCCGCCTGGTCTGGCTCGCCGAGGACGGCGACGCCGACGGCCCGGTCGCGTTCCGCGTCGCCGAGGACGGCACGTTCGCGGACGCGGCCGACGACGCGATCGTCCTGCCGGAGACCGCGAGGGTCGGCGTCGCCCATCCCGTCCACCTCGGCGACGAGGTGAAGGCGTGGACGGAGGTGTTCACCGATTACGAGATCCTGCAACCGTTCGAGCAGCTCGCACGTCCGACCCACATGATCGCCCCCGACGAGCGCGACGGCGGACGGCTGCCCCGGTTCACGGGCGCGGACGTCCACGTCGGTGCGCTGCTCGGCCTCACCGGGCGCGGCTGGGAGCGCGGGACGCCGCTGGAGGCGGGCGTCGAGCGGTGCGTGTCCCGCGAACTCGCCCCCGGCCGGTACCTGGTCGTCTCCCTCGCCCCCGGCATCCCCGCCGGGGACCCCGACCTGCTCGGCGAGACGCAGACGCTCACCGACGTCCGCGTCGCCGCCGACCGCGACCCCCACCGGCCGGACGAGCCCGCGTCCCTCCGGTTCGCCGACCTCGATCCCGCCGTCGTCTCCGAGGTCCTCGCGGACCTCGTCCGCCTGACCGGCCGAGCGGAGGCGACGGGCGGATGAGCGGCGCGAGCACGCCCGTCACCGACCTCGTCCGACCGACACGGGAATTCGCATGAGCGACGAGAACGCCTTCACCATGCCGAGCGGCTGGCGCCGCGCGCTGCACCCCCGCCGCGACCGCCCGCCCGTCCCGGCACCGCCCGGACCCGGCCCGGACGACGTCGCCTCCGTTCGGGCGCTGGTGGACGACGGCCGTGCCGACATGGACATGGTCTTCGGCCTGCCCGGTACCGACCGGGCGATCGCCGAGGCGGCCCGCGCGCACCTGCGCGGCGCGGCGAACCCCGCGGGCGCGGCGGCGGTCGCGCTCGTGGCCCTCGCGCTGAAGCGGGCGTCTCGCGACACCGGGAAGCGGTCGTTCATCGACGCCTGGATCGCGGAGCACGGCGTCGTGTTCGCCGCGTGCGCCTTCGCGGAGCTGCACGCGATCGGCGCGGACTACGTGGTCGAGAGCGCCACCGTTCGGCATTTCGCGGACCACACGGAGATCGGGACCGGCCTCGGCTGGCAGGGCGTCCGGCCGCGCCGCCCCGACGAGGCGCAGCTCGAATGGTGGGTCGAGCCGGACGCCGTCCGGCGCCTGCGGGCCCACCTCGCCGCCGCGCCGGACGACGTCTACGCGGCGGCGGTCGAGGGACTCGGACGGCGGCGGGGACACGAACTGCAGCGGCTGATCGCCGCCTACCTCGTGCCGACCCGCGAGGACTGGGTCGAGGACCTCTGCGCGGACCCCGCCCGCATCACGATCGGCGACGCCCGAAGCCAGTCGATGCTGTTCTGCGCCCTGGGCCGCCCGCACCGGCCCGCCGCGCTCGGCCTGCCGCTCGGCTACGCCGACCGCGACCTCGGCGTGCTGGCGACCCTGGTGGACGGCGTCGGCCCCGAGGCCGTCCTCCCGCTCGTCGTCGAGGCGGCGGACGAGGAGTACATCCCCCTCGACCAGATGCGCACCGTTCTCGACGTCCTCGCGGCGCTGCCGCTGGACGACGCGTTCCGGGCCCTCGCCGACCGGGCCGGGCGCCCGGTCGTCCGGCCCGCGCTGGTCGCCGCGGCGCGCCGGTTCCCGGCCCGGGCGATGCGGCTGCTGCCCGAGGCCGACGCCCCGCAGCTCGCCGACCTGCTGGCCGTGCACGTCCGGTCCCATCCGGATCTCGCCGAGGAGACGCTCCCGGCGCTGTCCGGCCCGGCGCAGGCGCGGGTCCGGGAGATTCTCGACGCGAACACGCGGGTCCCGGCCGCCACGGATCTGCCGCCGCTGCTGACCGAGCCGCCGTGGACGCGGACCCGCGCGAAGTCGAAGCCCGTCGTCATCGAGGACCTGCCGCCGTCCGGTGTCCGCGCGGTCGCCTGGGAGCTGGGCGAGCGCGAGGAGTGGACCGGCCGGCCGGTGCCCGTCGAGCACTGGGCGGGCCCGCAGGACCCGGCGGAACTCGCCGCGCGGTTCACGGCCGGTGAACTGAAGCCGCATCTGCAGACGATCCTGTTCGCGAGGAGCGCGGACGGCACGGTCCGCCCGCTGCTCGCGGGCTGGGAACCGTCGTACGACTGGGAGACGGGCGACTGGATGCGGGTGGTCGTCGGACGGTTCGAGCTCGACGCGCACGACGCCGCCCTGTTCGCCGCTCGCCGCAGCCCGGCGGCGGTCGCGGAGCTCCTGCTGCCGCTGCTCAGCGACGAGATCGCGCGGACGATGGCGGACTGGCTCGTCCGCCTGAAGACCGCGAGCAGAACGGCCCGGGCCTGGTTCGCCCGGCACGGTGCCGCCGCCGTGCCCGCGCTCGTCCCGGACGCGCTGGGCAAGGCGGGCGCGGCGCGCCGCGCCGCCGAGGCCGCGCTGCGCCTGATCGCCGACCGCCGCGGGCCGGAGCCGGTCGTGGCCGCGGCGCGTGTCCACGGGGACGCGGCGGCGGCCGCGGTCGAGGCGCTGCTCGCCGCCGACCCGCTCGACGACCTCCCGAAGAAGATCCCGTCCGTCGGCTGGGCGGAGCCCCGGATGCTGCCGCAGATCCTGCTCCGCGACGACCGGACGCGCGCCCTCCCGGACGAGGCCGCCGCGCACGTCCTCACGATGCTGGCGATGTCCACGCCGGACGCCCCGTATGCGGGTGTGCGCGTGGTGCGGGAGCTGTGCGATCGGGAGTCGCTGGCGGAGTTCGGGTGGGCGCTGTTCCGCTGGTGGGAGACGTGCGGTGCGCCCTCGAAGGACGGCTGGGCGCTGACCCAGCTCGCGCTGACCGGGGACGACGAGACCGTCCGCCGCCTGTCTCCGGTCATCCGCGCGTGGCCGGGCGAGGGCGGCCACGCGAAGGCCGTCACCGGGCTGGACGTCCTCGCCGGGATCGGCACCGACACAGCCCTCGCGCACCTGCACTCCATCTCTCAGCGGGTGAAGTTCAAGGCCCTCAAGGCACGCGCGCAGGACAAGATCGACGAGGTCGCCGCCGGGCTCGAACTCACCCCCGACCAGCTCGCGGACCGGCTCGTCCCCGACCTCGGCCTCGACGCGTCCGGAACCCTCACGCTCGACTACGGTCCCCGCCGGTTCGTCGTCCGGTTCGACGAGCGGCTCAAGCCGGTGATCGCCGACGAGGACGGCAAGGTGCGCAAGGCGCTGCCGAAGCCGGGCGCCAAGGACGATCCCGACCTCGCGCCCGCCGCGCACAAGCGGTTCGCGGCCCTGAAGAAGGACGTGCGGACTGTCGCGTCCGACCAGATCCGCCGCCTGGAACAGGCCATGGTCACCGGCCGCCGGTGGCAGCTCGGCGAGTTCCGCGACCTGCTCGCCGGGCACCCGCTGGTCGGGAACCTCGTGCGCCGCCTCGTCTGGCGGACCGACGACGGCCCGATCGCGTTCCGCGTCGCGGAGGACGGCACGTTCACCGACGCCGCCGACGACGCGATCGTCCTGCCGGAGACCGCGCGGGTCGGGATAGCCCACCCGCTCCACCTGGACGACGCCGTGGAGGCGTGGTCGAGCCTGTTCGCCGACTACGAGATCCTGCAGCCGTTCCCGCAGCTCGGACGGCCCGTCCACGGCCTCACCGACGACGAGCGGGAGAGCGGACGCCTCGCCCGGTTCGAGGGGGCGAAGGCCCCGGCCGGTGCCGTCCTCGGCCTGGTGAACCGAGGCTGGGAACGCGGCGAGCCGCAGGACGCGGGCATGGAGAACTGGATCTCCCGCCGCCTCGCCGCGAACCGGTATCTCGTCGTCGGCCTCCAGCCCGGCATTCCCGTCGGCGCGCCCGACCAGTTCGAGGACCAGGAGTTCCACTCCGTCCGGCTCGCCGAGCGTCCCGAAAACCACTGGTACGGCGCCCGCGAGTCGCCGTCCTTCCACGGCCTCGACCCGGTGATCGTGTCCGAGGCCCTCGCCGACCTCTCCCACCTGACCGGGGACCCCCAATGAGCGACGAGAACACCTTCACCATGCCGGACGGCTGGCGGCGCGTGCTGCACCCGCGCCGGGACCGTCCGCCGGTCCCGGCGCCGCCGGCCCCCGACCGGGACGCCGCCGACCGCGTGCGGTCGCTCGTCGATGAGCGGCGCGACGAGATCGAGGAGATCGTCGCGCTTCCCGGCACCGACGCCGCGGTCGCCGAGGCGGCCCGCGCCCACCTGAACGGCGACGCGGACCCGCGGGGCGCGGCGGCGGTCGCGCTCGTGACCGTCGCCCTGGCGGCGCTGCACCGGGAAGGCGCGGACCGGCTGTTCGCCGACGCCTGGACGGCCGACCACGGCGTCGCGTTCGCCGCGTGCGCGTTCGCGGAGATGTGCGGGCTCCGCGCCGAGTACGAGGTCGCCGCCCCGTCCCCGCGGGGGAGGGGGCGCGGCGGGCCGACCTGGACGGGCGTCCGGTTCCGCCGCCCGGCCGACGGGCAGCTCGAGTGGTGGATCCAGCGGGACGCCCTCCGGCGGCTGCGCGGCCGCCTCGCCGCCGCGCCCGACGACGTGTACGCCGACGCGGTGGAGCGGCTCGCGGGTCACCGCGACCGCCACCACCCGCGGTTGATCGCCGCCTACCTGGCGCCGACCCGGCGGGACTGGGTCGAGGACCTGTGCGCCGACCCCGGCCAGACCGCCACCCGGCTCTCCCCGGAGCGGTGGATGCTGTTCTGCGCGCTGGGCGAGCCGCACCAGCCCGCCGCGCTCGGCCTGCCGCTCGACCACAACGACCGCGCCCTGGACGTCCTGGCGACCCTGGTGAACGGCGTCGGGCCCGAGCCGGTCGTGCCGCTCCTCGTCGACGCCGCCGACGACGGCTACATCGGCGTCGACCATCTCCGCCTCCTCCTCGGGGTCCTCGCCGCGCTGCCGACGGACGACGCGTTCCGAACCCTCGTCGAGCGGATCGGCCGTCCGGGCGTTTCGCCCGCGCTGCTGGCCGCCGCCCGCCGGTTCCCGGCCCGGGCGATGCGGCTGCTGCCGGAAGCCGATGCCTCACAGGTCGCGGAGCTGCTCGCCGGGCACGTCCGCTCCCATCCGGACCGCGCCGAGGAGACGCTCCCGGCGCTTTCGGCTACGGCGCGGACGCGGGTCCGGGAGATCCTCGACGCGAACACGCGCGTCCCGGCCGCCACGGATCTGCCGCCGCTGCTGACCGAGCCGCCCTGGACACGGCCCCGCGCCAAGGCGAAGCCCGTCGTCCTCAGGGACCTGCCGTCGCCCAATGTCCGCGCGGTCGTCTGGGAGCCGGGCGAGCGCGCGGAGTGGTCCGGCCGGGCGGTGTACGTCCGGGGAGGGGCCGACCGGCGGGATCTGGCGAAGCTCGCCGCGGACTTCACGGCCGGTGAGCTGACCCCTCCGCAAGAGCCGCTGCTGTTCACGAAGGGCGACGACGCCACCGTCCGCCCGCTGCTCGCGGCCCTGGAGCCCGCGGACACCTGGGAGCCCGGCGACTGGATGCGGGTCGTCGTCGGACGGTTCGAGCTGGACGCGCACGACGCCGCCCTGTTCGCCGCCCGCCGCGACCCGGCGTCCGCCGGAAAGCTTCTGCTGCCGCTGCTGAGCGACGAGATCGCGCGGACGATGGCGGACTGGCTCGTCCGCTTGAAATCCGCGGGCCGCACCGCCCGTGCCTGGTTCGCCCGGCACGGCGCCGCCGCCGCGCCCGCGCTCGTCCCGGACGCGCTCGGCAAGCCCGGTCCCGCCCGCCGCGCCGCCGAGGCGGCCCTCCGCCTGATCGCGGACCGGCACGGCGCCGAACCGGTCGTCGCGGCGGCCCGCGCGCACGGCGACGAGGCGGCCGCGGCGGTCGAGGCGCTGCTGGCCGCACCCGGCGACGACCTCCCGAAGAAGATCCCGTCCCACGACTGGGTCGAGGTCCGGGCGCTCCCGCAGATCCTCCTCCGCGACCGGGCGCACGCCCTCCCGGACGAGGCGGCCGCGCACGTCCTCACCATGCTCGCGATGTCGGCGCCGGGCGCCCCGTACTGGGGCCTGGAGGTCGTCCGCGAGATCTGCGACCCGTCGTCCCTGGCCGAGTTCGGGTGGGCGCTGTTCCGCCGGTGGGAGCTGTGCGACGCACCGTCGAAGGAGAAGTGGGCGCTGTCCCAGCTCGCGTTGACCGGGGACGACGAGACCGTCCGCCGCCTGTCTCCGGTCATCCGCGCGTGGCCGGGCGAGGGCGGCCACGCGAAGGCCGTCCTCGGCCTGGACGTCCTGGCCGGGATCGGCACCGCCACGGCCCTGACCCACCTGGCCTCCCTGTCCCAGCGGGTGAAGTTCAAGGCGCTCAAGGCACGCGCGCAGGAGAAGATCGAGGAGGTCGCGGCCGGGCTCGGACTCACCGGCGACCAGCTCGCGGACCGGCTCGTCCCGGACTTCGGACTCGACGCCTCCGGCACGCTCACCCTCGACTACGGTCCCCGCCGTTTCATCGTCGCGTTCGACGAGCGGCTCAAGCCGGTGATCGCCGACGAGGACGGCAAGGTGCGCAAGGCGCTGCCGAAGCCGGGCGCCAAGGACGATCCCGACCTCGCGCCCGCCGCGCACAAGCGGTTCGCGGAGCTGAAGAAGGAGGCCCGGGCGGTCGCGTCCGACCAGATCCGCCGCCTCGAACGGGCGATGGTCACGGGCCGCCGGTGGCCGCTCGGCGAGTTCCGCGAGCTGCTCGCCGGGCACCCGCTGGTCGGGCACCTCGTGCGCCGTCTCGTCTGGCGGACGGACGACGGCCGGGCCTTCCGCGTCGCGGAGGACGGCACGCTCGCGAACGCGGCCGACGACGCGATCGTCCTCTCCGGGACCGCCCCGATCGGCATCGCCCACCCCCTGCATCTGGGCGAGGAGGAGAAGGCGTGGTCGGAGGTGTTCGCCGACTACGAGATCCTGCAGCCGTTCCCGCAGCTCGGACGTCCCGTCCATGCGCTCACCGGTGAGGAGCGGGAGAGCGGACGCCTCGCCCGGTTCGAGGGGGCGAAGGTCCCGGCCGGGGCCGTCCTCGGCCTGGTGCACCGGGGCTGGGAGCGGGGCGCGCCGCTGGACAACGGCATCGAGACGTGGATCTCCCGCCGCCTCGCCCCGGAACGGTTCCTGGTCGTCGGCCTCGATCCCGGCATTCCCGTCGGCGCGCCCGACCAGTTCGAGGACCAGGTGCTCGAAGACGTCCGGCTCGCCGACCGGCCGGACCGCCACCGGCGGCACAACGCCCCGCCGCTCCGCTTCGGCGACCTCGATCCCGTCATCGTGTCCGAGGCCCTCGCCGACCTGATCCACCTGACCGGGGACCCGCAATGAGCGACGAGAACACCTTCACCATGCCGGACGGCTGGCGGCGCGTGCTGCACCCGCGCCGGGACCGTCCGCCGGTCCCGGCGCCGCCGGCTCCCGACCGGGACGCCGCCGACCGCGTGCGGTCGCTCGTCGATGAGCGGCGCGACGAGATCGAGGAGGTTCTCGCACTCCCCGGCACCGACGCGGCGGTCGCCGAGGCGGCCCGCGCCCACCTGAACGGCGACGCGGACCCGCGGGGCGCGGCGGCGGTCGCGCTCGTGACCGTCGCCCTCTGCCAGATGCACCACGAGAGGGCGGACCGGCTGTTCGTCGACGCCTGGACGGCCGGCCACGGCGTCGCGTTCGCCGCATGCGCGTTCACGGAGATGGGCGGGCTCCGCGCCGAGCACGCCGTCACCCACCAGCCCCCGCGCCGGAAACGGCGGGCGAAGGGCGGCGGCGGGCTCAGGTGGACGGGCGTCCGGCCGCGCCGCCCGTCCGACGCGAGCTTCGAACCGTGGATCGAGGAGGGCACCGTCCGGCGGCTGCGCGCCCGGCTCGCCGCCGCGCCCGACGACGAGTACGCGGCGGCCGTCGAGGGGCTCGCGCGGCGGCGCGACCACCACCTCCGGCGGCTGATCGCCGTGTACCTCGCGCCGACCCGGCGGGACTGGGTCGAGGAGTTCTGCGAGAACTCCGGCCGGCACACCCCGGAACGGTGGTGGATGCTGCTGTGCTCGCTGGGCGAGCCGCACCAGCCCGCCGCGCTCGGCGTGCCGCTCGACCGCCACCACCCGACGCTCGACGTCCTGGCGACCCTCGTGGACGGCGTCGGCCCCGGGCCCGTCCTCCCGCTCCTCCTCGACGCCCTGGACGACGACCACCTCGCCGGCGACCGCGTCCTCCTCGAGGTCCTCGCGGCGCTGCCGCTGGACGACGCGTTCCGGGCGCTGGTCGAGCGGATCGGCCGTCCGGGCGTCCCGCCCGCGCTGCTGGCCGCCGCCCGCCGGTTCCCGGCCCGGGCGATGCGGCTGCTGCCCGAGGTCGACGAGCCGCAGGTCGCCGAGCTGCTCACCGGGCACGTCCGGTCCCATCCGGACCTCGCCGAGGAGACGCTCCCGGCCCTGTCGGCCACGGCGCGGACGCGGGTCCGGGAGATTCTCGACGCGAACACGCGCGTCCCGGCCGCCACCGATCTGCCGCCGCTGCTGACCGAGCCGCCGTGGATGCGGCCCCGCGCCAAAGCGAAGGCCGTCGTCATCAAGGGCCTGGCCCCGACCGGGCATCGCGCGGCCGTGTGGGAGCCGGACGAGCGCGAGGCGTGGACGTCCCGGACGCCTTACCTGTGGCGGTGGTCCGACCGGCTCGACTTCGCGAAGCTGGCCGGGAAGTTGGACAAGATCCCCCCGCACCAGCAGGTCGTCGTCCTCGTGAAGGGCCCCGAGGACGCCGTCCGGCCGCTCCTCGCGGGCTGGGAGCCCCCGGCCGCCTGGGACACGGCCGACTGGATGCGGGTGCTCGTCGGACGGTTCGGGACGGACGCGCACGATCCCGCGCTGTCGGCCGCCCGCGCGAACCCGGCGAACCTCGCCGGGGTCCTGCTGCCGCTGCTCAGCGACGAGATCGCGCGGGCGATGGCGGACTGGCTCGTCCGCCTGAAGACCGCGAGTCGGACGGCCCGGGCCTGGTTCGCGCGGCACGGTGCCGCCGCCGTGCCCGCGCTCGTCCCGGACGCGCTGGGCAAGGCGGGCGCGGCGCGCCGTGCCGCCGAGGCCGCGCTGCGCCTGATCGCCGACCGCCACGGGCCGGAGCCGGTCGTCGCGGCGGCGCGCGTCCACGGGGACGCGGCGGCGGCCGCGGTCGAGGCGCTGCTCGCGGCCGACCCGCTGGACGACCTCCCGACGAAGATCCCGTCCCACGAGTGGGTCGACCCGCGCGTCCTCCCTCGGCTCCTCCTGCGCGACCGGACGCGCGCCCTGCCCGACGAGGCCGCCGCGCACGTCCTCACGATGCTGGCGATGTCCACGCCGGACGCCGCGTACGCGGGTGTGCACGTGGTGCGGGGGCTGTGCGATCGGGAGTCGCTGGCGGAGTTCGGGTGGGCGCTGTTCCGTTGGTGGGAGACGTGCGGTGCGCCCTCGAAGGAGAACTGGGCACTGACCCAGCTCGCGCTGACCGGCGACGACGAGACCGTCCGCCGCCTCACGCCGGTCATCCGGGCCTGGCCGGGGGAGGGCGGGCACGCGAAGGCCGTCACCGGGCTCGACGTCCTCGCCGGGATCGGCACCGACACGGCCCTCATGCACCTGCACTCCATCTCCCAGCGGGTGAAGTTCAAAGCCCTCAAAACCCGCGCGCAGGACAAGATCGACGAGGTCGCCGCCGGGCTCGAACTCACCCCCGACCAGCTCGCGGACCGGCTCGTCCCCGACTTCGGCCTCGACGCGTCCGGGACCCTCACCCTCGACTACGGCCCGCGCCGCTTCACCATCGGCTTCGACGAGCAGCTCAAGCCCACGATCACCGACGGCGACGGCGACACGCGCAAGGCCCTGCCGAAGCCGGGCGCCAAGGACGATCCCGACCTCGCGCCCGCCGCCCACAAGCGGTTCGCGGCCCTGAAGAAGGACGTCCGGACGGTCGCGGCCGACCAGGTCACGCGGCTCGAACGGGCGATGGTGGACCGCCGCCGCTGGTCCGTCCCCGAGTTCCGCGACCTGCTCGCCGGGCATCCCCTCGTCGGCCACCTCGTCCGCCGCCTGGTGTGGCTCGCCGAGGACGACGGCCAGGCGATCACACCGTTCCGCGTGGCCGAGGACGGCACGTTCGCCGACGCGGCCGACGACGCGATCGTCCTCCCCGAGACCGCGCGGGTCGGGGTCGCGCACCCGCTCGACCTCGGCGACGGCGTCGCGGCCTGGGGCGAGGTGTTCGCCGACTACGAGATCCTGCAGCCCTTCGAGCAGCTCGGCCGCCCCGTCCACGTCCTCACCGAGGACGAGCGGGCCGCCGCCGCGCTGGCCCGTCTCGACGGGCTGAAGATCCCGCCGGGCGCCGTCCTCGGCCTGGTGAACCGGGGCTGGGAGCGCGGCGCGCCGCAGGACGCGGGCGTCGAGGACCGGATCTCCCGCCGCGCCGGGACCGGACGGTTCGTCGTCATCGACCTCACTCCCGGGATCACCGTCGACCGCCCCGACGAGTTCGGCGACCAGACCCTCGGCGTCCGGATCGCCGACCGGCCCGGCGAACGCCACTCCGCCCGGGGCACCGGCCTCACGTTCGGCGACCTCGATCCCGTGACCGCGTCCGAGATCCTCGCCGACCTCGCCCGCCTCGCCGCCGCCGCCCGCTGACCGGAAGGCAGTTCCCATGACACCGACGCTCCCCGAGGCCCTCACCGACCCGCCCTGGCTGCGCAGGCCGAAGCGGACCGCCGACTGGAAGGCGGTCATCGTCGAGGGCCTGGAACCCCCGCCCGGACGCCGCGTCCGCTGGGCGCCCGGCGAACGCGAGCAGTGGCTCGCGCCTCCCGGCACCGAGGACGAGAACTACTGGCGGGCGGAGATCGACCGGCATTTCGGCCAGTACGGGGGCGCGGCCTTCAACCAGGCCGACGTGCTCGTCCGCGCGCCCGAGCACCTGGCCCGCCCCCTGCTCGCGACGTTCTCGCCCCGCGACGACGCGAGCTTCGGGCACTGGCTGCGGCCCCTCCTCGCCCGCTACGAGACGGACGTGTGGGACCTCGTGGTCCAGATGGCCGAATCGCGCCCGGCCCGCAACGGCTGGGCGGCCGTCCCCCTGCTCGGCGCCGACACGGCCCGCCTGGCCGCCTACTGGCTCTACAAGCTGAAGACGGCGCGGCACCTCGCCGAGGACTGGTTCGAGCGGCACGGCCCGCTCGCCGCCGGGTACTACCTGGTGCCGGACGCCCTCGGCGGCGCGGCCGCGCCCCGCCGGTACGCGGTCCACGCGCTCCGGCACGTCGCCGCCATGGACGCCGGCCTCGTCGTGCGCGCCGCCCGCGCCTACGGCGACGAGGCGGCCGGCGCCGTCGAGCGGATGCTGGCCGACGCGCCGTCCGGCGTCGTCCCGGCGCAGCGCCCCGCCGCGCCGCCGAAGCCGCCCGCCTGGGCGGACATCGCCGCGCTGCCCCGCCCGGTGCTGCGGGACGGCGGCGGCGCGTTCCCCGCCGACGCCACCCGCAACCTCGTGCTGCTCCTCGCCATGGCGGGCCGCCCGCACGAGTTCCCCGGCGTGGACGACGCCCTCGCCGAGATTCCGGAGATCTGCGAGCCCGCGTCCCTCGCCGCGTTCGCGTGGGGGCTGTTCGAGGCGTGGCGGGACGGGGGGCATCCGGCCCGCGACGGGTTCGCGATGCGCGCCCTCGGCCGGTTCGGCGACGCCGGGACCGTCCACCGCCTCGCCCCGCTGGTCGCCGGCTGGACGAAACCGGACACCGCCGACCTGATGGGCGGCGCGCTGCGCGCGCTCGCGGAGATCGGCGGGGACGCGGCGGCGGAGCACCTGAACGACATCGCGATGCGGGCGCGCACCAAGACTGTCCGCGGCGTCGCCTGGTACCGCCTCGGCGATGTCGCCGGGGCGCGGGGCCTCACCGCCGAGCGGCTCGCCGACCGGCTCGTCCCCGACCTCGGCCTGGACGACGAGGGCACGCTCACCCTCGACTACGGCCCGCGCCGCTTCACGGCCGCCCTCGACGACCGGCTCGTCCCGTTCGTCGTCGACGAGCACGGCCGGGTCCGCAAGAGCCTCCCGAAACCGGGCGTGCAGGACGATCCCGCCCTCGCGGCGGCGGCCCGGGAACGGTTCGCGCGGCTCAAGACCGACGTCCGCGTCGTCAGCGCCGACCGGATCGCCCACCTGGAGCGCGCCATGATCGACGGGCGGGGCTGGACGCCCGACGAGTTCGGCGCGTACATCGCCGGGCACCCGCTCGTGCGGCACATCGCCCGCCGCCTCGTGTGGCGGGCGGCGAACGGGGTGTCGTTCCGCATCGCCGAGGACGGCACCCACGCCGACGCCGCCGACGAGACCGTCGTCCTCCCGCCCGGCGCCGAGATCACCGTCGCGCACCCCGTCCACCTCGGCGAGGACGAGCTGAAGGCGTGGTCGGGCCTGTTCGCCGACTACGAGATCCTGCAGCCGTTCCCGCAGCTCGGGCGCCCCTGCCACCCCCTGACCGAGGACGAGCGGCGCGCGGACCGCCTCGCCCGGTTCGAGGGCGCCGTGCTCCCGGCCGCGGGCGTGCGGGCGCTGCTGCGCGGGGGCTGGCGGCAGGCTTCGGCGGACGGGGGCCGCCGGGCGTGGATCGCGGTCCGCGTCGGGGAGCGCGGCATCGCCGCGGACCTCGACCCCGGTCTGCCCGAGTACGAGTCGTACGGCATCGACGACCAGACGGTCCGGGGGGTGCGGCTCGTCGACAGCCCCTACCGTGCCTGGACCCCGGACGAACCGCCGCGGCGCTTCGGCGAGCTGCCCGCGGGCCCCCTCTCCGAGGCCGTCGCCGCCCTGGACGCCGCCGTCCGGACCCCGCGCTGACCGGGCCCGGCGCCGACCGGAGCGGCCGGCGCCGGGGCCGTCAGGCGAATCGCGAGCTGCGCACGGGCCCGGGCGAACCGACCCGTTCCCTGGGCCCGGCCGGCCACTGCGGCCGCACCGCCGCGACCAGCGCGGCCAGGGCGCCGTCCGGGTCCGGCGGGGTCTCGCCGTCGCCCTCGTCCACGTCCGGCGCCGCCCGGACGATCTCGGCGGCGACCTCCTCGGCGGGACGCCCGTCCGGCTCCGCCCGCTCCACCGCCCCGCCCGGCGTCGCCCGCAGCCCCGCGCCCCACGGCGGGACGACCACCTGGTGCAGCAGCCCGCTCACGTCCGCGGTGATCGGCGGCGGGTCCGTCCAGCAGGTGGCGTGCTCGAACAGCACCTGCCCCTCCGCCCGCTCCCACAGGCCGCCGAACACGTCGCCGTCCGTCTCGTTCAGGTCGTAGGCGACGACGAGCGACCCCGGCCGCCCCGGCGCGAACGGCTCCGCGGGCAGCCCCAGGAGCTCCGCGGCCGCCAGCCCGAGGACGGTGCTGGACCGGTCCGGCAGCGGCATCACCCGGTCCGGGGCCGGCCCGGCCGCGTCGAGCACCAGCCGCAGCCGCTCCACGCTGCGGCGGCACTGCGCGTACGCGTCCCCGAGGTAGGCGAACCGGCCGGTCATCCCGGCGGCGAACCCGTGCGGCGACAGCGTCAGCAGCACCGCCCCGGCCACCGCGAACTGCCAGCCCCGCAGGTCGCGGTCGTCCAGCGGCGACACCGCCCCGACCGCCCGCGCCCGGGCCAGCATGCGGTGCAGCCGCTCCGCGGCGGGCGCCCACGTCCCGTCCGGCTCCGGCAGCCCCCGCGCCGCCTCCTCCGCGCGGGCGACGTCCCCGGCCATGAACGCGTTGTAGGCGAGGAGGTACCGGTCCGGCCACGGCTCCAGCAGCGCCGCGCGGGCGTCCAGCTCCGCGACCGCCTCCGCGTGCCGGTGCTCCCGCTCCAGCGCGGCGGCCAGCTCCCGCACCAGCCCGATCTCCCCGGGCAGCCGCACCAGCGCCGCCCGCAGCGCCGGGACGGCGAGGGCCGCCGCCCCGCGCTCGACGCACGCGTACCCGAAGTCGTACAGCTCCTGCGGGCCCGGCTCCCCGCCCCGGCCGCCGCGGCCGAACCGGCCGCGCCGTCCGCCCGTCCCGGCGACGGCCGCCGCGGCCTCCCGCAGATCGTCGAACCCGGACGCCGCGGCGGCGCCCTCGGTGAGCCGCGCCAGCTCCCGGAGGTCCATGTCGTCGGCGTTCGCCCGCAGATGCCGCAGCAGCCCGGGGATGTCGCCGTTGTCGAGAAGCGCCTGCGGATCGTCCATGAGCGCGCACACTACTGTCCGGCCCGCCCCGGGATCACCCGTATTTTCCGGTGCGGCCGTCGGCGAGGCCGAAGGCGGCGCGGGTGTGGAACGCCGTCCCCAGGACCTCCTCCCAGCGGTGCGCGTGGACGCCGAGGTAGTCGCGGCACGCGGCGGCCAGCCGGGCGAAGCTCCAGCCGTCCTCCGGCTCGCAGCACGCGTCGGCGGGCCACGTCCACGGCTCGTCGAGCCCGGCGGCGACCAGCCCCTCGCTCACCCGGATCGCGCCCGCGTACGCGCGCAGCAGGTCGAACTCCCAGTCCTCGTCGTCGGTGACGTGGTACAGGTCGAGGACGCGCAGGAGCATCTCCCGCCCGTGCTCCAGCGCCCCCGTCTCCGCGCAGTACAGCAGGTGCGCGGCGACCTCCGCCGCACCGGACGCCGTCCGGTGCGCGCGCTCGTGCACCTCCCGCGCCCGCTCCGCCCGTCCCGCCCGCAGGAGGGCGGGCAGCAGCAGATCCGCGCGCTCGTCGCCCGCCGGGAGCGCCGCCGCCGCGGCGAACGCCTCCCCGTCGCATCCCAGGTCGAGCCACCACCGGACGCTCCGCAGGACGGGCCCGCGCGCGGCGTACCGCGCGGCGGGCGGCAGCGCGCGGAACTCCGCCCACGCCGCCCGCGCCGCGTCCCGGTCGCCGCGCCGCGCCGCCTCCTGCGTCCGGAACCAGCGGACGTGGTGGAGGTCGTCGGTGCCCGGGCGGCACCGCGGCTCCAGCCGGTCGAGCAGGTCGCGGACCTGCCGCAGGTGCGGACCGGTGCGCGCGAGAACCCGGTCCAGCGTCACCGGCACCGCCCGCCACAGCGCGTCCAGCCGTTCCGCGCCGAACAGGTCCGGACGGTCGCCGTGCAGCCGCAGCAGCTCCTCCACCGTCGAGAACAGGTCCCGCCGCCACCGTTCCCGGCGTTCCGCCAGCAGGTCGTCCAGCAGCGCGAACCGGGCGTCCGCGAGGACGTCCGCGGCGCCCGCCGCGGTCGCGTTCTGCACCACCTGCTGCGTCCGGCCGATGCGCAGCCGCGCCCCCTCGACGGCCCGCGCCCGGCCGAGCTCGCGCCGCAGCCCGCCGGGGTCGGTGACGTCCAGGTGCGCGGCGAGCCGGGGAGCGGCGTCCCGCGCGGGCGGCGCGGACGGCGCGGGCAGCTCCAGCCGGTCGACGACCGGTTCGGCGAGGATCAGCGCCTCGACCCGCTCCGGAAGGTCCATCGTCCCGTCCATCTCGCCGATCCGGCGCGCCAGGTTCACCGCGCGCCAGCGCAGCTGCGCGCCCAGCTTGGCGTACGTGATCAGCGGCAGGTAGTCGCAGTCGGAGGGATCGTCGCACTCGCACGGCCAGAACCATTCGCGGTCGAGCCCCAGCGCGCAGACGCGGCGGCACAGCAGCGCCGCCGCGGCCGCCGTCCACAGGTGCACCTCGAACCGGCAGTCGAACCCGATCCGGTCGAGGTTGCGGTGCAGGACGTCCAGGCCGCGCTCCTCGTTGCCGGTGCGGGCGCAGAACTCCAGGTGCGCGGCGACGTCCTCGTACGTCAGCCCGGGCAGCGCGTACGTGCGCTGGTGCGCCGCCACCGCCTCGTCGAGCCGCCCGGTGTGCAGGTACGGCATCAGCAGGGCGGTCTCGTACGCGTTGTCCTCCCGCACCGGGATCCGGCCGGACACCACCGGCGCCAGCGCCTCGATCGCGAGGTCGTACCGCTCCAGCCGCGCCCACATGCGCGCGTTGCCGCCCGCGTGCCCGTCGGGGACGAAGTGCTCCTCCGGCGTGCCCTGCACCCGCAGCTTCCGCCACAGCCGCTCCACCTCGGCGACGTTCCCGCGGCGCGCCTCGAGGTCCATGCGGGCGTCGTCCAGCGCGTACCGCGACCAGCGCCGCTCCGGCGGGCAGTACCGCTCCAGCTCGTCGATCAGCCGGTGGACGCGGTCCGCCGGCTGGACGTCCATCCGGATGTACCAGTCGAGGACGTTGTAGAGCTGCGTCCACATGGCCGTGACGTGCGCGGGACTGTAGCGGTGCGGTTCGGCGTGCCACATCAGCAGCGCCTTGCGGAGGACGCCGAGCGCCTCCCCGATGACCTCCTGGGAGCGCTCCTTCCAGCTCTTCGAGCGCAGCGCGTACCCGTAGTCGATGCGGACCCGGAACAGCGTCTCCGGGTCGCCGAGCGCCTCCGCGTCGGCCAGCACCGCCTCCATCGCGGCCACGAACTGCTCTTTGCCGCCGCCCGGCTTGCCCGGTTCGAGGCGCCACGCCGCCTTGTGCCGCCGCCGCAGCTCCTCGCCGTCGAGCGCGGCCATCAGCCCTCCCGGACGGCGTGCTCGACCAGCCCGAGGAACGCGCGGTTCACCCCGGCCACGTCGTCCGGCCGCAGCGGCCGGTTCCCGGTCAGCAGCGCGTACCCGTACAGCGCCTCGACCGACAGCTCCACGACCCGGACGTTCGGGGTGCTCGTCAGCCGCGCCACGATCGGGTTGCGGTGATTGAACACCAGCCGCGGCCCGGCCCGCTCCGGCTCCCCGGTGTCGATGAACTCCGCCCAGACGCCGTCGGCGTCGTCGTCGGCGCCGTGCCCGCCCGGGTCGCCCTCCAGGTACACCACGGGCAGCGACGCGGGGGAGAACGACCGCAGCAGCGGTTCGCAGCCCAGCCCCGCGAGGGTCCGCCGCGCGGCCTCCAGGAAATCGCGGGCCGAAAACTCCACGCCCGGCCCCACCGGGGCGAACCGCGTCGCCAGCTCCGACGTCTCCAGCCTGCGGACGTCCAGGTCCGGGTCCAGCCGCCGCAGCCGGTTCAGGATCTCGACGTGGTAGACGTAGCCGCCGTTGACGAGCGCGATGCCCTGCGCGGCGGCGATGCCCGACAGCTGCCGGAACTCCTCGACGCGCGGCGTGTACCGGATCGAGCGGTGCCGCGCCCGCAGCTCCGCGAGCGTGACGTTCCCCTCGCTCGTCTCGAACGGGACCTGCTCGTCCACGATCCGCAGCATCTCGGTGTCGTGCACCGCCAGCGCCATCACCCCGCGGTAGTGCACCTTCAGGAAGTCCCGCATCCGGGCGGGGTCGGTCGCCGCCAGCCGCACCAGCCACGACCGCAGCGCGTCGCCGAGCCGTTCCCGCGTCACCGCCAGCAGCTCGTCGTCGTACAGCTGCTCCCGGCTCGCCGTCGGCCGCAGCTCCCCGGCGTCCACGACGCACCGGACGAAGAACGCCCACTCCGGCAGCACGCCCTCGACCCGGTCGCCCAGCAGCATCCGCTTCAGGTACACCCGGTGGGTCGCCCGCTCGCTCGGGTTGCTCTCGTACGGCAGGACGAACGCCGCGCCCCGCAGCCCCGCCTCCGGCACCTCCAGCTCGACGGCGTCGAACGGCACCGCGCCCAGCACCCGCGTCCCGTACCCGAGCAGCTCGTCGCGGCCCCGCTCCCACGGCGCCGCCGGCTCGGTGACCCGCTCCCCGTCCACCCGCACGTCGCAGGGCAGCATCGCGCCGTAGTGCCGCACCAGCTCCCGGACCGTGGACGCCTCCAGCCAGTGCCCGAAGTCCCGGCGGGCCCGCAGGACGACGGTCGTCCCGGGCTCCTCCCGGTGCCCCGGCTCCACGGTGTAGTGCCCGTCCGCGTGCCCCCGCCACACGACCGCCGGGGCGTCCGGGACGGCCGCGCTGCGCGTCACCACCTCGATCTCGTCGGCGACGAGGAAGCACGACAGCAGCCCGATCCCGAACTGCCCCAGGAAGTCGTGCCGCGCCAGCCCCAGCTCGTCCCGCTTCGACGAGTTCCCGATCGTCGCGAGCAGCTCGTGCACCTGCGCCTCGGTCAGCCCGATGCCCGCGTCATGGACGCGCAGCTCCCCGTTCCCGGTCTCGAACCGGATCGGCGCGCCCGCCCCGTCCGTCCCGTCCGCCCCGTCCGGCCCGGCGCCCCGCGCCGTCATCGCGTCCACCGCGTTCTGCAGCAGCTCCCGCACGTACACGCGGGGGCTGCTGTAGAGGTGCCGGCTCAGCAGGTCGACGATCCCGCGCAGATCGACGTTGAAGCTCCGCGCCCCCGTTGGTTCCCGACTCGTCATCACCCCACTGAGATGATCGCCTTCCCCGCACGGTTCCCGCGGGTTCACCCGGCGACCGCCCGGGTGTGGAAGGACGTGCCGAGGACCTCCTCCCAGCGGCGCGCCTCCTCGGCGGCGGACGCGCGGCACTCGCGCGCCAGCCGCGCGTACGTCCAGTCGTCCTGGGGCTCGCAGCACGCGTCCGCGGGCCACGTCCAGGCCCCGTCGTGCCCGGCCTCCGCCAGCAGCTCGCACACCCGGGCCCCCGCCGCGTACAGCCGCATGTCCGCGAACGCGAAGTCGTCGTCCTCGCCCGAACCGTGGAACAGGTCGAGCGTCCGGTGCAGGATCTCCCGGCCGCGGTCGAGCAGCCCGGCGTCCGCGCAGTACCGCAGGTGCGCGGTGACCTCCGGGGCGTTCCGCGCCGTCCGGTGGGTGCGCTCGTGCAGCTCGCGGGCCTCGGCCGTCCGTCCCGCCCGGAGGCGGACCGCGAGCAGGAGGTCTTCGCGGTCGTCGCCCGCGAGCGGCGCCATCGCCTCGGCCGCCTCCTCGTCGCGGCCGAGGTCGAGCCACCATCCCGCGCTCCGCAGGACGTTCTCGCGCGCGGAGTACCGCTCCACCGGCGGCAGCTCACGGAACCGCGCCCACGCCGCCCGGGCCGCGGCGGCGTCCCCCGCCCGGGCGGCGGCCTCGGTGCGGAACCAGCGGACGTGGTGCAGGTCCTCCGTCCCGGGACGGTGGTGCCGCTCCGCGGAGTCGAGGAGGTCGCGGACCTGCCGCAGATGCGGCCCCGGCCGCGTCAGCGACTCGTCCAGCACGGCCGGGACGGCCCGCCACAGCGCGTCGAGACGATCCGGCTCCGCCGGGACCGCCCGCTCGTCGAGCATGCGGAACAGCTCCCGCAGCGCCGAGAACCGGTGCCCGGTCCAGCCGCGCCACCCGAGCCCCCGCAGGTCGTCCAGCAGCCGTAGTCGCGCGTCGGCGAGCACGCCCGGCTCGCCCGCCGCCATCGCGTTCTGCATCACCCGCTGGGTCAGCACGATGCGCGGCATGGGCTCCTCCACCCCGCGCGCCCGCTCCAGCACCTCCCGCAGGCTCGCGGCGTCGGCGGCGTCCAGGTGGGCGGACGGCGGCGGGACGGCCAGGTGCGACGGCGGCTCGGCGTCCGGCGGCAGTTCGAGCCCGTCGACCAGCGGTTCGGCGTGGACGAGCGCGTCGATCCGCTCCCCGAAGAAGGACGTCCCGTTCAGTTCGTCCACTCGGCGCGCGAACCTGCCCGCCCGCCACCGCAGGTGGGCGCCGAGTTCGGACCAGCTCCAGATCGCCAGATCGGTGCAGCCGGGGTCGGCGCACCCGCACGGCCAGACCCACTCGCGGTCGAGCCCCTTGCCCGCGGCCCGCCGGCACAGCAGCGCCGCCGCGGCCGCCGTCCACGCCTCCACGACGTACCGGCAGCCGTACCCCATCCGGCCGAGGTTGCGGTGCAGGACGTCCAGCCCGCGTTCCTCGTTGCCGGTGCGGGCGCAGAACTCCAGGTGCGCGGCGACGTCCTCCAGCTTCATCCCGGACCGGGTGTACGTGCGCTGGTGCAGCGCCACCGCCTCCGCCGCCCGGCCGGTGTGCAGGTACGGCATGAGGAGGACGGCCGCGTCCCCCGCCCGCGCGGGGATCTGCCCGGCCAGCACGGGCGCCATCGCCTCGATCGCGAGTTCGTGGCGGCCGAGCTGAGTCCACATGGTCGCGTCGCCCCGGGCCGGGCCGTCCGGGAGGAAATGCTCCGCCGGCACGTCCTGCATTCGCAGCCGCCGCCAGAGCCGCTCGACCTCGCCGACGTCGCCGCGCCGCGCCTCCAGCCGCATGCGCGCGGTGTCGAGCGCGTACCGCGCCGCGGTCCGCGTGGGCGGGCAGTACCGTTCCAGCTCGTCGATCAGCCGGTGCGTCCGGTCGGCCGGCTCCGGATCGAACCGGGTGTACCAGTCGAGCAGCCGGTAGAACTGCGTCCACATCGCCTCGACGCACGACCGGTCGTACCGGTGCGGCGCCTCGTGCCACATCAGGAGGCTCTTGCGGAGCACCCGGAGCCGCGGCGCGACGGCCTCCCGGGAGTGCTCCGTCCAGCCCTTGAATCCCAGCGAGTACGCGTACTCGATCCGGATCTCGAAGAGGATCTCCGGCTCGCCGTGCGCCTCCGCGTCCGCGTGCAGCGCCTCCATCTCGGCCAGGTACCGCGCCTTGTCGCCGCCCGGTTCGTCCGGGCAGAGCCCCCGCGCCGCCCGGTACCGCCGCCGCAGCTCCTCCGCGCCCGCTCCCGTCCGCCCGTCCCCATCGCTCACCACGGGACTGAGATGATCGCCCCCGGCCCCCGGTTCCCCGGCCGCGTTGATCGGCGCGGCGGAACCTGCTGGACTGCCCGGCATGGACCACGCCCGCTTCCTCGACCACCTTGAGGACGACTTCTCCCGGTTCCGCGCGATCGCGGCGTCCGGCCTCTCCGCTCCCGTTCCCACGTGCCCCGGCTGGACCGTCGCCGACCTGGCCCGCCACGTCGGCGAGGTGTACCTCCACAAGACGCGCACCGTCCGCGAAGGGGCCGAGCCCGAACCGTGGCCCCCGCCGGACCTCGCCGCCGAGGACCCGCTCGTCCTGCTCGACCGCACCTACGCCGACCTGCGCGCCGAGCTCACCGCCCACGAGCCCGGCGACCCGGCCGTCACCTGGTACGCCCCCGACCAGACCGTCGGCTTCTGGATGCGCCGCATGGCGCACGAGACGCTGATCCACCGCATCGACGCCGAACTCGCCCTCGGGCGCCCGCCCGCACCCGTCCCGCCCGACCTCGCCGCCGACGGCGTCGACGAACTGCTCAAGGTCTGCGTGGCGTACGGCCTGGCCACGTGGGGCGAGTACTTCACCGGCGTCCTCGGCGGCACCCCCGAACGGACGTACGCGCTGCGGACGGACGGCGCGGAGTGGCGCGTCCGGACGGGCCCGGACCTGTTCGACGTCCACGACGGCCCCGGCGACGGCCCGTCCGACGTCACCCTCACCGGCCCGCCGGAGGCCCTGCTGCGCTGGGTCTGGAACCGCGGCGGCGACGTCCGGATCGACGGCGCCCCCGAGGCCGTCGAGGTCCTGCGCCAGTGCATCACCCTCGCGACCCAGTGACCGCTTCAGGCGGGGTGGGCGCAGGCGCGGTGGAGGGCGGTGCGGAGGGCGGCCGGGTCGAAGGCGGGGAGGGCGGCGGCGATGTGGCCGTCCGGGCGGACGACGATCGCGCCGTGCGGCGGCAGTGCGGCCTCCGCGCCCACGTCCTCCAGCGCGATGACCCGGTGGGGGACGTCCGCCGTCACGGCGGTCGCGTGGCGGGAGGGGACGAGGACGACCATGCTCGTGCCGAACAGGCGGCGGAGCCGTGACCGTTCGCCGTCGAGGAGGCATGGGGCGTCCGGGCAGAGGGTTCCCGGGAGGGACGTGCCGGACGGCGTGGTCAGCGGCGAGTCGGTGTAGCGGAACGGTTCGGCGAGCTTCCCGGAGTCGATGGCCGCGCGGGCGTCCGGGTCGTGCAGGGCGCGCTCCAGGGTGCGGATGCGGTGTTCGCGCTGCTCGGGCGTCCGGGGGACCAGGAACTCCATCGTGCGGGTCGTCACCCGCAGGTTCTCCAGCGCCGCCGCGCGGCGTTCGGCGTCGTAGGTGCCGAGCAGGGCGTCGGGCGCGCCGTGGCGGTGCGCGAAGGCGAGCTTCCAGGCGAGGTTCTCGGCGTCCTGGACGCCCGAGTTGAGGCCGCGCGCGCCGAACGGGGCGAAGACGTGCGCCGCGTCGCCCGCGAGGAAGGCGCGGCCCGCGCGGAACGTCGCGGCGCACCGCTGGTGGAACCGGTAGGCGGTCGTCCAGACGAGCTCGTACGGGGCGTCGCCGACGATCCGGCGGATCCGGGCGTCGAGCGCGCCCGACGCCCGTTCGGCGTCCAGGTCGAAGTCCTCGGGGACCTGCCAGTCGATGCGCCACACGGAGTCGGGGCACTGGTGGACGAGCACCTGGCGGCCCGGGTTCCACACCGGGTCGAAGTGGAAGCGGCGCTCGTTCGGGAACGGCAGGTCGGCGCGGACGTCGCAGATGAGGAAGCGGTCGGCGAACGAGCGGCCGGGCCATCCGATGCCGAGGAGGCGGCGCACGGTGCTGTGCGCGCCGTCGGCGCCGACGGCGTGGGCGCCGCGGACGCGGGCCCCGTTCGCCGTCGTCAGTTCGACGCCCGCGTCGTCCTGCTCCAGCGCGACGACCCGGTGCCCGTAGCGGAGGTCGATCAGCGGTTCGGCCGCGACGAGGTCGCACAGGCGCCGTTCGACCTCGGACTGCGAGATGTTGATCCACGGCGGGGTGACCCCCTCGCCCGGGTCGGGGAACGTCACCGCGAACAGTTCGGTGTCGCGGTAGTACGTGCGCCCCGTCGTCCAGGTGACGCCGCGGGCGACGAGGTCGTCGCCGCAGCCGGCGCGGGCGAGCACGTCCAGGACGTCCCGCTGGAAGCAGATGGCGCGGGACCCGGTCGTCTCGCGGCGGTCCGCGGCCTCCAGCAGGACGCTCGGCACGCCGGACCGGGCCAGCAGCAGCGCGGTCACGAGGCCGACCGGCCCGGCGCCCGCGATGACGACGTCAGCCCTGGAGCTCATCCCAGACCGCCCGGTCGCGCTCCGCCGTCCAGACGCGCGGGCGCTCCACGCCCGACAGCTCGTCCCACAGGCGGGCCACGTCGAACGGCAGGCAGTGCTCGAAGATCGGCCAGCGGCCGTAGCGGGGTTCGAGCGCCGCGTGCACCGCCCGGAACGCGTCCTTGAGCGTGCCGCCGTCCCGCCGGACGGCCGACGTCTCGCGGATCATCACCCGCAGGAACTCGCGGGTCTGCGCGACGGCCGCGGCGGCCTCCTCCCGGCCGCGCGCGACGGCGCCGCGCCCGCCGACGAGCGTCTCGGCGCCGAGCGCGGCGACCCGGTCGAGGGTCGCGCCCGCCCAGTCGCGGTGGAAGGCGTCGCCGGTGTAGAGCGCGGCCCGCGCCTCGACGAGGTCGCCCGCGAACAGGATCCGGTGCTTCGGCAGCCACGCCACGATGTCGCCCTCGGTGTGCCCCCGGCCGCAGTACCGCAGGACGAGCTCGCCGCGGTCGCCCCCGAGATGGACGGTGAACGACGCGTCGAACGTCGCGGTCGGCCACGTCAGCCCGGGGATCGAGTCCGGCTCGACGAACAGCCGCGGCATCCGGCGGTGCTCGGACTCCCGGTCCTGCGCCCCGCGCTCGGCGATGAGCGCGCGCGTCCGGTGGTGCGCCACGACCACGTCGGCGTCGAACGCGCTCGCGCCCAGCGTCCGCACCGCGTGGTAGTGCGACAGGACCAGGTACCGGACGGGCTTGTCGGTGTGCTCGCGCAGCCGTGCGAGCCACCGCCGCGCCGCGACCGGCGTCGCCAGGGCCTCGAAGCACACGACGAAGTCCTCGCCCTCGACGGCGCCCACGTTGGGGTCGCCCTCGGCCGTCAGCGCGTACACGCCGTCGGCGAGGACCTCGAACGTCTGCTCCTTCTCGTCCAGGTCGGCGGACGAGGCGAACGGTTTCGTCACGCCCGTCTACCTACCCGCCCCGCCGCCGGATCAGCCCCGCGGCGGCCGGTCAGGTCCGGGCGGCGTCGAGGGCGCGCAGGGCGTCGGCGACGAGGTCGGCGGTGTCCTCGACGCCGACCGAGAACCGGACGAACCCCGGTTCGACCGCGTCGCCGCCCCAGCGGCCGCGCCGCTCCGCCGAGCTGTGCACGCCGCCGAAGCTCGTCGCCTGCGTCACCAGGGTGAGGGCGCCGAGGAACCGTTCGGCGAACGCCTCGTCGGGCAGCGTGAACGACACGATGCAGCCGAACCGCTTCATCTGGCGGGACGCGAGGGCGTGCGACGGGTCGTCCGGGAGCCCCGGGTAGCGCAGCCCGGACACCTCGGGACGGCCGCGCAGCGCCTCGGCGAGCGCGAGCGCGTTCGCCGACTGCCGGTCCAGCCGCAGCTGCAGGGTCGCGAGCGACCGGTGCGCCAGCCACGCCTCCATCGGCCCGGGGATCGCGCCGACCGTCTTGCGCCACCACCGGACGCTCTCGGCGAGCCCGGGGTCCCGGGTGGCGACGTGGCCGAGCAGGAGGTCGCCGTGGCCCGTCATCGCCTTGGTGTCGCTGGCGACGGAGAAGTCGGCGCCGAGGTCGAGGGGGCGCTGCCCGAGCGGCGTGGCGAGGGTGTTGTCGACGGCGACGAGGGTGCCGCCCGCGTGCGCCGCCTCGACGATGCGGGCGACGTCGCACACGTCCAGGTTCGGGTTCGAGGGGGTCTCCAGCCAGATGAGGCGGGCCCCGTCGAGCAGTTCGAGCTGGGCGTCGCGGGCCGTCGGGCCCATCCGGACCTCGACGCCGTAGGACTCCAGCCGCTCCCGGAGGGACCGCGTCGTCTGGTAGCAGTCCGTCGGCAGGACGACCGCGTCGCCCGCCTTCGCCTGGGAGAGCAGCACCGCCGCGATCGCCGCCATCCCGGACGAGAACACCGACACCTCGGCGCCGCCCTCCAGTTCGCCGATGGCGCGCTCCAGCAGCGTCCACGTCGGGTTGGCGTCGCGGCCGTAGGTGTAGGGCCCGGCCGGTTCGCCGGGCAGATGGTAGTGCGCGGCGAACGCCGGTCCCGGCAGCGTCGGCGCGAACTTCTCCGCGGCCGGGCGTCCCGCGCCCACCGCCAGGGTCCCGTCCCCGATCTCCACTCTGACCTCCTCGTATGCGGGACCGCCATCGTCCCGCATCGCCCGAGCGCCGCTGTCGGCGGGCGCCGCTACGGTGATCCGGCCAGCGCGATCTTCCGACGGAGGGGACACCGTGGACCGTGTACCGGACGTGCTCGTACGACCGCCGTGGCTGACCGGGTGGCGGGAGCCCGAGCGGACCGTCGTCAAGGGGCTCGCGGCGCCGCCCGCCCGGGCGGAGTGGGCGCCCGGCGAGCGCGACGGCTGGACGTCCCGCGCCGGAGGCCCGGCGGGCGCGGGGCCGGCGGGGGAGGACTGGGAAGAGGACGCGCGCGGGTTCGCCGTCGGGTATCTCTGGCCGGCGCACGCCCAGTTCACGCTGCTCGGGCACGGGCCCGACGAGCTCGTCCGGCCGCTCCTCGCGCGCTGGAAGCCCACGGCCCTCGACCACGGCGACGCCGCGGAGCGCCTCGGCGGGGTCGCCGCCCGGTTCGGCGCCGACGCCGTCAAGCCCGTCGTCGCCGCCGCCCGCAGTTCGGCGGCCCTGTTCGGCTACGCGATCGGCCCGTTCCTGGACGGCGCGGTGGCGACGCTCGTCGCGAACTGGCTCACCGCGGCGAACCGGGACGCGCGCGACACCGCCCGCGCGTGGCTCGACCGGCACGGCGTCGACGCCGTGCCCTACCTCCTCCCCGCCGCCCTCGGCGCCCGCGCGACCGCCCGCGCGACCGCGCGGGCGAACGCGTGGCTCGCCCTGCGCGCCCTCGCGGCCCGGCATTCGGCGGACGCGGTGATCCGCGCCGCCGGGGAGCACGGCGTGGCCGTCGCGCCGATCGTCGCCGACCTCCCTCCCACCGAGCCCGGCGACCGGTGGCTGTTCGCCCATCTCGCGCCGCCGCGCCCGGGGGAGTGGGCGACCGCGGGGCTGGAGGTCCCGCTCCGGGACGGCTCCGCGCTGCCGCCCGCCGCCGTCGAGGCGTTCGTCACCCTGCTCGCCCTGTCGGCGGAAGCCGGCGAACCGCACCCCGGACTCGCCGGCGTCCGCGCCGCCTGCGCCCCCGGGGCCCTCGCCGACGTCGCCTGGCGGCTGTTCGAGCGCTGGGAGGCGGCGGGCGCCCCCGGGGCGGACGCCTGGACGATCGACGCGCTCGGCCTCCTCGGCGACGACTCGACCGCCGCGCGGCTCGCCCCGATCGTCCGCGACTGGCCCGGCCGGAACCTGCACCACCGGGCCGTCCAGGCACTGGACGTCTTCGCCGCGATCGGCACCGAGGCGGCGCTGCGCGCCCTCGACGGCATCGCCCGCGGGACGAAGTTCGGCGGGCTCCGGGGCGAGGCGGAGGGCAAGCTGGCGGAGGTCGCGGAGGGGCTCGGACTGACCGGCGACCAGCTCGCCGACCGGCTCGTCCCGCGCTTCGGGCTCGACGGTGACGGCGTCCTCGTCCTGGACTACGGGCCCCGCCGGTTCACCGTGGGGTTCGACGAGCAGCTCAAGCCGTTCGTGGTCGACGAGTCCGGCAAGCTCCGCAAGACCCTCCCGAAGCCGGGCGTGAAGGACGATCCCGAGTCGGCGCCCGCCGCGCACCAGGCGTTCGCCGCGCTGAAGAAGGACGTGCGCGCCACCGCCGCGGCGCAGCTCGGACGGCTCGAACGCGCGATGCTCGACGGCCGCGTCTGGCGCGCCGCCGAGTTCCGCGAGCATCTCGCCGGGCACCCGCTGATGCGGCACGTCGTGCGCCGCCTGGTCTGGACGTCCGGCGGCGCGGGCTTCCGCCTGGCGGAGGACGGCACGTTCGCCGACGTCCGCGACGACGCGTTCGTCCCGCCCGAGGAGGCCGAGGTCCGGCTCCCGCACCCGCTGCACCTCGGCGACGGGCTCGCCGCGTGGAGCGAGGTGTTCGCCGACTACGAGATCCTGCAGCCGTTCGCGCAGCTCGCCCGGCCCGTCCACGCGTTCACCGAGGACGAGCGCGCCGCCTGGTGCCTCGCCCGGTTCGAGAAGCTGGAGGTGCCGTCCGGGCGGCTGCTCGGGCTGGAGAAGCGCCGCTGGCGCCGGGGCGCCCCGCAGGACAACGGCGCCCAGCGCTGGCTGGAGTACCGGGCCGCGTCGTACTGCGTGGTCATCAGCCTCCGCTCGGGCTTCAACGTCAACCGGCCGATCATCGAGGAGACCGACGTGATCGAGCGGGTCTGGATCGGTGACCGTCCCGACTGGTGGCCGCCGCGGGAGGACACGGGGCGCGCCTTCGCCGAACTGGACCCGGTGACCGCCTCGGAGATCCTCACGGACCTGACGGCCCTGGCCGACGCGGCGGTGTGATCGGGGTGCCGCCGGGTGTTCCGGTGGCCCCGGTGACGTCGGCGGCATGCCCTACGTTGTCCTGCTATGGATGATCACCAGCGCTCCGCGACGCCGGGCGAGGACGTGCTCGACTTCCCGACGGCGTGGCTCCGGCACGTCCACCCCCGCCGGGGCGGCGTGCCCGTGCCGGTGAAGCCCGGCGACCCGGGGCAGGCGCGGCGGCTCGTGGAGGAATCGCCCGTCCGGGCGGTGGAGGGGGACGCCGGCGTGGTCCGGCGGTACCTCGACGGCGAGCCCGACCCGGCCGGGGCGGCGGCGGTCGCGGCGGCGGTGGTGAAGACGGAGCGGAGGCCCGAGCGCAAGGGGCGGACGTTCCGGACGTTCGTCGACGCGTGGGTCGCCGAGCACGGACTCGCGTTCGCCGTCGAGGCCGTCACGGAGCGCTGCAAGGCAGCCCTGGCCGCCGACCGGCGGTTCCACAACGGGAAGCGGATGCCGCGCCCCCTGGCCCCGGCCGACCAGGAGGCGCTGCGGCGCGTGCGGGCGTTCCTCGCGGCGGCCGACGACGCCGGGTACGCGGCGGCGGCCGAGCGGCTGGACGCCGTCGAGTGGCCGGCCGAGGAGGCGGCGCCGGGCGCGTGGATCGTCGCGTACCTGCTCCCCGCGCGCCAGGACCGGGTCGACGAACTGCTCGCCGCCCGCACCTCCTGGGAACTGCTCGAGACGGTCGCGCTGTGCTCGATCGGCAGGCCGTCCCAGCTCGACGCCGTGCTGCCGCGCCTGTACCGGCCCTCGCCGTCGCCCGGCGAGATCGCGACGCTCGCCGACGGCATCGGCCCGGCCGCGCTGCCGTACCTGCTGAAGGCGGTCGAGGGGCGGCGGGTGGACGGCGAGGGCCGCAAGCGCCTCTTCGCCGCGATGGCCGTGCTCCCGACGGACGACGCGTTCCGCGCGCTGCTGGACCGGCGGGACGACCGGCACGCCCGGGCCGCGCTGATGGACGCGATGCGGCGGTTCCCCCGCCGCGCCCTGCGCCTCCTGGCGACCGCCGCCGGGCGCGACGCGGCCGCGCTCCTCGACGGGCACGTCCGCGCGAACGCCGACCTGGTCACGGCCGCGCTCCCGGACCTGCCGGACGACGTCCGCGCCGCCGTCGAGCCGATCACCGCGGCGGCGCGGCGCGTCCCGGAGGCGCCGGCGGCCGACCTTCCGGCGTGCCTGACCGCCCCGCCGCCCTGGAAGCGGCCGGTGCGGCCCGTGGTGCCCGGCCTGGAACCGCCCGCGCCGCGCATCGCCTGGCCCGCCGGGATGCGGGCGAAGTGGCTCGCCGCCGACACGAGCGACATGCGGCGGCTCGACCCCGAACCCGACTGGACGGAACTCGCCGCCGGGGCGGGCCGGTTCATGGGGCGCCTGCAAGAGGGCAACCTCCTGCTGTACGGGCCGGAGGACGTCGTCCGCCCGATCCTGCCGCGGATGGCGCGCACCGCGTACGCCGAGCAGTGGATGAGACCCGTCGTCGCCCGCTACGGGATCGACGCCCACGACCTGGCGTCCCGCGCGGCGAGCGGGCCGGGAGACGGCGCCGGCCTGTACCTGCCGTTCCTGAGCGCCCCGATCGCGGCGGCCGCCGCCGACGCCCTGTTCCGCCGGGGCGCGGGCGCGGCCGGGGCCGCCGCCTGGCTGGACCTGCACGGCACGGACACCGTCCCGTACCTCGCCCCGGCCGCGCTGGGCGAACCGGGGAAGGCGCGCCGGGCCGCCGAGCACGCGCTGCGCCGGCTCGCGGTCCGGCACGGCCTGGACGCGGTCGCCGCCGCGTTCCCCGCCGCGCCGGACGCGTTGCGGACGCTCCTCGCGGCGCACCCGGCGCAGACGGGACTGGTCAAGCGGGCCGCGATCGGCGACTGGGTGCGGCAGGCCGCGCTGCCTCAGGTGCTGCTGCGCGGCGGGGACCGCGCCCTGCCGCAGGACGCCCTCCCGAGGCTCCTGGAGCTGCTGGCCCTGCCCGTCCCGTACGGCCTGGACGAGCTGCGCGCGGCGTTCGAGCCCGCGTCCCTCGCCGAACTGGGCTGGAGCGTCTTCGCCCACTGGGTCGATCTCGGCCGTCCGTCGAAGGAGAACTGGGCCCTCGTCCAGCTCGGCAACTCCGGCGACGACGAGGCGGTCCGGCGGCTCGTCCCGCTGATCCGGGCGTGGCCGGGGGAGGGCGGCCACAAGTACGCCGTCACCGGCCTGGACGTCCTCGCGGGCATCGGCTCCGACGTCGCGCTGATGCACCTGCACTCGATCTCGCAGAAGGTGAAGTTCACGGGGCTGCGGGCCCGCGCGCGGGAGAAGATCGCCGAGGTGGCGGAGGCGCGCGGGCTGTCCCTCGACGAGCTCGCGGACCGGCTCGTCCCGCACTTCGGGCTGGACGCGGACGGGTCGATGACGCTCGACTACGGTCCGCGCCGGTTCACGGTCGGGTTCGACGAGCAGCTCAAGCCGTTCGTGGTCGACGAGTCCGGCAAGTTGCGCAAGGCGCTCCCGAAGCCGGGGGCGAAGGACGATCCGGAGCTGGCCCCCGCCGCGCACAAGGCGTTCGCCGCGCTGAAGAAGGACGTCCGGACCGTCGCGGCCGACCAGCTCCGCCGCCTCGAACGCGCCATGGTCGAGGGCCGCCGCTGGACGCCGGACGCGTTCCGCGCGCACCTCGTCCGGCACCCGCTCGTCGGGCACCTCGCCCGGCGCCTGGTGTGGGTCGCGGAGGACGGCGGCGGGACGGCGTCGTTCCGGGTCGCCGAGGACGGGACGTTCGCCGACGCCGCCGACGAGACGTTCGTCCTCGCGGAATCGGCTCGCGTGGGCATCGCGCACCCGCTGCACCTCGGGGACTCCCTCGGGTCCTGGGGGGAGGTGTTCGCCGACTACGAGATCCTGCAGCCGTTCGAGCAGCTCGCCCGGCCCGTCCACGTCTTGACCGCCGCGGAGCGGGAGAGCGGGCGGCTGGAGCGGTTCGAGGGGCTGCAGGCGCCGTTCGGGACGGTCCTCGGGCTGGAGAAGCGCGGCTGGGAGCGCGCCGAGCCGGGGGAGGCCGGCAGCCAGGAGTACATGTCCCGCCGCGTCGGCGCCGACCGGTACGCGATCATCGACCTCGACCCCGGCTTCTCCGTCGGCGAACCGGGCGCGACCGGCGACGTGCAGACCGTCGAGTACGTGCGCCTCGCGGCGTCGCCCGGGCGGTTCTGGGCGTCGCGGAGCACCCCGCCCCCGTTCGGCGAGCTCGATCCGGTGACGGCGTCCGAGATCGTCGCCGACCTCGAAACGCTGCGCGAGGCCGCCGTCTGACCTCCCGGTTCGTGACGTTTTCGGCGGCTTGATCCTCTACGGTTAGGCCACATGAACGATCGGCTCCCGACCCTGCCCGACGAGGACGTCCCGGCCCTGCCGGACGAGTGGCTGCGGTCCGTGCACCCCCGGCGCGGCGGCGCCCCCGCGCCCGTGATCGAGGCCGACCCGAAGGCGCCGGGGGCCGCCGCGCGGCTGGTCGACCGGAGCGACGGGATCGTCGAGGCGATGCTGGAGGGCGGCCGCCCGACCGCGGAGATCGCGGAGGCCGTCCGGCGGCACCGGGACGGGACGCCCGACCCGGTGGGCGCCGCGGTCATCGCGAAGCTCGTGATGCGCGCCCTCGGGGACCTCAAGCAGCCGGTGTGGCGCACGTTCGTCGACGCCTGGACGGCCGCGCACGGCCCCGGGTTCGCCGGGTGCGCCCTCCTCGAGCTGTCCCGGACGACCGTCGTGACGGCGGCCGGGGGCGGCGTGTGGCGCGGCCGGTTCACCGTCCGGGCGACCCGCGACGACGGGGACCCGGACCGGCCCGGACCGTTCCCGCTGCGGCGCGTCCGGAGCCTGCTCGCCGCGGCCGGCGACGCCGAGCAGGAACGCCTCGGCCCGCACCGCACCACCCCGGCGACGCGGATCCTCGCCGCCTACCTGGTGCCGAACCGGCACGACTGGGTGGCGGAGTCGCTCGCGGACGTCGACCGCCGCATGAACAAGTCGCTCGTCCTGTGCTCGGCGGGGACGGCCGAGCACCTGCGCACCGCGGGCGTCGACCTGTCCTGGGGCGACCCGACCCGGGAGGTGCTCGCCACCCTCGTCGACGGCGTCGGCCCGGACGTCCTGCCGTTCCTCCTGGCGAACCTCGACCACGGCCGCCTGGACAGCCGCGACCGCGAGCAGATCCTCCAGGCCGTGGCGCTGCTGCCGTCCGACGCGGCGTTCGAGGCGCTGCTGGACCGCCCCGGCGACAAGTACGCGCGCCGCGCACTCCAGGAGGCGGCGCGGCGGTTCCCGGTGCGCGCCATGCGCCTGCTCGCGGGCCGCGGCCTCGCCGAGCCGCTGGGCGACCACGTCCGGACGCACCTCGACACGGCCGTCGCCGCCCTGCCGTCCCTCCCCGAGGCGGTGCGCGCGGTCGTCGAGCCGCTCACCGAGGCGGCCGCCCGCGTCCCCGACGCGCCCGCCGCCGACGTCCCGGCGGTGCTGGTCACGCCCCCGTGGGAGGGGCCGGCGGGAACGTTCCGCGCGGACCTCGCGGCGCCGCCCGCCCGGACGCGCTGGCCGGACGGGCTCCGCGACGCGTGGCTCGCGACGGACGTCTCGTCCGTCCGCCCGCCGGACGACCCGTCCTGGAAGCCCCTCATCGAGGCGGGGCGCCGCCCGTTCGACGCGCTGATGCTGCACGGCTCCGAAGACGACGTCCGCGCGCTGCTGGCGGACGGCTCCTGGCTCGCGGGCGGCGGCAAGGACTGGCACCGGGTCGTGGTGGCGCGGCACGAGACGGCGGCCGTCGAGAAGGTCCTCCGGTACGCCGAGGGGAATCCCGGCGGGTACGGGGGGCTGCTGCTGCCGTTCCTGAGCCGCGGTGTCGCCGAGTTCATGTGCGACCTGCTCGACCGGGACGATCCGCCCGGCCGGCAGGTGGCGAACGCCTGGCTCGACCACCACGGGCTCGACACCGTGCCGTACCTCGCCGTGCGGGCGCTGGGCTCGGCGGCGAAGAAGCGGGGGCAGGCCGAGCGGGTGCTGCGCCGGCTCGCCGCCGAGCACGGCCCCGACGCGGTCGCCGCCGCCCGCCCGGAGGCGTCCGGCGAGCTGCGCGCGATGCTGGCGGCCCACCCGGTGCGGACGGGCCTGGTCAAGCGGCCCCAGGTGGGTGCGTGGGCGGACCCGTCCGTGCTCCCGCAGGTCCTGTTCAAGGACCGGGAGCGTGCGATCCCGGCGCGCGAGACGCGGAACCTCATCGAGCTCCTCGGCCTGCCGGAGGCGTCCGGCCTGCTCGACGAGGTTCTCGCCGTCGCCGACCCCGTGTCCCTCGCCGAGTTCGGCCGCGCCCTCTTCCGCCGCTGGCGGGACGCGGGCGCGACGTCGAAGGAGTCGTGGGCGCTGACGCAGCTCGGCCGCACCGGGGACGACGAGGCGGTGCGGATGCTGACCCCGGTCATCCGGGCGTGGCCGGGGGAGGGCGGGCACAAGTACGCCGTCACCGGCCTGGACGTCCTCGCCGAGATCGGCACCGACCTGGCGCTGTCGCACCTGGACTCGATCTCGCGGAACGTGAAGTTCAAGGGGCTGCGGGCCCGCGCGCAGGAGAAGGTGCAGGAGGTGGCCGACGGGCTCGGGCTCACCGCCGAGCAGCTCGCGGACCGGCTCGTCCCGGCGTTCGGGCTGGACGCGGACGGGTCGATGACGCTCGACTACGGTCCGCGGCGGTTCACGGTCGGGTTCGACGAGCAGCTCAAGCCGTTCGTGACGGACGAGTCCGGCAAGCTGCGCAAGGCGCTGCCGAAGCCGGGGGCGAAGGACGATCCCGAGCTGGCGCCCGCCGCGCACAAGGCGTTCGCCGCGCTCAAGAAGGACGTGCGCGGCGCCGCGTCCGACGCGCTGCTCCGCCTCGAACGGGCGCTCGTCACCGGGCGGCGCTGGACGGCCGCCGAGTTCCGCACCTACCTGGTCGGGCACCCGCTCGTCCGGCATCTCGCCCGGCGCCTGGTGTGGGTCGCGGAGGACGGCGGCGGGACGGCGTCGTTCCGGGTCGCCGAGGACGGGACGTTCGCCGACGCCGCCGACGAGACGTTCGTCCTCGCGGAATCGGCCCGCGTGGGCATCGCGCACCCGCTGCACCTCGGTGACGAGCTCGTCGCGTGGGGGGAGGTGTTCGCCGACTACGAGATCCTGCAGCCGTTCGAGCAGCTCGCCCGGCCCGTCCACGTCCTGACCGAGGCGGAGCGGGAGGGCTGCCGGCTGGAGCGGTTCGAGGGCCTCGACGTCCCGTTCGGGACGGTGCTGGCGCTCGTGCGGCGCGGCTGGGAGCGCGGGCAGCCGCTGGACGCCGGCATCGAGCGGTGGATCTCCCGGCGGGCCGACGCGTGGCACGTCGTCGTCAACCTGTCCCCGGGGATCTCGGTCGGCGCCGTGGACGCGACCGGCGACACCCAGCGGCTCGAGACCGTCTGGCTCGCCCCCGAGCCGGACGACCACCGCTGGGCCTCGCCCTCGCACCTCCGCCTCGGCGACCTGGACCCGGTCACCGCGTCGGAGATCCTCGCCGACCTGACGACGCTCGCCGACGCGGCCGTCTGAACCCCCCGTCCGAACGCGCCCGCCGGGGCGCCGCCCGCGGTCAGCCGTCGTCGGCGGGCGGCGTCCAGGCGAAGGCCAGGGACGCGCCGGTGATCGCGGCGAGGGTCCCGACCAGGAAGCCGCCCAGGTTCGTCAGGACGAACGCGGCGAGGGCGGCGAGGACGGTCAGGAGCGCGACGGGGACGCGCTGGTCCGGCGCGAACCAGAGGGCGGCGCCCAGCGCGACGAGGAAGAGGCCGAGGAGGAAGGCGGCGTAGCCGCCGACGCCGGTGTGGACGATCAGGCCGGTGCCGGCCACCGGCACCAGCAGGATCTCGGCGCCGGCCGCGGCCACCAGCAGGCCCGCGGCGAAGGGGCGGCGGGCCCGCCACGCCGCGGCGGCGCGCCGGCGCGCGGGCAGGCGGCTCAGAAGCATGCCGGGACGTCGCGTCCGAAGGAGACGTCCAGGCCCGTCACCTGGAAGGAGCCGCCCGCCACCATCCAGGCGTCGGCCTTGACGTCGGTGACGGTGAAGCCCCCGGCGCCGACGCCGAAGTCGCCGGGGGAGCCGTCGGCGGGGGTGCCGGTGCCGAGCCCGCCGGCGTCCCGGTTCAGCAGCAGGGACGTGAAGTCGACGTCGGCGTCGACGCGGGTGGCGGAGATGCTGAGGCCGGTGATCTGCGAGGCGCGGGCCGGGTCCTTCGCGCTGAGCCGCACCGTGTAGCGGCCGAGGGGCGTGTCGACGCGCGCGGACTGGCACAGCCCGCGGACCCGCGCCGAACGCATCGTCAGCACCATGACGGGGTGGTCGCCGCCGTCGGCCGAGTGGACGACGGCCGGGTGCAGGCCGAAGCCCCGCCCGGACAGCTCGGCGGCCGACACCTGCATCTGCCGCCCCGACACCGCGAACGACGCGGGCAGCGCGCCCTGCGCCATCCCGAACGCCAGCACCGCGAGGGCGCCGACGGCCGGCACGAAGAGCACCAGAAAGCGGCGCAACGGGGCGAGTGGTCGCGTCATCGCGGGCGTCCTTCCCGGTCGCTGCCCGGCTTGGCCGTTTCCCGACCCCGCCGATGGCTCTCCATGACGATACCATTACGCTACGTGACCGAAGGGGAGTCGATGAACCTCGTGCGGTGCCTGCGTGAGCGGAGCGAGCGGTACGGGGACGAACGGTCGTTCGCGTTCGTCACTTCCCGGGGCGGGAAACTGGTCGAGACCCGCCGCCTTACCTACGCCGAACTGGACGGGCGCGCGCGGGCAATGGGCGCGCGACTGGCCGGGCTGGGGGCGGGCGGGGAACCAGTCGTCCTGCTGCATCCGACCGGCCCCGAGTTCCTCGTCGCCTTCTTCGGCTGCCTGTACGCCGGGGCGATCGCCGTTCCGGCGCCGCTCCCCGCGCTCGATCCGCGCGCGTTCGTCCGCGCCGAGGGCGTCCTCGCCGACACCGGCGCCCGGCTCGTCCTGACCGACGCGGCGAATCTGGCGATGCTGGACGCGTGGCTGGAAAGGACCGGCCTGCGCGAACGCGTGCGCTGCGCGCCGACCGAGGCCCCGGCGGCCGATCCCGCGGCCGCCGCCGTCCCGCCGGGAGGGGACGCCGCCGGGGAGGACGACGTGGCGTACCTGCAGTACACGTCCGGATCGACCAGCCGCCCGCGCGGGGTGATGGTCACCCACGGCAACGTCCTCGCCAACTGCGCCGCCATCACCGCGGGCCTCGGCGCGCCGGAGATCCGCGCGGCCGCCGGGTGGCTGCCCCACTTCCACGACATGGGGCTGGTCGGCATGTACCTGCACGCGCTCTTCGCGGGGAAGGACCTCGTGGCGGCCTCCCCGACGGCCTTCCTCGCCCGCCCGGCGCTCTGGCCGGAGATGATCGACCGGTACCGGGCGGGCTTGACGGTCGCGCCCGACTCCGGGTACGAGTGGCTGGCCCGCCGCTGCCGCCCGGAGGACGCGCAGGGATTGGACGTCTCGTGCCTGCGGCGCGCGGTGGTCGGCGCGGAACCGGTCCGGCCCGCGACGCTCGACGCGGTCGCCGGGCGCTTCGGCGCCATCGGCTGGGACCGCCGGTGCTGGACGCCCGCGTACGGGCTGGCGGAGGCGACGCTGATGGTGAGCATGGCGGAGGGCGGCCCGGTCGTCGGCCGGTTCGGCGCGGCGGCGCTGCAGGCCCGCCGGGGCGTCCGCGCGGGCGGCGCCGAACCGTGCACCGAGCTCGTCGCCGCGGGCCGTCCGTCCGGCGCGGAGGTGCGGATCGTCGACCCGGAGACGCGCGCCGAACTCGGGGAGGGCCGGGTCGGGGAGATCTGGGCGGCGGGCGACGGGGTGGCCCGCGGCTACCGCGGCGACGAGCGGGCGACCGGGCGCACCTTCCGCGCGCGCCTGCGCGACGGCCGGGGCCCGTTCCTGCGCACCGGCGACCTCGGCTTCGTCCTGGACGGCGACCTGTACGTGACCGGACGCCTGAAGGAGGTCGTCATCGTCAACGGCCGCAACATCCACCCGCACGACCTCGAGGAGGCGGCGCGGCGCGCGCATCCGGCGGCGGGCGCGGGCGCGGCGTTCGCCGTGCGGGACGGCCGCGAGCACGTCGTGCTCGTCCAGGAGGTCCGGGCGCGGAGCGGGGAGCCGCTCGAGGAGGTGGCGCGGCGGATCCGGCGGGCGGCGAGCGGCGCGGCGGGCGTCCCGGTGAGCGTGGTGCTGGTGCGCCGCAACGGCGTCCCGCGCACCACCAGCGGGAAGGTCCGGCGCTCCCGGACGCGCCGGGAGTGGCTCGGCGGGCGCCTCACCGTCCTGCACGCCGACCTCGACCCGGGCGTCGGCGCCCTGCTGGCGCGCGTCAGCCGCACATGAAGTCGCGGAGCTCGACCAGGAATCGGTAGCCGGTGTCCTCGAGGACGTAGTGCCCCGCGTCCGCGTAGGCGTGCGTGCGGGCGGCGGGGAAGCGCCGCCGCCACTCGTCCAGCATCGCCCGGTCGAGGACGACGTCCCGCAGCCCCCACCCGATGAGGACGGGCAGGTGCGCGAACGCGGCGAGCGCCTCGCCCGCGCCGTGCAGCAGCGGCCACGCCGCGTCGCCGGGCCGCAGCGGGACGTCCTGGACGAACCGCTGGATCGCGCGGCGGTTCGCGGGGTCGGCGGTCGGCGCGAGGAACGCGGCGCGGACGGCCCGCGGCATCGGGCGCCGCACGCCCAGCGGCGGCAGGGTCGCGAGCCGCGCGAACAGGTTGTGCCGCAGGAACAGCCGCTCGCCGAGCCGGGTCTCGCGCAGCACCCGGAACGGGACGCGCAGCGGCGCGCGGACCCGTGCGCCGTGCGGGTTCGGGAAGGCGGCGGTGTTGAGGACGATGAGGCGCGCCACGCGCTCGGGACGCCGGGCCGCCCACGCCGCGCCGATCGGCCCGCCCCAGTCGTGCATCGCCAGCGTCCAGCCGGTTTCCGGGGCGCCCCGTTCGGCGATCAGGTACTCCACCAGGGCGTCGAGGTCGTCGACCCGGGAGGCCAGCGTGTAGGCGTACCGGTCCTCGCCGGGTTTGTCGGACAGCCCCATCCCGACGTGGTCGGGCGCGACGCAGCGGAACCGGTCGCGGAGCGTCAGGATCGGCCACCGCCACAGGTAGCTCCACGACGGGTTGCCGTGGACGAACAGGACCGGCGGCCCCGACCCCTCGTCCACGTAGTGGAGCCGGACGCCGCCGCGGTCGAGCCACCGCGACGCGAACGGGTACTCCGGGAACCGGTTCACCGCGCCGCCCGCAGCGGCCGCCGCTCCAGGTGCGCGGCCAGCCGCGCGAGGCCCGTCGCGGTGTCCACGGACGGGCGGTAGCCGAGGTCGCGGCGCGCGGCCGAGATGTCGAACCAGTGCGCGGTGGACGCCTGGTTCACCAGGAAGCGGGTCAGCGGCGGCTCGCCCCGCACGCCGGGCAGCCGGTACGCGGCCTCCGCCAGCGCCCCCGCGGCGTAGGCGGGCCGGACGAACGGGAGCCGCCGCGTCACCGGCGGCAGCCCCGCCGCCGCCAGCAGCGCGTTCAGCCACGCCCCCAGGCCCTGCGGCTCGCCCTGGCTGATGAAGTAGGCGCGGCCGACCAGCGGCGAGCCCGGCGCCAGCAGGTCGAGCGCGCGGACGTGCGCGTCGGCGGCGTTGTCGATGTAGACGGTGTCGACCGGCTTGTCGGACCTCCCGAGCAGCCACAGCCGGTGCCGCCGCGCGGCGAGGCGGGGCAGGAAGTGCGGGTCGCCCGGCCCCCAGATCAGGTGCGGCCGCAGCGCCACGGCCGGGACGAGCCGCCCCGCCGCGCCCAGCACCAGGCCCTCGGCCGCCGCCTTCGTGCGCGAGTAGGCGGCCAGGAAGCGCCGCGCGTACGGCACGGACTCGTCCACGCCCGCCAGGTCGCGCCCGGCGTGCACGACGCTCGGCGACGACGTGTGGACGAGCCGGGCCCCGGCCCGCGCGCACGCCTCCAGCACGTGCCGCGTGCCGTCCACGTTGACGCGCTCGTAGTCGCGGGCGCGCCCGCCGACGCCCGCCTTCGCGGCGCAGTGCACGACGGCGTCGCACAGCTCCGCCGCGGCGAGCACCGCGGCCCGGTCGCGGACGTCGGCGAGGTGCTGGACGACGCCGAGTTCGTCCAGCGCGGCCGACCTGCGCCGCTGCAGCGCGTGCACCGTGTCGCCGCGCTCGGCGAGGCGCCGGCACACGGCCTCGCCGAGGAACCCGCCGCCGCCCGTCACCAGGACCTTCACCGCACCTCCCCGGCCCGCCGCCGCAACGGTTCGCGGGCCTCCTCGCGGACGATCTCGCGCTCGGCCCACAGCGCCAGCTCGTTCCGGCGGATCTTGCTGTTGTGCCGCACGTCCACCGGGAACCCGTAGTTGAACAGGACGTCGCGGATCGGGGCCGTCCCCGGCCGCCGCGCCGCGAGCGCGAGCAGCTCCGCGCGCAGCCGCGCCCGCTGCGCCCGTCCGGTGCCCGACTCGGGCTCCACCACCAGGACGGGACGCTGCCGGGGCGGCGACCCGATGCCGACGAGGGCGGAGCGGCGCACCCCGGGCACCGCGTCGAAGACCGGCTCGACGTGGTCGGTGTACAGGTCGCCGCCGTCCGCGGTCCGGACGCGCTCGGCCTTGCGGCCCGCGAACCACAGCCGGCCCTCCGCGTCGATCCGGCCGAGGTCGCCCATGCGGTGCACGGTCCGGTCCCCGTCGGCGATGCGGGCGCGGGCGGTGGCGCCCGGCCGCTCCAGGTACGGGTCCGCGACGGTCGGCCCGGTGACGGTGATCTCGCCGACCGTCCCGTCCGGGACGAGCAGCTCGTCGCTCCACTTGCGGATCGGCTCGTCGGTCACCGCGATGACGCGGACGAGCTGGCCCGGCAGCGGCCGGCCCAGGCAGGTCCCGGCGCCGTCCGCGGTCGCGTCGCCGGTCGCGGCGAGCTCGCCGTCGTCGATCGCGCTGACCGGCATGCACTCGGTCGCCCCGTACGCGGAGAACAGCTCCGCGTGCGCCGGGAGGCAGGCGCGCGCCCGCCGGAGCACCGCGTGCGGAAGCGGCGCCCCCGCGGTCAGGACCGTGCGGAGCGGCGCCAGCGAGTGGCCCCCCGTCAGGCTGTACCGCGCGATGCGGTCCAGCAGCGCGGGCGGCGCGAACAGCGCGGTCACCCCGAACCGGCGGATGTCGCCGACGAGCGTCTCCGGGCGGGCCGACGCGGGGCGCCGCGCGTCCACGGCGGGGAACACCGCGCAGCCGCCGAGGAGCGTCGCCGCGAGCGCGAACGGCGGGAACGTGGACAGCACCCGCGTCCCGGGTTCGAGCGGCCGGGTCGCGTGCAGCATCCGCACCTGCGCCAGCAGGTGCCGGTGCCGCAGCGGGACGCCCTTCGGCACGCCGGTCGACCCCGACGTGTACGCGATCAGCGCGAGGTCCTCGGGTTCCGGTTCGGGCCAGCTCTCCGGGCCGGGGGGCGCGTCCGCGCGCAGCCGGTGGACGGTGCGGCCGAGCCACATCCGCCGCGGCCCGACCGTGATCGAGGTGCGGACGCAGCTGCGCGCCCACCCCAGTGCGACCCGGGCCGCCTGCGCGACCGGCACGCCGATGAACACCTCGGGCGCCGCCTCCGCCATGCAGGCCCGCAGCGCCGCCTGCGGGAGCGCCGGGTCGATCAGCACGGGGACGGCGCCGATCCGCAGCAGCGCGTGGACGGTCGCGAGCAGCTCGATGCCCGGCGGCACCATGACCGACGTGCGGGCGCCGCCGTGCACCCCGGCGCTGCGCAGGCCCGCCGCCGTCCGGTCGATGAGGACGGCCAGCTCGGCGAACGTCACGCTGCGCGGCGAGCGGCCGCCCGTCACGCACGCGACCGCGTCGGGCCGCGCGCGGACCTGCGCGTCGAACATGACCGCGAGCCGGGCCCCTTCTGTGATCATCTCCGGTTCACCACCGCGCGATGACGATGCCGGCGCTGATGCCGCTCGCCAGCCCGACCAGCGCGACGAGGTCGCCGCGCCGGACCCGCCCGTCCCGCACGGCCCGCGCGAGCTGCAGCGGCAGGGTGGCGGACGCGACGTTGCCGTGGTCGGCGATCGTGACCACGGTCTTGTCCGGCGGGATCCCGGCGCGGTCGCAGAACGCCCACAGGTAGGGCAGCGCCGCCTGGTGGACGCAGACGGCGGCGAAGTCGCGCCAGCGGAGCCCCGCCTCGGCGAGCGGCTTGTGCAGGGTCTCCAGGTCGAGCCGGTTGAACGCGTCCGCGAACGCGAGGAAGTCGTAGTCGAACCGGCCGATGGCCGCCGCGGGGGCGTCCGGGTCCGACGACAGGTTCGTCACCGGGACGGCGGCCAGGTGCCAGGCGGCGGACTCGGCGGAGAACCGGGTGCCGAGGACGCCCGGCTCCGCGCCGGCCTCCAGCACCATCGCCGCCCCGGCGTCGGAGAACGTGTAGTGCACCGCCGCGGAGAAGAACTCCTCGGTGCTCGCGACCGTCCAGGGCGTCCCGGAACTGAGCAGCTCCCCGCAGGTGATGAGGATCCGGCGGTGCGTCCCCCGGGCGATGAACGCGTCGGCGATCTCGATCGCGTTGACGAAGCCGTTGCAGGCGTTGCGGACGTCGAACACCGGGCAGGCGGCGCCGAGCTTGGCGGCGACGACGTGCGCGGTGGCGGGCTCCACCGTGTCGCCGAGCACCCCCGCGTAGATGACGAGGTCGAGGTCGAGCGGGCGCGCCCCCGCGTCGTCCAGCGCCTCGCGGGACGCCCGGACCGCCAGATCGGACGGCAGGTCGCCGGGGGCGGCCAGGTGCCGCCGCCGGACGCCGCTGCCGCGCTCCACGAGCCCCCGGGGGAAGTCCGCCCCCGGGCTGCGCGCCGCGACCCGTTCCTCGAGTTCCCCGGTGGTCATCGTCGTCTCCGGCAGGTACGCGGACACGGCCGCCAGGCGGCTGCGCGGGGCGTTCATCGCGACATCTCTCCTTGCACGGTGCGGTGGACCAGATCGGCCAGCTCCAGCACCGTCCTGGTGATGATCAGCCGGTCCAGCGGTAGTTCGACGTTCAGCCGCTCCTCGATCACGTACACGGCGGCGTAGAGGGTGCGGGACTCCATCCCGGGCAGGTCGGCCCAGCTGGCGTCGGGCGCGACCTCCTCGGGATCGAGCGTCAGCGTGTCGGCGAGGACGCCGCGGACGAGGTCGAGCATCGGGATCGGTACGGCGGGCGTGGCCACCTTTCCTCCTCGGGTGCGGAACGGCTTCGCGTGCGGTCAGCGCGAAGGTGACGGGGTCCCCTCGCCGCGGCGCGGGGCGGGGACGGCCTGGGGGCGCGGTGGGGGCGGCGCCGGTTCCGCGGCGCGCGCGGCCGGGGCCGCGGCGCCGAGCCGCGACACGATGAGCCGCGCGATGTCGTTCACCGTCCCGCCGCTGCGCAGCAGCTCCATCGGCGGGATCTCGACGCCGAACCGGCTCCGCAGCGCGGACAGCAGCTCGGTCGCCATGAGGGAGTCCAGGCCGTAGTCGTCCAGCCGCCGGTCGTGCGCGATCCGCCCGGCGGGGGTGAGCAGCACCGCCGCCAGCACGTGCACGAGCCGTTCGGCGACGAGCGCGTGCGCGTCGTCCGCGCTCGCGCCCGCCACCAGCCGCGCGAGCTCGGTCGCGCTCGCGTCGTCCTCCTCGAGCCCGGCGGGCACGAGCCGCGACAGCCACGGCCGGCGCAGCGCGGGCAGGACCCGGCCGAGCCGCGCCCAGTCGCACCGCCCGACCATGCCGACGTCGACGCCCTCCGCGAGCATGTCCCCGACGGCGGCGAGCGCCTCGGCGGGGGTGATCGCGTCGATGCCGGCCCGGGCGAGGACCCGTTCCCGGTCGCCGGTCGCGAGGACGCCCGTGCCCGCGAGCGCGCCGAGCCCGACCGCGAGGGCCGGGAGCCCGGCGCGCCGCCGCCGCCGGGCCAGCGCCTCCAGGTACAGGTTCGCGGCGACGTAATGCGCCTGCCCGACGTTCCCGATCGTGGTGAGCGACGAGCACAGGACGAACAGGTCGAGGTCCCGGTCGCGGGTCAGCCCGTCCAGCACCGCCGCCCCGGCGATCTTGGGGTGCAGGACGGCGCGGATCCGCTCGTCGTCCAGGTCGGCCAGCGGCGCGTCGTCCAGGTGCATCGCCGCGTGGACGACGCCGCGCACCGGGCGCCCGGCGGCGTCGGCGTCCCGGAAGATCCGCCGCATCGCGCCCGCGTCGGCCGCGTCGGCGGCGTGCGCGCGGGCCCGCGCGCCCAGCCCGTCCAGCTCGTCGAGCAGCGCCGGGGCGCCCGGGGCGGCGGCGCCGCGCCGGCCGACCAGGGCCAGGTGCCGGGCGCCGTGCCGCACCAGCCACCGGGCGATCTCGGCGCCGAACCCGCCGAGCCCGCCGGTGACCAGGTACGTCGCCTCCGGGTCGAGCCGCGGCGCGGTCCGGCGCGGCCGGACCCGCACCGGCTCGTCGCGCGGGTCGAGGGACACGACGATCTTGCCGACGTGCCGCGAGTGCCGCATCAGCGTGAAGGCGTCCTGGACGCGCGCGGCGGGGAACACCGTGTGCGGCAGCGGCCGCACCTGCCCGGACCGGGCGAGCGCGCCGAACGCGGCCAGGTGGCGGGCCGCGTCCTCGGGCGCCTTCCACAGCAGCGTGCCGATGTCGACGCCGTGGAACGCGAGGTTCTCCCCGAACGGCCGCAGCAGCAGCGGCCGGTTCTCGTAGATGTCGCGCTTGCCCAGCTCGATGAACCGGCCGCCGTGCGCGAGCGTCTCCAGGCTCCGGGCGACGGCCTCGCCCGCGAGCGAGTTGAGGACGACGTCCACGCCGCGCCCGCCGGTCAGCTCCCGCACCCGCTCCGCGAAGTGCAGGCTGCGCGAGTCCAGCACGTGGTCGGCGCCCAGCGCCCGCAGCAGCTCGCGCTTGACCGGGGTGCCCGCCGTGGCGACGACCCGGGCGCCGAGGGCGCGGGCGACCTGCAGCGCGGCGAGCCCGACGCCGCCCGCCCCGCCGTGGACCAGGACGGTCTCGCCCGCCCGGAGCCGCGCGCACACCTCGAGGGAGTACAGGGCCGTCGAGAAGGCGATCGGCAGCGTCGCGGCCTCCGCGAACGTCATCCCGTCCGGGACGGGCGCCGCCATCCAGTCGGCGACCACGACCTGGTCGCCGAACCCGGTGTTCCCGACCGCCGTCACCCGGTCGCCCGGCCGCACCGCGGTCACGCCCGCGCCGACCGCCGTGACGATCCCCGCGCACTCCAGGCCCAGTTCGTGCCCGCCGAAGACGTTCTCGATCGCCTCGACCGGCAGCAGGTTCACCGCCCGCATCACGTCCCGGTAGTTCAGGCCGATCGCCCGCGCCGCGATGCGCACCTCGCCCGGCCCCGGTTCCCGCACCGGCGCCTCCCGCCAGGCCAGGGCGAAGGACAGCCCCGGGTCGTCGACGGCCAGCTCGCAGGCGGCGGGCCGCGGGACGGTCGCCGGCTCGGCCTCCACCAGCCGGGGGACGAACCGCCCGCGCGGCGCGAGGACGAGCTCGTCCTCGTCGTCCGGGGCCAGGAGCTCGGCCGCCAGCCGTCCGGCGTCGGCGCCGTCGTCGCCGCCCGGGTACAGGCACACCCGCCGCACCGTCAGGCCGGGCTGCTCGTTGCCCAGCGACCGCGCCGCGCCCCACACGGCCGCGTCCTCGGGGTGCGTCGCGGTGCCGTCGAGGACGGGTTCGGGCAGCGCCGCGCACGGCCGCGCCACCACCCACAGCGCGGCGTCCGCGCCGTCCGGCAGCCGGTCGGCGGCCCGCGCGACCGCCCGCAGCGCCGCGAGCCGCCGGGCGACCCGCTCGGCGGGCTCGCCGGGGCCGTCGCCCAGCACGAGCACGAACCCGACCGCGCGCGCGTCGGCGGGCACCCCCGCGAGCCACTGCTCCGGGTCGTCGCTCACCGGGCACCCGCCCGCGGCGCCGCCCCGCGACTCCAGGACGTCCAGCAGGGCGCGGGGCAGCCCGGCCCGCTCGTCCTCGGCCGCGACGACCCAGCACGCGGAGGCGTCCGGCGCGGGCGCCGCCGGCGCAGGGGCTCCCGTCGCGGTCGCGACCGTCACCGACAGGTCCCCGTCCGCGAGGTCGCCTTCTTCGGTCCGGGCCGTCTCGGTGAACCCGGCCTCCGCGAGCAGCGCGTCCCAGCGCGCGGGCGCGAGCAGCGGCGAGTCCGGCCGCAGCCCGCGGTCGGTCACGTCCCAGAAGGCCGCCGACAGCCCGTCGACGGCCAGGAGCGGCCCGAGCCGGTGCGGCTCGGCGGCCAGCAGCGTGCCGCCGGGCGCCAGCAGCGCCGACAGGTGCCCCAGCGCGACCGCGACGTCCCGCGCCCGGTACAGCCCGCCCGCCGCGACGACCATGTCGAACCCGCCCGCCGCGAAGCCCTGCCCGGCGGGGTTCCGGTCCGGGTCGAGGACGCGGTGCTCGACGCGCCCGTCGTCGCCGAAGCGCTTCGCGAGCTGCGCCAGGGCCGCCTCGTCGGGGTCGGTGACCGTGTACCGGGTGCGGTCGGGCGGCAGGACCGGCAGGACGGACGCCGTCGCGCCGCCCGTCCCGGCGCCGACCTCCAGCACCCGCAGCGGCCGGTCCGCGGGCCACCGCCGCACGATCCGCTCGGCGACCGCCGCGACGGCCCGCCCCGCGAGCAGGCCGAGCGGCCCCACGTCGCGGACCTGCCGCAGCAGCTCCGCGCCGCCGCCGGACTCCACCGGCTCCGCCGGCCGCGCGCCCCGCAGCAGCCGGGGCAGCTCCCGCCACAGGCACACCGCGAGGACGTCCCGCGCCGCGAACGACGAGCTCCGTTCGAGGAAGTCGCGGTGCGCCCGTTCGACGTCGCGCGCGGACCACGTGGGCCGGATCCGGTCCTCCACCAGAACGCCGTGCCGCTCCAGCAGCGGCACCGCCGCCCGCACCATCCGGCGCAGATGCGGCACCCCGCACTCGCGCAGCACGTCGTCCAGCGGCCGCCCGTCGCCCGGCCCACCGGACGCGTCGGCGAGCGCGCGGGCGAGCGTGTGCGCGAACACCTCCTCCAGCCGGTCCGCGTGCGCCGCGTGGCCCAGCTCGTCCCACGCCGGGCGCAGCGCCCCGATCGCCGCCTCCGCCTCCGCCAGGACCTCCCGGGCCGAGACGGCCGGCGCCGCCGCCACCACCCCGGGCCGGGGCGCGGCCCGCAGCACCGTCGCGTATCGCGCGAGCGGCGTCCGGCTGCGCGCGGGCATCCGGCGCAGCCGGCACCCCTCGATCTCCACCGCGACCCGCCCGGCCAGGTCGGTGATCGTGATGTCCCAGCAGACCTCGTCCGCGGTGCGGGGCCGTTCCCGGACGTGCAGCAGGCCGTTCACCGACGGCGCCTCCCACACCCGCACCGCGCCGATCGCCGCCGGCATGTACCCGGTGCCCGCGCGCAGCTCGTCCACCAGCCACAGGACGCCCGCCTGCAACGCGCCGTCCAGGACCACCGGATGCGCCTCGTAGTCGCCCTCCGCCTGGGCGGGGCACCGGTACGCCCCGAAGATCTCCCCGTCGCCGCGCCGCAGCTCCGTGAGCACCCGGAACTCCGGGCCCCACACCATGTGCCCCTCGGCCGCCGCCGCGTAGTACCCGGCGACGTCCACCGGCTCGGCGGCGCGGGCCCGCAGCGCGTCGACGTCCAGGGGCGCCGGGACGGGACGCAGCAGCGGGCGCACCCGCGCCCGGACGTGCTCGCGCGGCTGCCCGCCCCGCCGGTCGGAACTCGCGACGGTGAACACGCCGGTCTCCGTGGACAGCGACGTCTGCGCCCACACCGGTTCCGCCTCCGTGCCCGACGGGATCACCATCGCCCGGCTGATCTCGACCCGGTCGACCTCCACCGCGCCCGGCGCGCCCGGCAGCGCCAGCCGTGCCGCCGCGACCGCCATCTCCACGTAGCCCGTCGCGGGCATCACCGCGGCGCCCGCCGCCCGGTGGTCGAGCAGCCACGGCGCCCGCGCCGGGTCCGTCTCCCCGAACCACGCGGGCTCCGGCGCCGGGAGCCGCGTCCCGAGCAGCGGGTGCTCGGTCGCGCGGCGGCCGCCCGGCTGCGTCCACGTGTCGGGGCCGCCCACCCAGAAACGCTCCCGGCGCCACGGGTAGGCGGGGAGGTCCGCGACCGCGCCGCGGCGCGGGAAGTGGACGTCCCAGTCGAGGTCCGCGCCGACCGCGATCAGCTCCGTGACGGCGTCCCGCATCCGCGCCGGGCCCGGCTCGTCCCGCCGCAGCGTGCCGACCACCGCGGTCCGGCCCCGGCCCCGCGCGGCGCCGGCCGCGCGCCGCAGGTACGACCGCAGCACCGGGTGGGGGCCCACCTCCAGGAGCACGTCCGCGCCGTCCGCGAGCACCTGCGCCGCCGCGTCCGCGAACCGCACCGGCTCCCGCACGTTCCGCCACCAGTACCCGGCGTCCAGCTCGGGGCCCTCCACCGGGCCGCCCGTCACCGTGGACACCATCGGCACCCGCGCCCGCCCCGGCCGCAGCCCCGCCAGCCTCTCGCACAGCCGGTCGCGGATCGGGACCATCGCGGCGCTGTGGAACGCGTAGTCGAGGTCGAGCTCGCGGTAGAACGCCTCGTCCGCCGCCGGCCGCGCGGCCAGCGCCTTCAGCGCGTGCGCCGGCCCCGCCACGGTGACGTCCCGGTCGGTGTTGACCGCCGCGATCTCCACCGCCGGATGGTCCGCGAGCAACCGGCGCGCCTCGTCCTCCGGCAGCCCCAGCGCCGCCATCCGGCCCCGCCCCCGCGTCGCCGCCTGCGCCAGGCTCCGCTCGGCGATCACCTGCGCCGCCTGCGCGAGCGACAGCGCGCCCGACGCGTGCGCGGCGGCGACCTCGCCGACGCTGTGCCCCAGCACCGCGACGGGCCGCACGCCCGCCGCGTCCAGCATCGCCGCCAGGCCCGCCTGGACGGCGAACAGCAGCGGCTGCGCCGTCTCGGTCGCCCGCAGCCCGTCGCCCCGCACAGACGCGAGCCCGTCCAGGACCGACCAGCCCAGCAGGGGCGCGAGCCGGACGTCCACGGCCTCGACCGCCGCGCGGAACACCGCGTCCTCCAGCAGGTCGGCGCCCATCCCGGCCCACTGCGAGCCGTTGCCGGAGAACACCAGCGCCACCCGCCCGTGCTCGACGGCCTCCGCCCGCACCGCGTCCCCGAGCCCCCGGGCCGCCGCCTTCGCCGAGCCGGCCAGCACCACCGCCCGGTGCCGGTGCAGGCCGCGCCGCCGGGCCGCGGTGTAGGCGACGTCGTAGAAGCCGTCCTCCGCGACGGACTCCAGATGCCTTTTCGCCCGCACCACCGCCTCGTCCAGCGCCTCCGGGCCGCGCGCCGACACCACGACCGGCAGCGCCCGCCCGTCCGGTTCCGCCGGGACGGGCGCCGCGGCGGGCGGCGGCGCCAGCGCGACGTGCGCGTTCGCGCCGCCGAACCCGAACGAGTTGACCCCGGCGAGGGGCCGCGCGCGGCCGTCCGCCGGCATCGCCCGCGTCGCCACGCGCAGCCCGAGCCCCGCGAAGTCGATGGCCGGGTTCGGTTCGTCCGCGTGCAGGGACGGCGGGATCGTGCCGTGCCGCAGCACCAGCAGCGCCTTGAACAGGCCCGGCATCCCCGACGCGGGCTCCAGATGCCCCACGTTCGTCTTCACCGACCCGATCGGCAGCGGCCCCCGCGTCCGCCGCCGGCCGAGCGCCCGCCCCAGCGCCTCGCACTCCGCCGGGTCCCCGGCCGCCGTGCCCGTCCCGTGCGCCTCCACGTACACCAGGTCGTCGGCGTCCAGGCCGGAGTAGACGCTCCGCAGCAGGTCCTCCTGCGCCGCCGGGTTGGGCAGCGCCAGCCCCATCGTGCGGCCGTCGTTGTTGCTCGCCGCGCCCACGATGACCGCGTGGATCCGGTCGCCGTCGCCGACCGCGTCCGCGAGCCGCTTGAGCACCACGACGCCGCCGCCCTCGGCGCGGACGAAGCCGTCGGCGTGCGCCGAGAACGCCCGGCACCGGCCCGTCGGCGACAGCATCGACGCCTGGCTGAACCCCACGAACGGCCCCGGCCCGAGCAGCGCGTTCACGCCGCCCGCCAGCATCACCCGGCCGGAACCCTCCGCGAGCGCCCGCACCGCCCGCTCCACCGCCACCAGCGCCGACGAGCACGCCGTGTCGATGCTCATGCTCGGCCCGCGCAGGTCGAACACGTACGACAGCCGGTTCGACGCGATCGACAGCGCCGCCCCCGACATCGAGTAGGGCCCCATCGCGCCCGGTTCGAGCGCCTGCAGCGTCCCGTACGCGGGATCGGACAGCCCGACGAACACCCCGGAGTCCGTCCCGGCCAGCGCGCCCGGCGCGATGCCCGCGTCGTCCAGCGCCTCGGCGGCCATCTCCAGCAGCAGCCGCTGCTGCGGGTCCATCGTCGCCGCCTCCTTCGGCGAGATGCCGAAGTACGCCGCGTCGAACCCGCTCAGGTCGTCCAGGAACCCGCCCGCGCGGGTGTAGCTCCGGTCGGGCCGGGGCGCCCGCTCGTCCACGAACCGGCGGACGTCGAACCGGTCCGGGGGAATCTCGCCGACCAGGTCGGCGCCCCGCAGCAGCGCGTCCCAGAGGCCGTCCAGGTCGGTGATGCCGCCGGGCAGCCGGCACGCGGCGCCCACGATCGCCACCGCGTCCTCGGGTCGGCTCCATTCGCCCATCGCCCCGCCTCCCGCTCGCCAACTAGGGCACTACCTGCGGGAATAACGTAGAGTGACGATGAGATTACGAGCAACTGACCTTCGGGTGCCACTCCTGTACCCGCACCCGGCGGGAGGCGCGCGTCAGGGGATCGGGACGATCATCGGGGTGGCGGTCAGCGGGTCCGGGACGACGATGCAGGACAGGTCGAACACCTCCTTGACGAGCTCCGCGTCCACGATGTCGCCGGGCGCGCCCGCCGCGACGACGCGCCCGTCCCGCATGGCGACGAGGTGGTCGGCGAACCGGCACGCCTGGTTGATGTCGTGCAGGACGGCGACGACCGTGCGGCCCTCGTCGCGGAGCCGGGCGAGCAGCGCGAGCAGCTGGTACTGGTGCGTGATGTCGAGGAAGGTCGTCGGCTCGTCCAGCAGCAGGTAAGACGTCTCCTGCGCGAGCACCATCGCGATCCACGCCCGCTGCCGCTGCCCGCCCGACAGGCTCTCCACCGGGCGGTCCGCCAGCCCCGCGACGCCCGCGGCGTCCATCGCCGCGGCCACCGCGCGCTCGTCCTCCCGCGACCACGCCGACAGCAGCGTCTGGTGCGGGTAGCGGCCGCGGGCGACGAGCTGCCGGACGAACATGCCCTCCGGCGCGATGAGCCCCTGCGGCAGGAACCCGATCTCGCGCGCGAACGGCTTCGGGCGGTACCCGGCGACGTCCCGGCCGTCGAGCTCCACCCGCCCGGCGGCGGGGGAGAGCTGCCGGGCGAACGCCCGCAGCAGCGTCGACTTGCCGCACGCGTTCGTCCCGATGACGGCGGTGAACCGCCCGTCGGGGACGTCGAGGTCCAGGTCCTCCGACACCGTGCGGTCGCCGTAGGCGAGGGTGACGTCGCGGGCGGTCAGGCGACCCGTCACGGTCGTCGCACCTCCTTGATGAGCAGCCAGATTAGGTAGGTGCCGCCGATCGCGGTCGTCACCACGCCGACCGGCAGCTGGACGGGCGCGAGGACGGTCTGCGCCACGATGTCGGCGGCCGACAGCAGCAGCGCGCCGGTCAGCGCGGCCGGCAGCAGCGGGACGCCGGGCGCGCCCGCGAGGCGGCGCCCGATCTGCGGCGCGGCGAGCGCCACGAACACGATCGGGCCGGACGCGGACGTCACCGCGGCCGTGCAGCCCACCCCCGCCAGGACGGCGAGGAGCCGCAGCCGGTTCAGGTGGACGCCCGACGCCGCGGCGACCTCGTCGCCCAGCGTGGCCTGGTGCAGCGCGCGGGACAGGACGGCCGGCAGCGCCAGGAACGCCCCGCACAGCAGGAACGGGAACCGCAGCTCCGCCCAGTCGAGCCCGTTGAGCGAGCCCGCCTGCCAGCCCGTCGCGGCGATCGCCACGTCCAGGTCGGCGCGCAGGATGATCCACGAGTTCACGGCGGTGAGCATCGCGTTCGCGGCGATCCCGACGACGACGAGCCGCAGCCCGCCGACGCCCGAGCCCAGCGACAGCGCGTAGACGGCCGCGGCGGTGAGCACGCCGCCCGCGATCGACCCGGTCGCCAGGCCCGCCGCCGACCCGCCGAACACGGTGATCGCCACGAGCACGCCGGTGTACGCGCCGGCGTCCAGCCCGATGACGTCCGGGCTGCCGAGCGGGTTGCGGGTGAGGTTCTGGAAGATCGCCCCGGCGGCGCCGAGCGCCGTGCCGAACACCAGCGCCGCGGCGACCCGCGGCAGCCGCCACTCCCGCACGACGAGGACCGAGTCGCCCTGCCCCGCGAGCGCGGACAGGACGGTCGCGGGGGAGTCCCACTCGTCGCCCCGGCACAGCCCGGCGATCCCGAGGAGCAGCCCCGCGACGGCGAGGACGAGCGTAACCGCGAGCGTCCGCCGCTCCACCAGCGCCGTGACCGGACCCGCCCGCAGGACGACCACGCCCGCGCCCCCCGCCTTCACAGCGCCCCCGTTCACAGCGCCCCCGTTCACAGCGCCCCCGCCCCGTACCGGCGGACGGCCCAGATCAGGACGGGCGCGCCGACGAACGCGGTGACGATCGCCACCGGGACCTCGCCGGTCGGCAGCAGGATCCGCGAGCCGATGTCGGACGCGATCAGCAGCACGGGACCGAGCACCATCGTGTACGCCATCAGCCACGGCACCGACCCGCCGGCGGCGCGGCGCGCGAGGTGCGGCACCATCAGCCCGACGAACGCGATCGGCCCGGCGATCGCCGTCGCGGCCCCGGCGAGCACCGTGAACAGCGCGAGCGCCGCGAACCGGATCCGGGCGACGCGCGCGCCGAGCGCCTGCGCGACGTTCTCGCCCAGCGCCAGGCCGCCCAGCGGGCGGGCCGCGACCAGCGCGCCCGCGAGGGCCAGCCCGATGGCCAGCAGCGGCAGCTCGAACGGGACGCGCTCGCGTCCGGCGAGCGCCCCGACCGACCAGAACCGGAACCGGTCCAGGGCGTCTGGGTTCGCCAGCCGCAGCGCGATCGACACCCCCGACAGCACGAACGTCAGCGCGACCCCCGCCAGGACGAGCCGCAGCGGGAACGTCCGGCCGACCCCGTAGACGATCAGCATCGCGATGCCCGCGCCCGCCAGCGCGAGGGCGAGCTGCACGGCCGGCGCCCCGGCGATCCCCGCCGCCGCGCCGACCGTGATCGCGAACCCGGCGCCCGCGTTCACGCCGAGGACGCCGGGTTCGGCGAGCGGGTTGCGGGTCAGCGTCTGGATCAGCGTCCCGGCCGCCCCGAGCGCGGCGCCCACGAAGACGGCGAGGATCGTGCGCGGCACCCGGATGTCGCGCACGATCACGTGCTCGTCCGTCCCCGCGTAGGCGGTGAGCGCCTCCCACGCCGCGCCCGGCCCGGCCCGCCCGGCCCCGACGCACAGGCTGGCGAACGCCAGCGCGGCCAGGACCAGGACGGACGCGAGCAGCATCGCGACCCGGCGGGGCGCGTCACCCGCCAAGGTCGGCCACTCCGCGCTTCCAGTAGCCGGTGATGTACGCCCCCATCCGGTCCTTGCTCCACGCCCGCAGCGGCTTGATGGCGTCGGCCTCCCCGGCCGCGACCAGGAACGACTCGCCCGGCGCGGGCTCCAGCCCCATGACCGTGTCGGCGAGCCGCGAACCCGCCCCGTTCTGGACGAGCCGGATGATCCGGACGCCGTCCCGTTCGGCGAGCGGGTACGCGTGCTCGGCCTCGTCGGACGTCTCGACCACCACCGTCGCCGACACGTCCGCCGGGGCCTCCTCGAGCCAGCGGCCGAGCGCCGGCAGCGCGGTCGCGTCGATCGCGAACAGGTAGTGGTCGTGGTGGTGCGGGAACGCCTTCGCGCCCGCGGGCCCGGCGATCACGGCCTCGTCCCCGACGGCCGCCGCCGCGGCCCACTCCGACGCGAGCCCGCCCTGGTGCAGGACGAAGTCCAGGTCCAGCTCCCGCGCCTCGGCGTCGTACCGGCGGATCGTGTACCGGCGGCTCGGCGGCGACGGGCGCGGCCACTCCAGGTCGAGCGTCTCCGGGTTGTGGACGGGGACGCGCAGCGCGCCGTCCGGATCCGGGAACACAATCTTGATGTGGTCGTCGGCCTGGTAGGAGTGCACGCCCCCGGCGAGCCCCGGGCCGCCGAACGTCAGCCGCAGCATCCGCGGCGTGATCTGCTCGCGGCGCACGATCGCCGCCGTGCGCACCTCGATCGGGTAGCCGATCCGCTCGACGCCCGAGCCGGTCCGGTGGTGCTCCAGCACCCGCTCGCGCGGCTTGTCCCGGCGCATCGGGCTCACTTCTTCTCCTCCAGCAGCGGCGCGAGCGTCTTGTCGACGTCGTCGAGGGCCATCAGCGCCGACTCGTAGGTGGCGGCGGCGGTGTAGCGGAGGCCGAAGGTCTTCCCGTCCTTCACCGCGGGCAGGTTCTTCCACAGCTTCGAGTCGAGGACCCGCTGCACCGCTTCGACGGTGGAACCGTCCGGCTCGAGCGAGTACGTGACGGCGTCCGCCTCACCGAGGCTCTCCGGCAGCTCCTCCAGCGACGGCGTCTCCGACACGTCCTTCGAGCCGCCGCCTTTCTTCTCGACCTGCCCGTAGTACGTCACGCCGACGTCCTCGGCGATGTTCGTGCCCCAGGAGTTGCTGAACTCCCGCATGAACGTCCCGCCCGCGACGTCCCCGTAGGTGCCGACGTGCCCGAACTTCATCCCCTTCAGGGCGTCCGCGTACTTCGCCGTGAGCTCGGCGGCCTTCTTGTCGTACGCGGCCTTGGTGTCGGTGAAGTACCGCAGGCGGTCCGCCGCGTCGGCCTGGCGGCGCGACAGGTCCCGCCACGCCGACGGGACGGTGGGGCCGATGACCGCGACGGGCGCGATCGACTCCAGCCGCTTCATGTCGATGTCGCCGAGCACCGGGCGGGGCACGCCGATGATGATGAGGTCCGGCTTCGCCGCCGCGATCGCCTCGTAGTTCGTCGAGGCGGCGGTGTCGTCCGCGATCTTCTTGAGCCCGTCGTACTTCGCCCGGTCCGCGGCGGACATCATCTCCAGCCCGCGCGTCCAGGTGGAGATGCCGACGAGTTCCGCGTCGGCCTCGATGAGCACCGGCACCGCGTACCCGGTCGCGACGATCCGCTTCGGGTCGGCCGGGATGGTCACGGAGCCGTTGTCGGCGGCGAACGACCGGGTCTCCCCGGACGCCGCGGCGCCGTCGGACGACCCCGAACCGCAGCCGGTCACCAGGACGAGCGCGGCGGCGAGCGCCGTGGCGAGTCGCGTGCGAGTGGACATGGGCGTGCTTCCTTACGTTTCACGAGAGAAACCGCCCTGACCTGCGCCGGACGCCAGCTTAGGCTAGCCTTACTTAACTTTCGGACATATCGGTGAGAGGACATCCTGTGCGCCCCGGAGGTCACCTTCGCGACGATCCCGTCCACTGCGAGGAGTACGGCTACGGCCTCGGCAACCCCGACGGGATCTTCGTCCTCAAGTACCGCTCGGCGAGCGGCCTCACCCTCGGCGAGACCCGCCAGGACTTCCTGCACCAGCTCTACTGGTCGCCCGACGGCGTCCTCGCGGTGCTGAACGGCTCCGCCACCGAGTTCCTCGGCCACCGCGAGGCGTACTGGGCGTCCCGCGCCACCGCCCACGAGGTCCGCGCGGGCGACCACCAGACCGTCTACCGCGTCTGCCTGCGGGAGGTCCCGCCCGCCCTGCACGGCCACCGCTGCGGGCCCGTCGCCGTCGACGCCCGCGCCGCCGAGCTCATCCGGCGGATCACCCGCCGCGACTGCGACGAGCGCACCGCCCTGGACGCGCGCGGCGGCATCATGGCCGGGCTCACCCCGCTCACCGGCCGCGGCGTCCCCCGCTCCGCCGGCGGCAGCGGCTACGCCCTCACCGTCGCCCGCGCCCTCTCCCACGACCCCGCCGACCCCACCCCGCTCACCGAATGGGCGCGCCGCCTCCGCGTCAGCTCGAAGACCCTGCAGCGCGACTTCGTCCGCGAGTTCGGCATGCCCTACACCCGGTGGCGCACCCGGCACCGCCTCCGCGCCGCCCGCGTCCTGCTGGGCGCCCACCCCGTCACCGAGGTCGCCCACCGGGTCGGCTACGCCAGCCCGTCCGCCTTCATCGCCGCCTACGCCGGCGAGTACGGCCGCACCCCCGGCCGCGACCGGGACTGATCACACCCCCGGCGCGGCCTCCCGCAGCGCCGCCGCCACCCGGTGCACGTCCGCCTCGCCGGTGCGCCAGTTGCCGAACGCCGCCCGCAGCGCGGGCACCCCCTCATGGACCGTCGGCGTCAGGAACGCCTCCCCGGCCACCCGCTCCGCGAGCGCCGCCAGCCGCGCGGCGTCCGGACGGTCCGCCAGCGTGAAGCACACGACGTTCAGCCGCACCGGCGCGAGCAGCCGCAGCCCCGGCACCGCCTCCACCGCGTCGCCCAGCGCCCGCGCGCACGCCGTGCACCGCTCGACGATCTCCCGGTGCCCCTCCCGGCCGTAGGCGCGCAGCGTGAACCACGCCGCGAGCGCCCGCAGCCGCCGCGAGTTCTCCGGCGTGAGATGCACCAGATCGGGCTCCTCGCCCAGCGGCCCCAGGTAGGCGGCGGCGTTCCGGAACACCGACGCCTGCAGGTCGGGACGCCGCGTGAACTGCAGCCCGCTCCCGTACGGGACGTTCAGCCACTTGTGCAGATCGACGCAGATCGAGTCGGCCGCGTCGAGCCCCGCCACCAGATGCGCGTGCGCCGGCGACAGGGCCGCGAACCCCCCGAACGCCGCGTCCACGTGCAACCAGAACGGATACCGCTCCCGCAGCGCCGCGACCGCCCGCAGATCGTCGAAGTCGCCGGTGTTCACGGTCCCCGCGTTCGCGACGACCACGCACGGGCCGTCCGCCTCCCGCAGCGCCCGCTCGAGCGCCGCCGGATCCACGGCCTCCCGCCCCTCGACCGTGGGCACCCCGATCAGCGAGCGCCGGCCCAGCCCCAGCATCGCGAGCGCCTTGAACACGCTCGCGTGCGCCGCACCCGACAGCACCCGCACCTCGCCGAGCGCACCAACCCCGTCCTCCGCCGGCGACACGCCCGCCCGTTCCCCGAGCCACTCCCGCGCGACCGCGAGCCCCACGAAGTTCGACGCGGTCGCGCCCCCCACGAACGCCCCGCGGTGCCCGTCCGACAGGCCGAACAGGTCCCGCAGCCACCCGACCGTCTCCCGCTCCAGCGCCTGCCCCGCGCCGTCGAGCGACGACACCGGGTTCTGGTCCCACACCCCGGTCATCCAGTCGCCCGCGAGCGCCGCCGGAGTCGTCCCGCCGGTCACGAACCCCAGGTACCGCGGCCCCGCGCTCGCCGACAGCACCGGCTCCCACCGCTCGGCGAACGCCGCGAGCGCCCCCGCGAGCCCCGCGCCCTCCGCGGGCAGCCGCTCCGGCCCCGGCACGTCCGCCCCCGGGACCACCGCCCGCTCGCCCAGCCGCCCGAGCACCCCGGCGGCGTGCCCCCGGACCTCCTCGAGCAGCCCCGCCAGCCCGTCCACGTCCGCCGCGAGCCTCGGATCCATGCGACCTCCCGCTTCCGTCCGGTCACGACGCTAGGCCAAGCCGTCCTCCCGCACAGGAGCCAATCCGAGCAACCGGCCCGCGTTCTGTCGCACGCCCTCCCTACCTTGACCGCCATGCACCCCGAACCGCCGCACGAGAACACCCTGACGATCCCGGACACGTGGCTCCGCGCCGTGCATACCCGGCGCGACGGCATCGCCGTGCCGGTCGCGAAACCGGGGCGGAAGGCGCCGGCCGACGTCCGGCGGTTCGTCGACGGGTCCGACGGGGTCGTCGACGCGCTGCTGACCGGGGGACGGGGCGACGCCGACCTGATCGAGGCCGCGCGGCGGCACTGGGGCGGGGAACCGGACCCGGCGGGCGCGGCGGTGATCGCGGCGGTCGTCTCGCTGGCCGACTCCCCCCGGGCACCGCCCGGCGCCACGCCCCCGACAAGGCCGCGCACGTACTGCGCGTGTTCGCCGACTACGAGATCCTGCAGCCGTTCGAGCAGCTCACGCGGCCCGTGCACGCGCCGGCCGGGGAGGAGCGGGACGGCGCCCGGCTGCGGCGGTTCGAGGGGCTGACGGTCCCGATCGCGGCGCTGCTCGCGCTCGTCCGGAAGGGCTGGGAGCCCGGCGAGATCTGCGACGGGGGCGGGGTGGTCGACGTCTCGTTCCGGTTCGCCCCGGGCCGCCGGGTGCGGATCGGCCTCGACCTGGGCTTCGGCATCGGGCACATGGCCGAGGGAGACGACCAGACGCTCCGCGACGTCTGGATCGGCGCGGACGACGGCGCCCTGCGGCTCGGCGACCTGGACCCCGTCGTCGCGTCCGAACTCCTCGCCGATCTGGAATTTTTGGCCGCCGCGGCGGATTGAACCGCCGAAAAGATCTCTTTTGTCGGGGTGTTTCTCTACGGTGATGCACCGTGAGCGACCCCGAACTCCCCGACGAGCGTTCCGGTGAGGACGTCCTGACGATCCCGCCCGCCTGGCTGCGGCTGCTGCACCCGAGGCGCGGCGGCACGCCGCTGCCGCCCCCGCGGGGCGGCCGCGCGAAGGAGGTCCCGGGCCTCCTCGACGCCGCGGCGGACGCCCTCGCCGCGCTGCGGTCCGAGGAGAAGCTCGAGCCGCGGCTGCGCGACGCGGCGCGGCGGCACCTGGGCGGGGAGCCCGACGCCGTGGGGGCGGCCGCCGTCGCGGCGACCGCGCTGGCGGGGGAGGACGGCGAGTCCGGCGGGCGCTGCAGGGCGTTCGTCGATCACTGGCGCGCCGGGCACGGGCTCGGCTTCGCGGCCTGCGCCGCGGTGGAGCTGAGCCGCCTGCGGCTCGCGACCTGGGACGGCGGGTGGCGCCTGCCGTTCCCGAAGGAGACGTCCTCCCTCGGGAAGATCCGGCTGGAGACGCTCCGGCACGTCCGCCGGCTGCTGGCCGCCGCCCCCGACGACCAGTACGCGGACGCCGTCCGGCGCCTGGCCGGCCACCGGACGACCGCGCCGCGGCGGCGCGTCGTGTCCTACCTGGTGCCGACGGAGGCGGGCTGGCTGGAGGAGAGCGCGGCCGATCCGACCGACGGGTCCGATGACATCGAGCTGAAGCTCCTCTCGATCGACCGGGCCGAGCGGCTCGGCAGCCCACCGTCCCCGCTGTTCTTCCCGTACGTCTCGCGGGGGCTGCTCGCGACGCTGCTGGACGCGTGCGGCACGGACGTCCTGCCGCTCCTGCTGGTCACGGTCGACCAGAACCTGCCCCCGCGCGTGGCGGACGTCCTGCTGGAGGCCGTCGCCGTGCTCCCGACGGACGACGCGTTCGCCGCGCTCCTGGAACGTGCCGACCGGCCCCGGGTGCGGCCCGCGCTGATGTCGATGATGGAGCGCTTCCCGGTGCGGGCGGCGCGGCTGCTGGCGGCGACGGACACCCCCGCGGCGCTGAACCTGCTGAAGATCCACCTCGCCGCCCGCCCGGACCTCGCCGGGCACCTGCCGGAGGGGGCCCGGGCGGTGCTGGGGCCGCGCGACACGACGCCGGAGGCCGACCCGGCGACCCTGCCCGCGCCGCTGTCCGGGCTGCCGTGGGAGCGGCCGGTGAAGCCGATCGTCCAGGGGCTCGAAGCGCCCTCGACGCGGACGATCGTCTGGGCGGACGGCGAGCGCGAGGAATGGGCCCTCGCCGGACTGGACGACATGCCCGTCCCGGAGGACGTCGACTGGGACGACCTCGAGGTCGCCTTCCGGAAGGCCAACACCATGACGCAGGCCCGGATCGCGGTGTACGGGCCGGAGGAGGGCGTCCGGCGGCTCCTCGCCGAGTGGGACGACCCGCCGGGCTGGCTCGAGGGAGACTGGGGCAGGTCGCTCGTCGCCCGGTACGAGGCGGACGCGCTTCCGTTCGCGCACCGCATGGCCAAGAGCGCGCTGTGGCGGCACGCGGCCCTGCTCGTGCCGTTCCTGGACGCCGAGGTCGCGGCCGTGATGGGCGACTGGCTGGTGCGCGGCACCCGCGCGGCGGGCGCCGCCCGCGACTGGTGCGACCGGCACGGCCTCGCCGCGGTGCCGTTCGCCGCCCCGGCGGCGCTCGGCCGGCCGGCCGCCCGGCGGCGGGCCGCCGAGGCGGTGCTGCGGCGCGTCGCCGAACGGCACGGCGTCGACGCGGTGGCGGACGCCGTCCCGGCGGCGGCGGACGCACTGCGGACAGTCCTGACCGCGCACCCGGCGGCGACCGGGCTGCTGCGCCGCCCCAAGCTCCCCGCCTGGGCGGACCCGGCGGCCCTGCCGGCCGTGCTGCTGCGCGGGCGGGAGCGGGTGCTCGGGCCCGAGGCGACCAGGACGTTCCTCGAACTGCTCGCGATGCCCGAACTCGGCGACCTGGACGCCGTCGTGCGCGCGTGCGACCCCGCGTCGCTGGCGGAGGTCGGGCTCGCCCTCTTCGAGGGCTGGCTGTCGGCCGGGATGCCCGCCGAGCACGGCTGGGCGCTGGCGCGGCTCGACCGCCTCGCCGACGACACGGCCGTCCCGGTGCTGGCGCCGCACATCCGCTCGTGGCCGGGCAAGGACCGGATGCACAGCGCCAAGGCCGGCCTGGACGCCCTCGCCGGGATCGGCACCGACACGGCGCTGAGCGTCCTGCACGACCTGGCCGTCCGCTGGCCGGGCCTCACCCTGCGGAAGGCGGCGGAGCGGGCGTTCGCGCGGGCGGCCGCCGCGCGCGGCGTGCCGCCGGGGGTGCTCGGCGACCGGCTCGTCCCCGACCTCGGGCTGGACGACGACGGGGCGGTGACGGTCGACTACGGGCGGCGCCGCTTCACCGTCCGCTTCGACGCCCGGCTCCGGCCGGTGGTGATCGACGAGGACGGCGTGCTCCGCAAGTCCCTCCCGAAGCCCGGCAAGCGGGACGACCCGCGGCTCGCGCCCGCCGCGCACGCGGCGTTCGGCGAGCTGCGCAAGAAGGTCGCCGACGCCGCGGCCGTGCAGATCATCCGGCTGGAGGACGCGATGCGGACGGGACGCGCCTGGACGCCCGAGGAGTTCCGCGACTACGCCGTCCGCGGCCCGCTCGTCCGGCAGATCGCCCGCCGCCTGGTGTGGCTCGCGGACGAGGACGGCGGCGCGACCGCGTTCCGGATCGCCGAGGACGGGACGTTCGCCGACGCCGAAGACGACGTCTTCGCGCCGTCCGGCGCCGCGCGGATCACCGTCGCGCACCCGGCGCGGCTCGGCGCCGCGGCCGGAACCTGGGCGGGCGTCCTCGCCGACTACGAGCTGCTGCAGCCGTTCCCGCAGCTCGACCACCCCGTGTGGACGCTCACCGACGAGGAGCTGGCCGGTTCCCGCCTGGAGCGGTTCGCGGGCCGGGACGTGCAGACGGACGTCCTGTACCAGCTGCTGTCCCGCGACTGGGTCCGGGTCGGGGGGCGGAACGACTTCGAGGCGATGGCGCGCCGCACCGCGGACGGCGCCTGGGTCGTCGCCGAGTTCGGTCCCCGCGACGGCCACGCCCTGCACCTCACGATCCGGGCCGTGCGCGCCGCCACCGACCCCGGGGGCAACGGGACGCCCGTCCCGTTCGGCGACCTCGATCCCGTCGGCGCGTCCGAGGCCCTCACCGACCTGATCGTCACCGCCGGGGCGGCGTCGTGAGCGGGCGGCCGGACGCGCGCCCCGACGTGCTCACCGCCGTGCTCACCCACGAGGACGTCCTGACCCTGCCGTCCCCGTGGCTGCGGTTCCTGCACCCCCGGCGCGGCGGCACGCCCGTTCCGCGGCCGCGCGGCGGCCACGCGGCCGAGGTGCCGGGCCTCCTCGCGGCGGCCGCCCCGCACGTCGAGGGTCTCCCGGGGAACGCGGGCGCCGCCCCGGACGTCCGGGACGCGGCGCGGCGGCACCTGGCGGGGGAGCCGGACGCGCTCGGCGCGGCGGCGGTCGCGGCCGTGGCGGCGGCGGGGCGCGACCTCGCCGGGGCGCACGCCGCGCACCGGGCGTTCGCCGACCGCTGGCACGCCGACCACGGGCTCGGGTTCGCCGCCTGCGCGGTGGTGGAGCTGACCCGCCTGACCGTGACCGGGGACGCGGACGGCCTCGCGGTCGACCGGCACACCGGGGTCTGGCCCGAGGAGGGCGCGGCCGGGCCGCTGCGGCACGTCCGGCGGCTCCTCGCGACGGCGTCCGACGCCGACCACGACGACGCGGTCCGGCTCCTGGCGGACCGCCGGACGACCCCGGCGGCGGCCGGCGTCGCCGCGTACCTCGTGCCGACCCGGCGGGACTGGGTGGCCGAGTGCGTCGAGGAGTGCGCGGACACCCCGTGGCTGCGCAGGCTGGCGCGCCTGTCGGTCGCCGACCCGGCGCACCTCGGCCGCACCTCCGTCGTGCCGTACGGGCACGTCCACCCCCGCGACGAGCTGGTGACGCTCGCGGACGGCGTCGGCCCGGACCTCCTCGGCTTCCTCCTCGACCGCCTCGACCTGGGCGGCCTCACCGCCCGCGACCGCGGGTTCCTCCTCGACACCGTGGCGGTGCTGCCGTCGGACGAGGCGTTCGGCGCGCTGCTCGACCTGCTCGGCCGCAAGGGCGTCCGCAGGCCGGTCCGGCGGGACGCGCGGCGGGCGCTGGGCGCGGCGGCGGCGCGGTTCCCGGTGCGGACGCTGCGGCTGGCGGCGGCCTCGGGGAACGCCGACGTCCGGCTGCTCCTGCGCGACCACGTCGCGGCGAACCCCGAACTGGCCGCGGCGGTGCTGCCGGACCTGCCCGGGGCCGTCCGCGCGGTCGTCGAGCCGCTCGTGGCGGGCGGCGGGCCCGGCCTGCCGGAGGCGCCGCCGGACGTCCTGCCCGCGCCGCCGTGGGACCGCCCGGTCAAACCGGTCGTGCGGGGGCTGGTGCCGCCCGCGACCCGCGAGACCGCCTGGGACGACGCCGAACGCGCGGCCTGGCTCGCCGAGGCCGCCCGCCGGGTCCCGTGCCCGGACGCCCCGGACTGGAAGCGCATCGTGCGCTCCTACAACCGCGGCAACGGGCAGTGGCAGGCGCTGCTGCACGCTCCGGAGAAGTACACCCCGCCGCTGCTGGCGGACATCGAACGGAACGCCCGCTGGTGCGAACCCGCCGTGGCGCGCGGCGTCGTGGCCCGGCTGGGCGAGCGGGCGTACGGGGCGGCGCTCGCGCTGGCCGGCTACTCGGCGGCCGACCACGCCGGGCTGCTCGTGCCGTTCCGCGACGCCGACGTCGCCGCGCAGATGGCCGCACGGCTGCTGCGCGGCGGCCCGCTCGCGGACGCGGCGCGCGACTGGTGCGACCGGCACGGCCCCGCCGCCGCCCCCTACCTGGCGCCCGACGCCCTCGGCACCCGGACGGGGGCGCGCCGCGCCGCCGAGGCGGCGCTGCGCCGCATCGCGGACCGGCACGGCGTGGACGCCGTCGCGGCCGCCGTCCCCGAGGCGGCGGCGGAACTGCGGACCCTGCTGACCGCGCATCCCGCGCAGACCGGCCTCGCCCGCCGGCCCAAGTTCGACGGCTGGGCGAACGTCGCCGCCCTCCCGCCCGTGCTGCTGCGCGGCGGGGACCGGGTGCTGCCGCCCGACGCCGTCCGGACGCTCGTCGAGCTGCTCGCGCTGCCCGGCGCGCCCGGCGCCGACGCCGTCGAGGAGGTGTGCGACCCCGGTTCGCTGGCGGAGTTCGGCCTCGCCCTGTTCGAACGCTGGCGGGTCGGCGGGATGCCGTCCGACGGACGCTGGGCGCTGGAGCAGCTCGCCCGCACCGGCGACGACGCCGCCGTCCGCGCGGTGATGCGGGCCCTGCGCGGCTGGACGAAGCGGGACGTGCGGGACGTGACGTGCGCGCTGCGGACGCTCGCCGGGATCGGCACCGACGCCGCGCTCACCGCCCTGTACGAGACGTCGGTGAAGGGCCGCGCGCGCAAGGTGCGCGACGCGGCGGCCGAGGTGTTCGCGGAGGCCGCGGCGGCGCGGGGCCTCACCGCCGAGGCGCTCGCCGACCGGGCCGTCCCCCGGTTCGGGCTGGACGACGGCGGGACGGTCACGCTCGACTACGGTTCGCGCCGCTTCACCGTCGGGTTCGACGAGCTGCTCGCCCCGGTCGTCACCGACGACGACGGGGCGCGCCGCGCGACCGTCCCGCGGCCGACCGCGAAGGACGACGCGGTCCTCGCCCCCGCCGCCCACGCGCGGTTCGCCGACCTGCGCAAGGACGTCGAGGCGGTCGCGCTGCTGCAGGTCGAGCGGCTGGAGCGGGCGATGCTGGACGGCCGCCGCTGGACGCCCGCCGAGTTCCGCGGCTACGCGGTCGCGCACCCGGTCGTGCGGCGGATCGCGCGCCGCCTGGTGTGGCTCGCCGAGCACGGCGCCGGGGACGGCGAAGGGCACGGGGGCGCCGCGACGGCGTTCCGCGTCGCGGAGGACGGCACGTTCGCCGACGCGGCCGACGAGACGTTCGAGCCGTCCGGGACGGCGCGGATCCGCGTCGCGCACCCGGCGCTGCTCGGCGCGGAGACGGAGACGTGGGCGGAGATCCTCGCCGACTACGAGATGCTGCAGCCGTTCCCGCAGCTCGGCCGGCCCTGCCTGCGGCTCACCGAGCGGGAGCGGGACGCGGCCGTGCTCGACCGCCTCGAGGGGATGCGGCTGCTCCGCCGCGACGTCCACGACCTGCCCGCGCAGGGCTGGACGTGGGATCCGGGCGAGACGATCGAGAAGGGCGTCTCGCGGCCGGTCGGCGGCGGGCGGCACGTCGTCGTCGAGTTCGAGCCCGGACCCGACGTCGCGACGCTGAGGGTCCGGTGCGTCCGGGCGTCCGCCGCGTCCGTGCAGGACCCGGCGCGCGCCGACACCCCCGTCCGGTTCCGCGACCTCGATCCCGTGCGCACGTCCGAGGCGCTGACCGCCCTGACCGCCCTCTCCTGCACGTCCCCGTGACCCTTGGACCGCGCATGCCCCACGACGCACCGCACGACGAACCGCACGACGAACCGCACGACGAGGACGTCCTGACGCTCCCCGCCGCCTGGCGGCGCCACCTGCATCCCCGGCGCGGCGGCGCCCCGGGCCCGGCGCTCCGGCCGGACGGGGCGCGGGACGTGCCGGGCCTCCTCGCCGCGGCGGCCGGCGCGCTCGACGCGCTGCTCGCGGGGCGGCACGGCGACCCGTCCCGCACCGACGCGGCGCGCCGCCACCTGGACGGGACGCCCGACCCGGTGGGCGCGGCGGTCGTCGCGGCCGTCACCGCGACGGCGACGCGGGGCCCGGAGCGGGGCAGGCGGGAGGTGCACCTCGCGTTCGCCGGGCACTGGGCGGCCGAGCACGGGCCCGCGTTCGCGGCCTGCGCGGTCGTGGAGCTGGCCCGCACGATCGTCCTGCAGGCCGAGGGAGGCCCCTGGCGGGGCGTCTGGCTGGGCGCGGGCCCCCGCGACGAGCTCGACGTGAACATGCACGACGCCCTCCGGCGGGTGCGCGCCCTGCTCGCCGCGGCCGGCGACGGCGAGTACGCGGAGGCCGAGCGGCGGCTCGCGGCGTACCGGACGGCGCCCATGGCGGCGTGGCTCGCGGCGTACCTGCTGCCCACGCGCCGCGACTGGGTCGACGCGTGCTTCGCGTCCGGCGCCGTCCTCGGCCCCCGGCACCTGCGGCTGATGCTGTGCGCGGTCGGCGACCCCGCCCTGCTCGGCGACCCCGCCGACGGGCCGCTCTGGCGGGACGCCTCCCGGGAGGCGCTGGTCACGCTCGCGGACGGCGTCGGCGCCGCCGTCCTGCCGTTCCTCCTGCGGCTGCTCGGCCACCGGGGCCTCGGGAGCCGGGAGCGCGCGGCCGTCTGGGAGACGATCGCGGCGCTGCCGTCCGACGCCGCGTTCCGCGCGCTGCTGGACGGGGCGCTGCCGGACGGCGCCGCGCGGGACGGGCGCGCCGACCGGCACGCGAAGGCCGCGCTCCCCGCGGCGATGGAACGGTTCCCGGTGCGGGCGCTGCGGCTGCTCGCGGCGGCGGACGCACCGGCCCGCGACCTGCTCGCCGACCACGTGCGCGCGCGTCCGGACGCGGTGGAGGCGGCGCTGCCGGACCTGCCGGACGGCGTCCGCGCGGTCGTCGAGCCGCTCGCGGCGCCCCGGGGCACCGCGCTCCCGGAGGAGACGCCCGCGTTCCTCGCCGAACTCCCGTGGGACCGGCCCGTGAAACCCGTCGTCCCGCGCCTGAAACCGCCCGCCGACCGCCGGTTCACCTGGCCCGTCCGCGGATGGGAGCAGCACGTCCGTGCCGAGGACCTCCAGTTCCGGGAACCGGACGACCCCGACTGGGACGAGCTCCTCGCCCGCTACCGCCGCCGCATGCCGCGCCACCTGAAGGTGCGGTTCCTCATGTGGGCGCCCGACGCCATGGTCCGCCCGCTGCTCGCGGACTGGACGCGGGCGGAGGAGTGGGAGCACGGCAGCCCGTGGCCGCTGACGCTCGTCGCCCGGCACGGGCTCGACGCCTTCCCGTTCGCCTGGACGCAGGCCACCGCGCGCCCCGGCCCCGACGGGCGGCTGCTCGTGCCCTACCTCGACGCCGCCGTCGCCGGATGGATGGGGGAGCGGTGGGAGCGGGCCGAGAACGCGTGGGCGCGGAAATGGCTCGACGCGCACGGCCTCGACGCGGTGCCGTACCTGGTCCCGGCCGCGCTCGGCCGGAAGGTCCGGGAGCGGCGCGGCGCCGAGGCGGCGCTGCGCGCGCTCGCCGCCGCGCACGGTGCCGAGGCGGTCGCGGGCGCGTTCCCCGAGGCGGCGGACGAACTGCGGGCCGTCCTGTCCGCCCACCCGCTGCGGACGGGCCTCGTGCCGCGGCCGAAACTCCCCGCGTGGGCCGACCCGGCCGTCCTGCCGAGGGTGCTGCTGCGCGGACGCGAGGCGGCGCTGCCCGCGGACGCGACGCGGTCGCTCGCCGAACTGCTGGCGTCGCCCGCCGCGTACGCGACCGGCGACATGCGCGCGCACCTCGACCCGGACGCGCTCGCGGAGTTCGGCTGGGCGTTGTTCGAGAAGTGGCGGGCCGCCGGGGAGCCCGCGAAGCACGGCTGGGCACTGGTGCAGCTCGGCCGCACCGGCCGCGACGCGACCGTCGCCCGGCTCGTCCCCGTCATCGGCGCCTGGCCCGGCGAGGGCGGGCACGCCAAGGCGGTCAAGGGGCTGGACGTGCTCGGCGCCATCGGCACCGACGCGGCGCTGGCCGCGCTGCGCGACATCGCCGGGAACTCGACGTTCCCCGACCTGCCCTGGCGTGCGGAGGAGCGGTTCCGGGAGGCCGCCGAGGCGCGCGGCCTCACGGCCGAGCAGCTCGAGGACCGGCTCGTCCCCCGCCTCGGGCTGGACGCGGACGCCTCGACGACCCTCGACTACGGGCCGCGCCGCTTCCGGATCCGGTTCGACGAGCGGTTCGAGGCGCGGGTCTTCGACGAGAGCGGGATCCTGCGGAAGACGCTGCCGAAGCCCGGCGCCAAGGACGACCCTGACCTCGCGCCCGCCGCCCACCGGACGTTCGGCGAGCTGAAGCGGGACGTGCGTCGTGTCCTGGCCGACCGGTGCCGCAGCCTGGAGGGCGCCATGCTGCGCGGGCGGCGGTGGACGCCGGACGAGTTCCGCGAGCACCTCGCCGGGCATCCGGTCGTCGGGCGCATCGTGCGCCGCCTGGTGTGGCTCGCGGAGGAGGACGGCGCGGCGACGGCGTTCCGCATCGCCGAGGACGGCACGTTCGCGGACGTCCGCGACGACCCGTTCGTCCCGCCGGAGTCCGCCCGCGTCCGCGTCGCGCATCCCGCGCACCTCGGGGACGACCTCCCGGCGTGGAGCGAGACGTTCGCCGACTACGAGGTGCTGCAGCCGTTCCCGCAGCTCGAACGGCCCGCCGTCCACCTCTCCCGCGCCGAGCGCGAGGCGGACCGGCTGGACCGGTACGCGGGCCGCCCGCTCCACGCGGCGGACCTCCGCGCCGCGTACGGCTCCTCCCCCTGGCGGGCCGGCCGGCTGTACCTGGAGCCCGGCGAGGAACGGTGGGTGTGGTGGGAGGCGGGCGGCGGCCGGCGCATCGTCGTCGGGCTCGGAACCGGCCCGTGGCCGCACCCGGACGACGCCGACCCGGTGATGACCGTCGAGTACGTCCGCGCGTCGACGCGGCCCGAGACGGGGGACGATCCCCGCGGCGGCGCCCCCGTCCCGTTCGGCGACCTGGACGCCGCCACCGTCTCCGAGGCCCTCAGCCGCCTGCTGAAGTCCCCCTGACCCAGGAAGAGAGCATGCTCCCCGACGAAGACGCCCTGACCCTCCCCACCGCGTGGCGGCGGCACCTGCACCCCCGGCGCGGCGGCGCCCCGGGCCCGGCGATCCGGCCGGCCGGCCGCAAGGCCGTGCCGGAGCTGGTGGCGAAGGCGAAGGCGAAGAACGCGTTCACCGACCTGCGCGAGGACGACTACCGCACCCCCGCCGTGCACCGGCACCTGGCGGGGACGCCCGACCCCGCCGGCGCCGCGATGATCGCGAGCGTCGTCCTGTTCGTCCTCGACTGGCACCACCTCCCGGAGGACGCGAACCGCACGTTCGTCGACCACTGGGCCGCCGAGCACGGCGCCGCGTTCGCCGCCCGCGCCGCCGTGGAATGGACCCGCACGCCCCGCACGCACGGCGGCCTGAAGGGCGGCGAGCGGACGCTGTCCTGGTACACCGGCGATCCCGACCGGGCGCACCGCAGCGCGCTGCGCCGCGCCCGCGCCCTGCTGGCCGCCGCGACCGACGAGGAGTACGCGGAGGCCGAACGGCTGCTGGAGCCGTACCGGACGTCGCCGGCCCTGCGCTGGCCGGTGTCCTACCTGCTGCCCACCCGCCCGGACTGGCTGGCCGAGTGCCTCGCGGAGCCGGGCCGGCCGGACGACCGCGTGCTGTGGTACTGCGCCCTGAGCGACGCCGCCCAGCTCGGCGGCCCGGCCCCGAGCCCGTCCCGGGAGGACACGACGCGGGAGGTCCTCGTCACGCTCGCCGACGCGTGCGGCGCCGGCCTCCTCCCGTACCTGCTGCGCCACCTGGACGGCGCCCGGTCGCTGACCGCCGCGGAGCGGGCCGCCGTGTGCGAGACGATCGCGGTCCTGCCGTCCGACGCGGCGTTCCTGGCGCTGCTCGACCGGTCCCGGTCCGGCCGGGACCGCACGGTGCGGCAGGCGCTCGCGCAGGCGATGGAGCGGTTCCCGGTGCGGGCGCTGCGGCTGCTCGCCGGGGCCGGGACCCGGTACGCCCGCGAGCTGCTGGCCGGCCACGCGCGGGCGCACCCCGCCGCGGTCGCGGCGGCGCTCCCCGGGCTGCCGGCCGGGGAGCGCGCGGAGCTGGAGCGGTTCGCGGCACCGGCCGTCCCGGCGGCGGGCGCCGCCGCCGAACCCCCCGGGTTCCTCACCGATCTGCCGTGGGACCGCACGGTGAAGCCCGTCGTGCCCGGTCTGGAACCGCCCGCCGTCCGCGCCATGGCCTGGCGCGACGGCGAGCGCGCGGAATGGCTGGCCTCCGACAGCGGCACGGTCCCCCGCCCGGACGGAGGCTTCGAGGAGCTCGCCGAGAAGCGCCGCCGGGGCGAGCTGTCCGAGGTCGTCCCGCTGTTCCTGTACGGGCCGGAACCGCTCGTCCGCCCCCTCCTGCCCGGCTGGACCCTGGACGACGAGATCGCCTACCTCGAAGAGGACATGACGGTCATCATCGCCCGGTACGAGCTCGACGCGCTGGCGCCGACGCTGGCGTTCGCCGGCCGGGGGCTGCTCGTCCGCGAGGTGCTGCTCCCGTACACGGGCGAGGAGATCGCGCTCTGGATGGGGGACCGCCTCCCGCGGCCGGGCGGCGCCCATCTGACGGAGACGTGGTTCGACCGGCACGGGCTCGCCGCGGTGCCGTACCTCGTCCCGGCCGCGCTCGGCACGAAGGCCAAGCCCCGGCGGGCGGCCGAGACGGCCCTGCGCCACCTCGCCGACCGGCACGGCGCGGACGCGGTCGTCGCCGCCGCGGCGGACGCGTTCCCCGCGGCGGCGGCGGACGCGCTGCGGGACGTCCTGTCCGCGCATCCGGTGCGGACCGGCCTCGCGCGGCGCCCGAAGACGCCGGACTGGGCGGACGCCGCGGGCCTGCCCCCGGTGCTGCTGCGCGACGGCGGGGCCGCGCTGCCGCCGGACGCGGCGCGCGCGCTCGTCGACCTGCTGGCGCTGCCCGACCCGTACGAGGTCGGCGCGATGCGGGACGCCTGCGACCCCGCGTCGCTCGCGGCGTTCGGCCTGGCCCTGTTCGACCGGTGGCTGGCCGCCGGGGCGCCGGCCAAGGAGTCCTGGGCGCTGCTCCAGCTCGGCCGCACCGGCGACGGCGGAACCGTCCGCCGGCTCGTCCCGCTGATCGAGCGGTGGCCGGGCGAGCGCGGCTCCGCGAAGGCGGAGAAGGGCCTGGACGTCCTCGCCGCCCTGGGCACGGACATGGCGCTGTCCGCCCTCGACCGCATCGCCCGGACCTCGAAGTCCGAGGCGCTGCGCTACGACGCGAGGTCGCGGCTGGAGACGGCCGCCGCCGCCCGCGGGCTCGACACCGACCACCTCATGGACCGGCTCGTCCCCGACTTCGGCCTGGACGCGGACGCGTCGATGACCCTCGACTACGGGACGCGCCGGTTCCGCGTCGGCTTCGACGACGAGTTCCGGCCGTACGTCACCGGCGAGGACGGCGAGGTCCGTTCGTCCCTGCCCAAGCCCGCGGGGACGGACCCCGCGGATCCGGCCGTCGCCGCGTACCGGGCGTTCGCCGACCTGAAGAAGGACGTGCGGTCGGTGGTGGCGGAGCGGCGGCGCCGCCTCCGCAAGGCGATGCGGTACGAGCGGAGCTGGACGCCGGACGAGTTCCGCGACCACTTCGCCCGGCATCCCCTCGTGGGCCTCATCGCCCGCCGCCTCGTGTGGCTCGCCCGCGAGGAGGAGGACGGCGCGGCGACGGCGTTCCGGATCGCCGAGGACGGCACGTTCGCGGACGTCCGCGACGACCCGTTCGTCCCGCCGGAGTCCGCCCGGATCGGCGTCGCGCACCCGGTGCACCTCGGTGACGCCGTGGACGCCTGGCGCGAGGTGTTCGCGGACTACGAGATCCTGCAGCCGTTCCCGCAGCTCGACCACCCGGCCGTCCGCCTGACCGACGCGGAACGGGACGGCGACCGGCTCGACCGGTTCACCGGCCTCCGGCTGCCGGTGTACGGCCTGCAGAAGCTGCTGTACCGGGACGACTGGGTCATGGGGTGGCCGGAGAAGCCCGGCGACGAGACGCGGATCGCGCGGCGGCTCCCCGGCGGACGGTGCGTCGTCGTCGGCCTCGGCACCGGGCCGTGGCCCGCCGGGGACGGCCACGTCACCGTGCACGACGTCCGCGCCGCGACCGGCCCGGTCGGGCAGCGCGCGCACGCGGGCGCGCCCGTCCGCTTCGGGGACCTCGCCCCGGTCGCGGTGTCGGAGACCCTGACGACCCTGACCGGCGTGATCGACCCGACCGGCGCGACCGGCTGACACCCGAACGGACCCAGCACGGACCCATGACGACGACGGACGAGAACCACCTGACGCTCCCGGACGCCTGGCTCGGCGACCTGCATCCGCGGCGCGGCGGCGTCCCGCTGCCGGTCGCGGCACCGGCGCGGACGGCGCCGCGCCGGGCGCGCGCGCTCATGCGCGAGCACGCCGCCGCGATCGCGTCGCTCAGGGAGGGCGGGTACGGCGACCCCGGCGCTGACCCAGCTCGCCGCGACCGGCGACGCCGGACCGTCCGGCTGCTCGCCCCGCTCGTCCGCGCGTGGGGGGACGGCGGCGGCGTCGCGCGCGCGGCGCGCGGCCTGGACGTGCTCGTCGCGATCGGGTCCGACGCCGCCCTGGGCGCGGTCTACGACATCGCGCTGCGGGCGAGATCGTCCGGCCTGTGGCGGGAGGCGCGGACCAGGTTCGACCGGGCCGCCGCCGAGCGCGGGCTCACCCCCGAGCGGTACGCGGACCGGCTCGTTCCGGACTTCGGCCTGTCCGCGGACGGGAGCATGGTGCTCGACTACGGGCCGCGCCGGTTCACGGTCGGGTTCGACGAGCAGCTCCGGCCCTACGTCGCGACGAGTCCGGCCGGGTGCGCAAGACCCTGCCGAAGCCGGGCGTCAAGGACGACCCCGTCCGCGCGCCCGCCGCACGCGCGGCGTTCACGACCCTGAAGGCCGACGTCCGCGCCGTCGCGTCCGACCAGCGGCGCCGGCTGCGGCGGGCGATGGTGGCGGGCCGCCGGTGGGAGTCCGCCGAGTTCCGCGACCTCGTCGCCGGGCACCCCCGTGACCGGCCCACGGGAACCCTCGTGCCCGATTTCCCCTATTCGCCGGACGGTGCCAGCATGATCGGCACCCGCGCCGAAGTGTCCGACGCGCTTGCCACACTGGTCGCCACGGCCCGGTCGGCCGCCCGATGACCCCCCGGAAGAAGGACATGACTCAGGACACCCACGAGCTGCAGCGGCCGCCCGCCGAGGTCCGGTACGCCGCCGAGCTGGAGAAGCTCGCCCAGGACGACACCGGCCCGAAGCCCCCGGGATGGGCGCTGAGCCTGACGGCCGCGCGCCGGTTCATCGTCGGCGACGACCGGCTCGGCGTCACCCGCAAGTTCGTCGGCGACACCGCGCTGATCGACCGGGCGCTGGTGACGCTCGCGACCAGCCGCGGGCTGATGCTGGTCGGCGAGCCCGGCACCGCGAAGTCGCTGCTGTCGGAACTGATCGCGGCGGCGGTCAGCGGCACCTCCACGCTGACGATCCAGGGCGGCGCCGCCACCACCGAGGACCAGATCAAGTACTCGTGGAACTACGCGCTGCTCGTGTCGGAGGGCCCCTCCACCCGGTCCCTGGTGCCCGCGCCGCTGCTCACCGGCATGTCCGAGGGCCGCGTGGTGCGGTTCGAGGAGATCACCCGCTGCCCCCTCGAAGTGCAGGACTCCCTGCTGTCCCCGCTGTCGGACCGCGTCATGGCGATCCCGGAGCTGGCCGGCCCGGAGTCGATGGTGTTCGCCCGCGACGGCTTCAACGTCATCGCCACCGCGAACACCCGCGACCGCGGCGTCAACGAGATGAGCGCCGCGCTGAAGCGGCGGTTCAACTTCGAGACGGTGTTCCCGATCGCCGACTTCGCCGTCGAACTCGACCTCGTCGAGGCGGAGGCGGCGCGGCTGCTGGAGCGCAGCGGCGTGCAGGCCCCGCCGCGCCGGGACGTCCTGGAGGTGCTGGTCACCACGTTCCGCGAGCTGCGCGCGGGCGTCACCGAGGAGGGCCGGTCGCTGGACCGGCCGCAGGCGGTGATGAGCACGGCGGAGGCCGTGTCCGTCGCGCACGCCGTCGGGGTGCGGGGCTGGTTCCTGCGCGGGGAGCCGGGCGGCGCCGCCGACATCGTCGAGTGCCTCGCCGGGACCGCCGCCAAGGACAGCCCCGACGACCTCGCCCGGCTGCGCCGCTACCTGGAGCAGCAGGCGCCCCGCCGCAAGGGCGAGCAGTGGAAGGCCCTGCACGACGCCCGGCACCTGCTGCCCGGCTGATGGCGGTCACGTTCGTCGGGGTCCGGCACCACAGCCCCGCCTGCGCCCGCCTCGTCCGCGAGACGATCGAGCGGCTCCGGCCCGCGCACGTCCTCGTCGAGGGGCCCGTCGACTTCACCGGACGGCTGGACGAGCTGCTGCTCGGCCACGAACCGCCCGTCGCGATCTTCAGCTACCACCGGGACGGCGAGCGGATCGGCCGCTGCTGGACGCCGTTCTGCGGCTACTCGCCCGAGTGGATCGCGCTGCACGCGGGCCGCGCGGCGGGCGCCGAGGTCCGGTTCATCGACCTGCCCGCCTGGCACCCCGCGCTCGCCGACCGCGACAACCGGTACGCCGACGCCGAGAAGCGGTACGCCGAGGTGACGGGGCGGCTGCTGCGCGAGTTCGCCGTCGACAACACCGACGTCCTGTGGGACCACCTGTTCGAGATCGCCGACCACGGGGACGGGCTCGCCGAACGCCTCGACGCCTACTTCGACCTGCTGCGCGGCGAGGCCGACACCGGCCCGGACGACACCGCCCGCGAGGCGTACATGGCGCGGTGGATTCGCGCCGCCGAGGCCGCGGCGGACGGCCGTCCCGTCGTCGTCGTGACCGGCGGGTTCCACACCCCCGCCCTGCGCGCCCTCACCGCCGCCCCGGAGCCGGGCGACGGCGGCGAGGGCTGGCCGGAGGTCCCCGGACCGCCGGACGGGTCCGAGGGCGGCAGCTTCCTCGTCCCGTACTCGTTCAAGCGGCTCGACGCGTTCACCGGCTACCAGTCCGGCATGCCGTCCCCCGAGTACTACGAGCGCCTCTGGACGGACGGCCCGCACGGCGCGGCCGCCGCGCTCACCGAGTCCGTCGTGGCGCGGCTGCGCGAGCGGCGGCAGGCCGTCTCCACCGCCGACCTCATCGCCGCCCGCACCCTCACCGACGGGCTCACCCGGCTGCGCGGCCACCGCGCGCCCGCCCGCACCGACCTGCTGGACGGCCTGGTCGCCGCGCTCGTCGCCGACGACCTCGACCACCGGCTGCCGTGGACGTCCCGCGGCCCGCTCGGCCCCGGCGCCCACCCGGCCGTCGTGGAGATGGTCGCGGCGCTCAGCGGCGACCGCGTCGGCCGGCTGCATCCCGACACGCCCGCGCCGCCGCTCGTCCACCACGTCGCGGCGGAACTGGAGCGGCTCGGGCTCGACAAGGCCGGCCCGCTCACGGTCAAGCTCACGCGGCCGCGCGGGCTGGAGCGCAGCCGCGCCCTGCACCGGCTGCGCGTCCTGCGGATCCCCGGGTTCCGGCGCGAGTCCGGGCCCGCCAGCGGCGCCGACCAGGTGCTGGAGGAACGCTGGCGGATCGACGCCCCCGACCCGCACGGCGAGCGGGAGGCCGCGCTGATCGAGGCGGGCGCGTACGGGCCGACGCTCGCGGACGCGGCCGCCGCCGTCCTCGACGGGCGCGGCGCCCGCGCCGGCACCGACGTGGAGGGCCTCGCGGACGTGCTGTTCGACGCGGCGCTGTGCGGGTGCGCCGACCAGTCCGGCCGCGTCGCGGCGTCCCTCGCCGCCGGGATCGGCGCCGCGTCGGACGTGGCCGCGCTCGGCACCGCGCTGGAGGTCGTCCTCGGGCTGTGGCGGCACGACCGGGTGCTCGGCACCGCCGGGAGCCCCATGTTCGGGTCCGTGATCACCGAGTGCACGGACCGGCTGCTGTGGCTGCTCGAAGGGATCCGCGGCGGCCCCGCCCCCGCCGACCTCGGCCGGCTGAGCGCCGTCGCCGCCGTCCGGGACGCGCTGCTGCACGCGTCCGCGCCGCCGTCCGCGGGCGGCCTCGGGCTGGACGCGGACGCGGCGCGCGGCGTCGCCCGGCGGCTCGCCGCCGCCCCGGACGTCCCGCCCGACCTGCGCGGCGCCGCGTTCGGCCTCGCCCGCGCCCTCGGCGACGCCGCCGACGCGGCCCGCGCCGTCCGCGGCGCCGCCGCCCCCGGCACGTTCGGCGACTGGCTCGCCGGGCTGTTCGCGCTCGCCCGCCAGGACGTCCTGGACACCGGCGGCGGCCTCCTCGGCGTGCTGGACGAACTGGTCGACGGGCTGACCGAGCACGAGTTCCTCGTCGCGCTGCCCGCGCTGCGGCAGGCGTTCGAGTTCTTCCCGCCCCGCGAGCGGGAGGCGATCGCGCACGGCCTGCTGGAGCACCGCGGCGTGCGGGGCTCCGCCCGCGCGCTGCTGCGGCCCGCCGCCATCGACCCGATGCTGGTCGCCGCGGCCCGCGAGCTGGAGGAGCGGGTGGGCCGCGCCCTCGCCGCCGCGGGCCTCGCGGACGTCCCAGAACACGGCGGCACCGGACAAGGAACGCAGGCATGACGACCCCCGACCTGGAACGCTGGCGGCTGATCCTCGGCGCGCCCGCCGACCCCGCCACCGGCTGCCCGACCGGCGACGCCGCCGCCCGCGACGCCGCCCTCGACTGGCTCTACGGCCGCGACCCCGACCTCGCCCGGCGCGGCGTGCGGCGCGGCGGCGGGCGCGGCGCGGGCGGCAACGACGGCGGTCCCGGGGACGCCGACCGCGCCGACGACCGCACCGGCGGCAGCGGGCCGTCGCAGCTCACCACCGTCGACTGGCTCGACGCGGTGCACCGGCTGTTCCCGAAGGAGACGATCGAGCGGATCGAGCGCGACGCCGTCGAACGCTACGAGATCCACGACGTCGTCACCGACCCGGCCGTCCTGGAGCGCATCGAGCCCGACCAGACGCTCCTCAAGGCCGTCCTGCGCACCAAGCACCTCATGAACGACGACGTGCTGGCGCTCGCCCGCCGCATCGTCGAGCAGGTCGTCCGGCAGCTCATGGAGAAGCTCGCCACCGAGGTGCGGCAGGCGTTCCACGGCACCCGGTCGCGGCGGCCCAGCCGCATCAAGCACTCCCGCAACTTCGACTTCCACCGCACGATCCGCGCGAACCTCGCCCACTACCGCCCGGACGAGCGGCGCCTCTACATCGAGGAGCCGAAGTTCCTGTCGCGCACCCGGCGGCACGTCGAGCGGTGGCAGCTGATCCTGCTGGTCGACCAGTCCGGCTCGATGGTGGGCTCGGTCGTCCACTCGGCCGTCACCGCCGCCTGCCTGTGGGGGCTGCCGGGCCTGCAGACGCACCTGATCGCGTTCGACACCTCCGTCGTCGACCTCACCGACGACGTCACCGACCCCGTGGAGCTCCTCATGAAGGTGCAGCTCGGCGGCGGCACCGACATCGCCCGCGCGGTCGCCTACGGCGCCGGGCTGGTGGACAACCCGCGCCGCACGATCGTCGCCGTCGTCTCCGACTTCTACGAGGGCGGCGACGCGAACCGGCTCGTCCGCGACGTGCGCAGGCTGTCCGAGCAGGGCACCCACGTGCTCGGCCTCGCCGCGCTCGACGAGGACGCCAACCCCGACTACGACCGGGACCTCGCCCGCCGCCTCGCGAACGCGGGCGCGCACATGGGCGCGATGACGCCCGGGGAGCTCGCCGAGTTCGTCGCGGAGAGGATCGGCCGATGACCGCCGCCGCGCCCACGCGCACCGACCTGCTGTCGCTGACGCCGGACGCGCTCGCCGCCCTCGCCAACCGGGGCCTGGTCAAGCGCGCCGCCAAGGACCTCGACGCCGGCAACGGCCCGGACATCACCACGTCCGCCGACGGCGGCGTCGAGGGCGCGTTCCCCGACGGCACCCGCGCGTCCCTGCCCGCCGGGGCCGGACTGGACGCCGCCACCTGCACGTGCGCGGCCACGGGCGCCTGCCGGCACCGCATCTGCCTCGTCCTCGCCTACCAGCGCGCCCACGCCGACACCGGCGGGAACGGCGGAGCCGAGGGCGGCACCGGCGACTCCGGCGGCGCCCCCGCGCCCGCCGCCCCGGACGTCCCCGCGGACTGGACGCCCGGCGCGTTCGACGACGACGCGCTCGTCCGCGTCCTCGGGCAGCGCGCCCTCACCGCCGCCCGCCGCACCTTCCGCTCCGGCTACTCGGCGACGGTCCGCCGCCCCACCCCGCAGGACCCGGTCGCGCAGGTCGAGCTGCCGAGCTGCACCGTCCGGTTCCTGGTGCCGGGCGAGCTCGGCTACGTGCACACCGACGCCGTCGCCGCCGTCCGCGGCCAGGCCACCGTCCTCGCCGTGTGGGCGTTCCGGGAGGCGGACGAGCGCGGCCTCACCGCCGCCGAGGCCCGCGTCGACGTGGGCGGCACCCGCTCCGGCACCGCCGACTCCGCCCTCGACGCCGCCGTCGAGCTCGCCGACCAGGTCCTCATGGAGGGCGCGGTGCACGCCGGGCCGGTCCTCGCGACCGGCCTGCGCCGCACCGCCGCCGAGCTCGCCGCCCGCGACCTGCACTGGCCCGCGGCCGCCGCCGACGACCTCGCCGGGCAGCTCGCCGCCTACCACGAGCGCCGCGCCGACCACGACCCCGCCCGGTTCGCCGCGCTCCTCGCCGAACTGCACGCCCGCCGCCGGGCGTCCCGCGCCGACGCCGCCGCCGTGCCGCGCTCCGCCGTGCTCGGCACCGACGAGGCCGCCGAGACCCCGCTGCGCCGGGTGCGGCTCGCCGCGCTCGGCTGCCGCGTCGGCGGATCCGACGGCACCCGCACCGCCGACGTCTACCTCGCGCACGCCGCCACCGGCATCGTCCTGGTCCTCAAGCGCCGCTGGGACGTGCCCGACGGGGAGCGGGTCACGGGCGCCGACCTGGCCGGGCGCCGGATCCTCGGCGCGTCCCTGCGGTCCCTCGCCGCCGCGAACGTCGTGTCCGAGAGCGCCACCCGCAGCGCGGGCCGGGTCGTCCGCGTCGCCGCCGGGCGGATCGCGAAGACGACCGTCACCCCGCTCGGCGGCGCGTGGGACAGCCTGCCCGCCGGCCTGCGCGTCACCGACCTCGAGGCGCTCCGGCGGAACCTCGAGGAGCTGCCGCCGCGGCTGGTGCGGCCCCGGATCGAGGCGGAGTTCGTCCGGGTGCTGGAGATCGCCGAGGTGCACGACGTCGGCTACCACCCCGGCGCCCAGCGGCTCCAGGCGCGCGTCGCCGACGCGGCCGGCGGCACCGCCGTCGTGTCCGCCGAGTACAGCCCGCACCGCCCCGCCGCCCTGGACGCCCTCGCCGCCGCGCTCCCCGAGACCGTCATGATCGCGGGGTCGGTCCGCCGCGACCGCGGCGGCCTCGTCGTCGACCCCTTCGCCGTGCGGACCGCCGACGGCGCCACGGTCGTCCCCGACCTCGCGCCCGGCGACGGCTCCGGCGACCTCGACGCGCCCGTGCCGCGCCCGCCCGACCCGCTGGCCGCCGTCCTCGACGCCGCCCTGGACGTCACCGGCGAGGCCGCCCACCGCGGCCTCGCGCACGCCCCGCCCACCTTCCGCGACCGCGTCGCCCGCACCGCCGCCGACCTGCGCGGCGCCGGGCTGCGCACCGCCGCGGACGCGCTCGACGCCCTCGCCGCCGCCCTCGGCGCCGACGACCGGGACGCCACCGCGCGGGCGTGGGCGACCGCGCAGATCCGGCTGCTCGCCACCGCCGAACTCCGCTGAGAGATCTCCTGAAGAAAATTTGGCGGCCGTGTTGATCCGCGCGGTCCCCGTTCGACCTATGGGTGAAGGGGGCCCGGAGGGGGCCGCCGAAGCGAGGGAGACGGAACCGTGAAGTACATGCTGATCATGCGCGCGACCGACGAGGCCTACGCGCAGATGGGGGACTTCGACTTCACCGAGATGCTCGAGACGGTGGGCCGGTACAACGAGGAGCTGATCAAGGCGGGCGTGCTGCTCGCCGCGGAGGGCCTCGCCGACGCCGAGGAGGGCGTCGTGGTCGACTACTCCGCCGACACGCCCGTCGTCACCGACGGCCCGTACGGGGAGACGAAGGAGCTGTTCGGCGGCTTCTACATCCTGAACGTGGCCTCGAAGGAGGAGGCCGTCGAGTGGGCCAAGCGGATGCCGATGGGCGGCCCCGGGTTCAAGACCGAGATCCGCCGCGTCAGCACGATCGACGAGTTCCCGCAGGACAACGAGTGGATCCAGAAGGAGCGCGCCTGGCGCGAGTCCACCGGCCAGCTCTGAACCCGGGCCGGCGTCGCCGGTGCGCCCGCACCGGCGGCGTCAAGCCGGTGGCCCGATCCGGCCAAGCGCCGCCGCGGGCTCTGGACGCCGCCGAAACCGGGTACCCCATCTACGTGTTCTGGACATTCCTGGGGTGCGTGGCCCTGCTGCTGATCTGCGGCGCCGTCCAAGACCGGTACGGCAGCCGGCACTAGGCCGAGCAGGTCAGCGGCCGCCCGCCGTTGTAGGCGACCATGTCGGTCAGGGCCGACACCGCGTCGATCTCGCCGCCCGGCTCGACGCCGTCGAGTTCGGCGTAGGCCCGGTACAGGTTGCCGACGATCCGTTCCGGATCGGTCAGCTCCGCGTACGCGCCGAGGTCGGTCTCGCGGGCCGCCTCCAGCGGGGACAGCCCGGCCGGCTTGGCCTCGGCGGCGACGCCCTGCAGGAACCGCAGGTAGCCGAGGACGTCGCCGATCAGTTCGGGGCCCGCCACGGGGCCGTGCCCGGGGACGATCGTCGCGGCGTCCAGCGGCGCCACGACGTTCTCCAGCACCTCGGCCAGCCCCGCCACCGACCCCTGCAGGACGAACGGGGTGCCGCCGTTGAACAGCAGGTCGCCGCAGAACAGCACGCGGCGCTCGGGGATCCACACGATCGAGTCGTTCGTGGTGTGCGCGGCGGTCCCCACGTGCCGGACCTCGCAGCGCAGGTCGTCCGCCCACAGCGTCACGCCGTCGGTGTAGGTGAGGAACGGCGGCTCCAGTTCGACGTCGCCCCAGTCGACCTTCGTCCAGAACGGCTCGTCGAACGGCTTCCCCCACGCCAGCACGCCGTCGCGGGTCCGCTCGTGCCCGACGACCGTGGCGCCCGCGAACAGGTGGTTGCCGAAGGTGTGGTCGCCGTGGTGGTGGGTGTTCACGAGGGTCCGGACGGGACGCGGCGTCACCGACGCGATCGCGTCCAGGTACGCGCGGGTGCGCCGCTCGGTCGAGCAGGCGTCCACGCTCGTCACGCCCCGCGAGCCGACGAGGAAGCCGGTGTTGTTGATCCACCAGGTGCCGTCCGGCTGGACGTACGCGAAGATCCCGTCGGAGACCTCCTCGAGCCGGGCCGCGCCGGGACCCTCGCGGTGGGGTGCATCGCTCATGTCGGACTCCCTGGTGACGGGCCGAGCCGGACGGTCTCGATCCAGGCGGGCGGCGCGGGCGGGTCGGTGCCGACGAGCGCGGCGATCAGCCGGCACGACGGCGCCTCGGCGGGCCACGGAGTGTAGCCGTCGGTGAGGACGATCACCACCTGCGGGCGGTCGCGCCCGGCGAGGGCCCGCTCGATCCCGACCCGCATGTCGGTGCCGCCGCCCCCGCCCAGCTCCACCTGATCGGCCGACGTCACCCGCGACACGGCCTGCACGTCCGCGTCGCACGCCAGCACCGCCACCCGGTTCCCGCGGATGCCGACCTCCCGCAGCACCCCGGTGACCTCGGCGAACGCCGCCGCCAGGTCGTCCTCGCCCATCGACCCGGACGTGTCGATCACGATCGCGACGCGGGGGAGGGGGCGGCGCAGGCTCGGCAGGACCGCGCCGCGCAGCGCCGGGGTGCGGCGGGACGGCCGCCGGTAGGTGTAGTCGACGGCGCCGCCCGCCCACGCGACCGCTTCCCTGACCGCGCCCGCCAGCACCCGCCGCCAGTCCACGACCGGTTCGAGGACCTCGTCGGCCCACCGCCGCCACCCGCCCGGCACGCTCCCGCGCGCCCGCCGGTGCGCCCGGATCGCCTCGGCCGTCGCGCGGCGCAGCGCGTCCGCCTCGACGGTCCCGACGCCCGGCCCGTCCGTCCCGTCCAGCTCCCACGGCGCGGGACGGCCGTGCGCGCCGGAACCGCAGTCGCACACCGGGCCCGGCGGGACGCCCGGCAGGTACTCCTCGAACAGCCGGCCCTCGGGCAGCCCGAAGTCGCCGGGCAGCACCCGCCCGGCCGGGAGCGCCAGCCCGTCCGCGACCAGGTCGTCGTTGATCTCGCAGTCCTGCGCGACGTTGACCCGCACGTGGTCGCGCTGGTCGGCGGCCGGGAGCCGGGCGGCGCGCCCGTGGTGGTCGCGCAGCAGGTGCGCCACCTCGTGGATCCACACGCCCGCCAGCTCCGGGACGGGCGTCGCGTCGACGAACGCGGGCGACGCGTAGCAGCGCCAGTGCCGGTCCACCGCCATCGTGGGGACGCTCTCGGTCGGGACGACCGTCAGCGAGTACAGCGCGGACGCCAGGTACGGCCGGTCGGTCGCGGCGCGGTACCGGGCGGCGAGCAGCTTCGTCCGGTCGAGTCCGCCCATCAGCCGGGCAGCGCGCCGGAGAGCCGCAGCAGGTCGACGAACCCGTCGATGCCGCTCGGCACGGGCCAGTCGGGTTCGCGGAGCGCCGCCAGGTCGGCGGCGGCCCGCGCGGCGACGTCCGGCACGCCCGCCTCGACCGCCTTCGCCAGGACGTCCCAGCCCGCCTCCCAGCGCCGCCGCGTCGGGTCGTCCTGCACCGCCGACACCACGGCCGTCAGGAACGCGAGCTGCCGGTCGCCGCGCTCGGGCAGCGCGAACGCCGACGGGTCCGCGAGCACCCGGTTCGGGTCGGGAAGGTCGAGCTCGTCCAGGTAGGCGAGCAGCTCCAGGCCCGCGCCGTCCCCGACGGCGCCGACGACGGCCGCCGCGACCGCGTCCGCCCGCGCGCCCGTCGCGTACCCCGTCGCCAGCAGCCGCAGCGCCATCTCCCACGTGCGCGGCGACGGCCACGCCCCGCCGCGCGCCTCCGCGTCCCCCGGCAGATGGTGCGCCAGACCGGGACGGGCCGTGAGGAACCCGGACACCGCGCCCCGCGCCCGCGCGACCGCCGCGGCCGCCTTCCCCGGATCGACGGCGGGCATGGACGGCTCCGGCCACGTGCCCGCCATGCCGCGCGCGACGGTCGCCGGCTCGTGCGTCCACCGCAGGTGCACGAACCGGTTCGCCAGCGGCGGGCTCAGGTGCCAGCCGTCCGCCGCGCTCGCCGGCGGGTTCGCCGCCGCGACGACCCGCACCCGCTCCGGCAGCGCCAGGCTCCCGACCCGGCGCTCCAGCACCACCCGCAGCAGCGCGGCCTGCACGGCGGGCGGCGCCGACGACAGCTCGTCGAAGAACACCACGCCGCGCCCCGCGGTCGCGAGCCGGACGGCCCAGTCGGGCGGCGCCATCGGCACGCCGTGCGCCGCCGGGTCGTCCCCGATGATCGGCAGCCCGGCGAAGTCGGACGGCTCGTGCACGCTCGCGATCACCGTTTCCAGCGGCACGCCGAGCCCGCCCGCGAGCCGCTCCAGCCCGGCCGACTTGCCGATGCCGGGCTCGCCCCACAGCAGCACGGGGACGTTCGCCGACACCGCGAGGGCGAGCGCCTCGAACTGGGTGCTGCGGGCCGGTTCGGTGCGCCACGCGCCGGCCCGCCGGTTCAGGTCGTCCGCCGCGGAGAGAAGGTCAGTCATCCAGGAAGTCCAGATCCTCGCGTTGCTGCCACTCGATGAGATCGCCCAGGTCCATGCCGTTGTCGTCGGTCACGTCGGTGCGGGCGCCCGCCTCGCGCAGCGCCCGGACCAGGCTCGCGGGGCCCATGTCGCCGACCGCGACGTGCAGCGGCGTGCGCCCGTGATGGTCGACGTCCTCCAGCCCCAGCCCCGCCTTCAGCAGCAGCGGCAGCATCGTCTCGTGGTCCATCACGTACAGCTGGTGCATCAGCGTGCGCCTGCGGCCGCCGTCCCGGACGCGCGGGTCGACGCCCGCGTCCAGCAGCGCCAGCACGCCGTCGGTGTCGCCGTGCTGCACCCGCAGGAACAGCTCCCGCCGCTGCTCCCGCAGGGCGCGCGGGAGCCGCCCCTCGCCCGTCCGCCACGCCTGCCGGACGGCGAAGCAGCCGGACACCGCGCCGCCGAACGCGCGCAGCGCGTCCTCGCGGCGCCGCTCCTCCTCCGAGTGCGGGATGTCCAGGTCGCCGCCGCGCGACCGGACCTCGTGCCACTCGCCCTTGCAGCGCACCCGCACCGGCTCCGGAAGCGCCGGACCGGGCGGCCCCGCGGGCCCGTCCGCGGCCGGACGCGCGGGGAACAGCGCCGACCGGACGAGCGGGTGCAGCTCGTCCGGCGAGACCGCCCCGTGCCGCACCAGCTCGACGTCCATCGGACGCCGCCAGTGGTGCTCGGGGAAGTGCACGCCCTCGCTGCGGTAGGCGTTCCCCGCGCGCACCAGCGGACGATCGCCGCCGCCGTTCCGCTCGACGACGAGCGCACGGTGCCAGCCGACCTCGAACACCGCGGCGTCCGCGCCGCGCTCGGCGGCCCGGGCGGCCGCGCGCGCCATCAGCGGCGGCGACACCGGCATCCGCGCGACCGACGCGCGCGGCCCGTCGCGCCACATGTAGCCGTACCCCTCGGGGAAACCGAGGTCCGCGTCGAGCCCCACCGCGTCGAACGCCGCCTCGATCTCGCCGCGGTCGAACAGCAGCAGCGACCACTCGGCGCGCGCCGTCGCGTCCGCCTCCGGGCCGGGATCGGACGACGGCAGCTCGGCCGCCGTCAGCGGCGTCCCGTCGGGGTGCAGGAACGGCGCCCGGCCGGGACCGCCGCCCGCGTGCCGCAGCAGGTCGCCGCAGAACCGGTCGTCGAACAGGTGCCGGTCTTCGGTCCAGTCGATCGGCGCGCCGTAGAGGTCGTCGTCCCGGCCGAACGTCAGCCGGAGCCGCTGCGCCCCGTTCACGTACAGCGGCGTGGCGACGCACAGGGTGGCGTCGTCGCCGTAGCGGCCCAGCGCGACCAGGCTCTTGTTGAGGATCGTCGTCCGCCCGCAGCCCTGGCGCGGCAGGTGCCAGTGCAGCAGGTCGGGAACGAAATGCCGCAGATCGTCCGCGAGCCGGTCGACGTCGGTCACGCCGTGCTCGTCCGCGACCCGGTCGAGGTCGAACCCGACGTCCACGTTCGCCGCCGCGCACGCGCCCCGCCAGTCGCCCGCCAGCCGCCGCTCCGTCGCCTCCTCGATCATCCGGCGGGTGACGGCGTACCGGCGGATCCGCCGCCACACCGCCAGCTCGCCGTGCCACGCGGCTCTCACCGGTAGACGCTCCCGATCGCGCGCAGGTCCTCGTGGACGCGGGCCGCGGGCCGCAGCCGCCCGGCCAGCGCCCGCTTCACCTTCCGCGGCACGCCCGGCCCGAACCCCACGTACTCGAGCCGCGTCCGCTCGTCCACGCGGTCCAGCAGCGCCTTCGCGCCCCGCCCGGTCACCCCGGTGTGCCGCAGTTCCAGGCGGCGCAGCGGGCTGGACGGGAGCGCACCGGCCAGCGCCGCCGCGCCCGCGTCGCCGGTCTCGTTCGACGGCGCGCCGAGCGCCCGCTGCGACGGCGGGCGGCCCAGGTCGAGCGCCTCGACGCCGTCCAGGACCCCGGCGAGCGCCCGCGCCCCGTCCGGCCCGAGCCCGTTGCCGCCGAGGCCGAGCCGCACCGGACGTCCCGCGTCGACCGCGCCCGCGATCGCCGCCGCGCCCCCGTCGCCGAGGTGGTTCGCCGCCGCGTACAGCTCCCGCACCCCGGCGTCCCGGACCAGCGCGGCCAGCAGGTCCGCGGCCTCCGGCCCCAGCCCGTTGCCGCCGACGAACAGCCGGTCCAGCGGCACGTCCCGCGCCGCCAGCGCGTCGGCGAGGGCCCGCAGCCCGTCGAGGCCCACGCCCGTGTTCACCAGGTCGAGCGTCCGCACGCCCGCGTTCCGCCGCAGCATCCCCGCGATCGCCCGCACCCCCTTGTCGCCCACCGGGTTGCGCTTCAGCCACAGGCTCCGCACCTCCCCGTCGGACGCGAGGGCCCCGGCGAGGGCCGCGGCGCCGTCCGGCCCGATGCGGTTGCAGCCGAGGTACAGGGTGCGCAGGCCGTGCCCGGGGACGAGCGCGCCCGCGACCGTCCGCGCGCCCTCGTCGCCCATCGCGTTCGTCCCGAGGAGGACGTGCGCGGCGTGCGGCGACCGCGCCGCCGCCGGGACGACCCGCGCGACGCCCGCCGCCCCGAGCCCCTGCTTGCACAGGTCGACCCGGCCGTCCTCGCGCAGCGTGCCCAGCGGGAACGTCTCGTCGCCCGCGACCGGCGCGCCGTCCGCCAGCCGCGCGAGCAGCGGATCGAGCCGGGCGGGATCGGCCGCCGGCACGTCCGGGTGCTCGATCGCCGGGCAGCGTACTGGGGTCGGTTCCATCACCACTCCACGGGTCGGTAGTCCTTCAGGAAGAGCCCGGACAGCCGCTCCCCGCGGACGCCCCGCACCACCGGGTCGTACACGCGGGCCGCGCCGTCGATCACGTCCAGCGGCGGCCGGAACCCCGCCTCCCGCTGCGCGGCCTTGTCCGGGTGCGGCCGCTCGTCGGTGACCCAGCCGGTGTCGACGCTGGTCATGTGGACGCCCGCCGCCGCGTAGTCGGCCGCCGACGTGCGGGTCATCATGTTCAGCGCCGCCTTGGCCATGTTCGTGTGGGGGTGCCGCACGGTCTTGTTCGCCCGCGAGAAGCTGCCCTCCATCGCCGACACCTGCACCACGTACCGGTCCGGCCACGGCGACGCCTCCAGCAGGCCCCGCAGCCGCGAGGTCAGCAGGAACGGCGCGAACGCGTTCACCATCTGCACCTCCAGCCACTCCGCCGGGTCCACCTCGTGCAGCCGCAGGCTCCAGCTGTTGCGGTCCCGCAGGTCGAGCGGCTCGCCCGTCTCGTCCGTCCGGCCGGCGGGGAACGACGCCTCGTCCGGGAACACCGGCACGAGCGCCGGCGCCGCCCGCACGCCCTCGGCCACCGCGACCCGCGCGGCCGGGCCGTCCAGCGGCAGCGCCTCCGCCGCCCGCACCTCCCGGTGGTACGCGGGCGGCCGCCGGATGGTCTGCGCCGCGTTGTTGACCAGGACGTCCAGGTGGTCGAACCGCTCGTGCACCGCCTCCAGCAGCCCCGCGACGCCCGGCATGTCCAGCAGGTCCACCCCGTGGACGTGCAGCCGGTCGAGCCACGCGCCGCTGTCGTCCACGGCGGCGAACCGCCGCGCCGCGTCCCTCGGGAACCGCGTCGTCACCATCACCTCGGCGCCGTCCCGCAGCATCTTCAGCGCCACATGGAAGCCGATCTTCACGCGGCCCCCGGTCACCAGCGCCCGCCGCCCCCGCAGATCGCACCGCGCGTGCCGCCGCGCCGCGTTCTCGTCCGCGCACCCGGGGCACATCGTGTGGTACTCGGGATGAACCTCCCGGAAGGCCGCCTTGCACACGTAACACCGCCGCTCCCGCCGCAACCGCACCCCACTCCGCCCGGATGCCCCACCCCCCGACGCGACCTCCGCACCGGTCATGACCGCCCGGTCGCCACCGACCGCGCCCCGCACACCCGCCGCGCCGGGCGCGGCCGGGCTCGCGGTGCCGGTGGACGTGTCCGGGGCGGGGCCGGTTCGGGGAGGGGTGGGGTTCGCGCGTGGAGTGCCGGCCGAGGCGGTGCCGGCGGCGGGCGGGGGTGCGGCTGGGGCCGTCGGGCGTTCGGGTGGGGTCGGGGAGGGGTTCTGGTCGCGGTGGCGGGCGGTGGACGCGAGGGTGTCGAGGTCGGTGCGGCGGTGGTCGGTGCGGCGGGTGCGCTTGCGGGCCTTCTTGCCCGCGCGGTGCAGCAGGGACGCGGCGTCGTGCACGGCTCGCCAGCGCGGGTCGTCGGGGTCGGTGGACCGGGCGCGCTCGAGCACGGCGAGGCACGTGGCGAGCTCGTCGGGGCGCGGGGCGTCCGCTCCGCCCGACGGCTCCTGGACGCGCGGCGGAACGGGCGACACGGGACTCCTCACCACCGGGGAACGGACGGGGGTGGAGCCGGCCGGAGTCGAACCGGCGTCCTCCGCATTGCTGTGCGGCGCGACGTCCTCTGCGCTACGGCCCCACCGGGCGGCAGCGTAACGGACGAGTCCGACGAATCGCGCGCCCGAAAGGAACGGGTGGGCGAGGCCGGTCGGATTCGAACCGACGTCCTCCAGCTCGCAGCTAAGGCGCGACGACCTCTGCGCTACGACCTCGCCCGCACGGCAGCGTAGCGGACGCATCCGACGGTTCGTCCGTGATCGGACTCGGTCAGTCGAAGGGGGTCTCGTCGGACGGGCGGGCGGGTTCGGGGCCGTCCGGGCCGACGCGGATCATCCGGGCGACGCGGGCGATGCGGAACCGGCGCCCGCACGCGACGAACTCGACGCCGCGGCCGTCGTCGACGCGGTCGGCGGCGCGCGCGTACTCGGCGAGCTCGCCGGGGCTCGGCGGCGGCGTCTCGGGCGGCGGGAAGCGGGGGAGGGTGCGGCGGAAGTAGTGCGCGAGCGCGCGGCGGGCGTCCTGCGGGCCGGTGCCGCCGGTGATGGGGCGCCAGTGGTCGTCGCGGTCCTCGACCACGGCGAACAGCGGCGGCAGCAGCACGACGCCCGGGTAGGCGCGGACGGCCGCGAGCGCCTCGCGGCGTTCGTCGTCCGGGACGCTGCCCTCGTCCGGCACCAGGCCGAGCAGTTCGAGGCGGAGCGTGGCGTCGGACGGGCCGACCGGGGCGGCGGGGTCGAGCCGGAACCCGTCGATCGGGCCGCCCTCGACGTCGGTGGCGCGGACCGGCTCGGGGCCGTCGGCGCCGAGCCGGGCGAACGGCGGCACCCGGACGATCCGGTACCGGCGCCCGCCGACCGCGCACTCGGTGCGGACGGGGGCGTCGAGGTCCTCGGGGTCGAAGGCGTCGGCGAGGGCGCGCATCTCCGCGCCCGCCGCCGGTTCGGCCTTCGCCGCGCCGTCCCGCAGGCGGATCGCCAGGTCGACGCGGGCCTCGTAGGGGTCCATGCAGTCGAGCGACAGGATGCGCCAGACGCCGTCGGCCTGCTCGGCGAGCCCGAACTCGGGCGGGCCTGCGGCGATGATCCTCGGGTAGGCGCGCATCCGCTCGGCGGCCTCCTGGTCGCGGACCGCCGCCACCGGGTCCAGGTCCCGGACGACGTTGATGAGGTCGTGGCCGGGCATCTCCTCGAAGGGCATGCGTCCATCGTGGCGCCGCGCGCGCTTCCGCGGGGCGGAAACGGCCACCCGGTCAGCGTCCGGATGACTCCGGCTCAGGAGGCCGGTCAGGTTCCCGCCCCGCGGAGGACGCGGCGTTCAGTACTCGGGCTGGTATTCGGGCATGTAGTCGGGGACGGTCGTGAGCACCTGCGGGCGCGGCTCGCTGTCCCGGGCGGACGGCTCCTCGCTGCCGGCCGAGCGCAGCACCTCGGCGGCGCCGAGCACGGCGGCGTCGCCGGTCTCGTCGCCGAGCCGCGCGCCGAGCCCGACCCGTTCCCGGATCAGCCGGTCCAGGCCGGGCAGCCGGGCGCAGCCGCCGGTCAGGGTGACGCCGACGCTCAGCAGGTCGCCGGAGACCTCGGGCCCGCAGCCGGTCAGCCCGGCCCGGATCGCCTCGATGATGCGGGCGAGCGGCGCCTCGATCGCGCGCTGCACGTCGGCGGTGGTCAGCACGACCTGGCGGGGCAGGCCGCTGGAGACGTCCCGGCCGGTCACCACGGTCTGCCGGGCGGGCCGGCGGCCCAGCGGCGGCACCGCGCCGACCTCGAGCTTGGCCTGCTCGGCGGCGGCCGCGGACAGCGTCACCCCCTGCTCCCGGCGGACGAGCCGGATGATCGCCCGGTCCATCGCCGCGCCGCCGACGGCGGCGGTGTGCGAGGTGACCAGGCCGCCGAACGCGATGACGCCCACGTCGGTGAGGTCCGCGCCGATGTTGGCGACGACGGCGACCTCCGGACGTCCGGCGGAGGTCATGCCCATGCCGATGGCCGCGGCGATCGGGGTGGGCACCAGCGTGAGCCGCCGCGCCCCCGCCTGGTAGGCGGCGAACTGCAGGGCCCGGTAGTGCACCGGGGTCATGCCGCTCGGCACGGTCGCGACCACGCGGGGCCGCGCCATGTAGTGCTTGCGGTGGTGGTGCCGCACGAGGCGGCGCATCAGCCATTCGGCCTCATCGGTCTCCGTCGGCGCCCCTTCCCGGATCGGGCGCACGAGGGTGACGTCGGGGTTGCGGCCCGCCATCTCCCGCGCCGGGGTCCCCAGCGCCAGGATCCGGCCCGTCTGCCGCGAACGGGCGAGCAGCGACGGCTCCCGGCAGACCACGCCGTTTTTCTCGACGTGCATCCGCACGGTCGCGCTGCCCAGGTCGATAGCGGTGTCACGGCCCGCGAAGTCCCACATTCGCGTCCCTCCCCATCTCCCTGTAGTCAGTCGCATGAGCTCCGTTGATGCCCCCGCCCTCTCCGGCGATGCCCAGCGCGGGGTAAGCGAATGGCAAGGTCATGGCGCGTGCGGATCCGGCATGTCCGATTCGCCGACCGCCGCGCGGGTTTCGCGCGTCCCGCACTTCTGGGGCCGTCCCAAGAGATCACCTTCAGGCGGTGTGCGCCGCCCCATGAGGCACTGCGAGGTCACTGGCACCGAAAGCTTGCGAAGTGTGTTCAAGCGCGTTTGCGCCACGAACATGGCTCGCCGCGCCCGCCAGGTTCGCGGTCGGCCCGGACCCGGCGTGCGCGGGATCGGACGTGCGTGAGGGCGCGGACGACCACACGGTCGCCGTCGTGGACGGCTCGATTACGGGCGCGCGTTCCTGGGACCCGCCTCAAGGCAAGGCGGGGGATGTCTTCATCGGGGGGTGCTGGTTCGGGTGGGCTTCGACGGGCTCGTGGACGGCCGCCTGCGCCGCCGACACCGACGGCGCCCGGGAGGGTCGGCTCATCGCCGACGGGCCATGAGCTCGGAGAGATCCCTCTCGGCTGCAGGGGGACGAACGCCGTCCACACCGGTCGCGACATTCGGGTCGGCCGGCGCGTGGCGGTGAAGTTCCTTGAGTCGCGGGGCGGCTCGGACGGTGAGGGGCGACGGGGTCGAGCCGTGCGTGTGGTCGGCCCCGTCGCGGATCAGAGGTCGCTCCGGTCGCCCTGGTGCGGGCGCGGTGGGGCGGGCCGTGCGGGTGGTCGGCCCGCGCTCGTGAACGGAGCGCGTCGTTGTCGTGCGGCCGCCGCGGAGCGGCGGAGCGGGCCGTCTAGTGCGGACGGTGACCCGGTGCGGTCATCGGTTCGGCCGGGTGCGCGAAGGCGTTCCAGGAGTCGAATCCGGCCGGTCGCATCGGCCAGTGGATCGTCCCGGCGGGCTTCGCGGCCATCTTGCCGGAGTGGTGCTCGGACGGCGGCTTCTTCGCCGGAGCGTGGTTCGGCTTTCCTGGCCGCGCGGGCGGTTCCGCGTGCTGCGCGTCGCCGGCGGGCGAGCCGATCGGGGGCTTGGAGGGGTGGTGGGACGCGTGCTGTGCGAAGTGCGGATCGGCGGGGGTCCGCGTCTTATCAGGCGGCGCCTCGGCGGGCTTCTCGCTCAGCCGGTCGATCTTCTCGACGAGCTTCCTGATCTCCAGCGGGAATTCGCGCTTTTCCGGTGCGCCGGGTCTCACCGCACCGGCGAACTGTTTCTCCCGCCGGTCGGTGAGCTTGTTGATCCGCACCCGCGCGCCGGAGTTCGGGGCATGTAGATATCGGTCATTCCCGACGTACATCCCGACGTGCCCGCGATTTCGGAAGAATACGAGGTCGCCGGGTTTGAGATTCTTCAGCTTCACCTTGCGGTCGATGTTGCGGTACTGCGCGTAGGTGACCCGCGGGATCTTGACGCCCGCCTCTCGCCAGGCGGCCATCATCAGGCCGGAACAGTCGTAGGCGCTCGGGCCGTGGGCGCCCCACCGGTACGGCTTGCCGATCTGCTTCTTGGCGAACCGCACCGCCGTCCGCGCCTGGTCCTCCTGCTTTTCCTGCTTCGTCCGGTACCGGTCGTACTCCTTGACCTTCTCGGCGGTCGCCGCGTCCAGGTTGAGGCTCTCCAGCACGGACTGGTTCAGGTCGGCCTGCGCGACGCCGCCGAACGGGAGCGCGAGCGCCAGCCCGGCGGCGGTCATGGTGAGAGCGGCCCGGCCGCCCTGTTTTCGAATGGCCGACCCGGTATTGCGCGGACGGCCGGAACGAGATCGGTTCCAGCCGGTGCCCCGATCGGCGTGGCGTGCGATGGACATTCGCGTTCTCCGTTTTCGTTCGCCGCCGGTCCCGATGACCGGCTGATCTTGCCTGCGACGGTTCGGGTACCCGTTGATCGGGCTCGAATTGGGCGAGCGGGCCGATTTTGCATGATCATGGCGGCGAATTAGCGGGCGTGATCGGTGTCTTTGATCAAACGGTCAGATGGGCGAGCGAGCCGAGCGGAACCGGCAGCCACGCGGGACGGTGCCGCGCCTCGTAGCGCACCTCGTAGACCGCCTTCTCGAACTCGAAGGCGCGCAGCAGCGCCGCGTGCGCCGCCGGGTCGGGGCCGCCGCCGGCCGCGTACCCGCGGCAGAACGCGGCCCGGTTGCGCGCCGCCCACGCCTGCGCGCGCGTCTCCAGCCGCGGGCCGGACTCCGGCGGCACGGTCCCGGGCTTGGCGATGAGGAACCGCGCCGCGTACTCGAACGAGCGCAGCATCCCCGCGACGTCCCGCAGCGGGTGCGCGAGCGCGCGGCGCTCGTCCGGGGAGCGGGCCGGCTCGCCCTCGAAGTCGAGCAGCGTCCAGCCCGACTCGGTGCGCAGCACCTGCCCCAGGTGGTAGTCGCCGTGCACGCGCTGGACGGACAGCGGGTCGGCCAGCGCGGCCAGCTCGACGAACGCGGCGGTCAGCGCCTTCGCGTGCGGGGCCAGCTCGGGGACGGTGCGGCACGTGGCGGTCAGCTCCTCGTTCATCCGCGCCGCCATCGCCCGCACGTCGCGGGCGGGAACCGTCTCCACCCCGAACGCGTCCGCCAGCGCCCCGTGCACCTCGGCCGTCGCCGCGCCGAGCCGCTGCGCCTCCGCGGCGAAGTCGCCCCCGGCGGCGCTCGCGTCCAGTTCCGCCCACTCGTCCTCGCCGGGCGCGGGCGTGTGCGCGTACCAGTCCCGGACGCTCGCGATCGCGAGGCTCCACCCGTCCGCGCCGGTGTGCAGGTAGTCCGACAGCAGCCCGAGCGTGACCGGCTCCGCGCCGCCGTCGCGCCCGGGGTCCAGCTCGAACCAGCCGAGGACGGCCGGGACGCGCGCGCAGCCGTCGCGGGTCAGCGCGAGGTTGACCTCCAGGTCCAGGTTCACGCCGCGGCTGAGCCGCCGGAACAGCTTGCAGATGTGGGCGTCGCCGAACAGCAGCGAGGTGTTGCTCTGCTCGCCGGTGATGGGGAGGCTCGACAGGTCGGTGCGGATGCGGGCGCCGGGCACCCGGTGGAACCGCAGCGGCCCGACCGTCGCGCCGTCCGCGAGGTCGGTCAGCAGCGTCCGGGTCAGGGCGGGGTCGAACGCGGCGTCGTACAGCCGCGCCTTCGGCTCGTCCCGCCCGTCGGCGACCACGTCGATCTCCGCGTGCCGCAGCCGTCCGGGCAGGTCCCGGCGGACGCCCAGCAGGACCTGGTACCGGTCGGTGACGCCGTCCTGGGTGACGTCGAGAACGAGGTGGTGCAGGCCGGGGTCGCCGGGCCGCAGCTCGGTGGCGGTGCCGATCGACAGCCCGTCGATGCGGCGGCCGTCCTTGCCGCCGAACCACCGCTGCCGGGGCAGCCACTGCGCGATGCTCCGGACGAGGACCGCGTCGGGCGGCAGCACGGTCACCGGACACGCTCCGCGTCCGCGTTCTCCGGCGGGTTGAGCTGGAACCAGTAGAAGCCGTGGCCGGGCAGCGTCAGCAGGTAGGGCAGTTCGCCGATCGCGGGGAACTGCACGCCGCCCATGCATTCGACGGGGGAGTAGCCCTCGAACCGCCGCATGTCGAGCTCGACCGGCTGCGGGAAGCGCGACAGGTTGCTGACGCACAGGATCGTGTCCATCCGGCCCCAGGGACTCTCGTCCTCGGTGATCTCCCGGGTGAAGGCGAGCACGGACGGGTTCGAGGACGACAGTTCGACGTACGAGCCGACGCCGAACACCGGGTGCCGCTGCCGGATCTCGATCATCCTGCGCGTCCAGTGCAGCAGCGAGCCGGGGTTGTCGGCCTGCGCCTCGACGTTGACGGCCTGGTAGCCGTAGATCGGGTCCATGATCACCGGCAGGTAGAGCTGCGCCGGGTCGCACTGGGAGAACCCGCCGTTGCGGTCGGACGTCCACTGCATCGGCGTCCGGACGGCGTCGCGGTCGCCGAGCCAGATGTTGTCGCCCATGCCGATCTCGTCGCCGTAGTACAGGACGGGCGAGCCGGGCAGGGACAGCAGGAGGGCGGTGAACAGTTCGAGCTGGTTGCGGTCGTTGTCGAGGAGCGGCGCCAGGCGGCGGCGGATGCCGATGTTGGCCTTCATGCGCGGGTCTTTGGCGTACTCGGCGTACATGTAGTCGCGCTCTTCGTCGGTGACCATCTCGAGCGTCAGCTCGTCGTGGTTGCGCAGGAAAATGCCCCACTGGCAGTTCTCGGGAATTTTCGGCGTCTGCGCCATGATCTCCGAAATCGGATACCGCTGTTCCCGCCGGACGGCCATGAAGATGCGCGGCATGACGGGAAAATGGAACGCCATGTGGCATTCGTCGCCCCCGGTGACGGGGTCGCCGAAGTACTCGACGACGTCCGCGGGCCACTGGTTGGCCTCGGCGAGCAGGACCCGGTCGGGGTAGAGCCGGTCGACCTCGGCGCGGACGCGCTTGAGGTACGCGTGCGTCTCGGGCAGGTTCTCGCAGTTCGTGCCCTCGCGGGCGTAGAGGTACGGGACGGCGTCGAGGCGGAAGCCGTCGATGCCGAGGTCGAGCCAGAACCGGAGGTTCTCCAGCATGGCGTCTTGAACCGCGGGGTTGTCGTAGTTCAGGTCGGGCTGGTGGGAGAAGAACCGGTGCCAGTAGTACTGGCCGCGCACCGGGTCGTAGGTCCAGTTCGACTGCTCGGTGTCGACGAAGATGATGCGGGCGTCCGGGTACTTCTCGTCGTCGTCGTTCCACACGTAGAAGTCGCCGTACGGCCCGTCCGGGTCGGTGCGGGACGCCTGGAACCAGGGGTGCTGGTCGGACGTGTGGTTCATGACGAGGTCGGCGATCACCCGGATCCCGCGCGCGTGGGCCTGCTCGATCAGCTCGACGAAGTCGCCCAGTTCGCCGAAGTCGGGAAGGATCGCGGTGTAGTCGGCGATGTCGTAGCCGCCGTCCTTGAGCGGGGACTGGTAGATCGGCAGCAGCCACAGGCAGTCGATGCCGAGCCACTGCAGGTGGTCCAGCTTGGAGATGAGGCCGCGCAGGTCGCCGTACCCGTCGTTGTTGGAGTCGGCGAACCCGCGCACCGACACCTCGTAGAACACCGCCGTCTTGAACCAGTGCGGGACGCGGGGCGCGTCCTCGTCGAACGTGTCGGGAACGGGGCCGGTGGAGGGGCCGGTGACCGGCCCGGGCACCGCTCCCGCGGCCGGACCGCCGGCCGGTTCCGACGCCGGGCCCGACGCGGGGGCCGGCTCGTCCCGGCGCGTCCGGTCCGGCGGCTCGGGAGCGTCGCTCCGCCCGGACGCGCCGCCGCTGCTGATCTGTGGCCGAACGTGCATGACCCACCCCGCTGTGTTGGAGATACCTAGATCAGCAATGCCCGCGCGCCGCTCGGGCGACGTTCCCGGACGGCAACCATCCGTAAAAATCTACGTACGCACCGTGACCGTTCCCGGTGTTTCGGTGCCGGGCCGCCCGGCGCGCCGGGCGGGCCGCCGCGTCCCCGGCCGGTAGATCCGCGGCGCGGCCGATCTACGCGGTGCCCGCGCGGTCCCGGCGTTCCGGGTCGCGCGCGGCCGTTCTGGGGCGGGCGATCGGAAAAAGGCGGCAAAAAGGCGGTGCGGAACGGCCGTGACACTGGCGCGGACGCCCCGGAATGCTTGCCGCGCGACGGTTGTGTCATGTCCGGGTTTTTAGGTTCGTGGCTTTTTCTGGCGCATGCCGGGGGTAGGTCATTTCCAAGCTCAGCACATGCCGCGCGGCAGCTGACGACAGTTCGGGCGGAAAAGAATGTTTCGTCCAAAGCGATCGGAGGGACAGTGGAGCGCTGGGAGAAGTCGCCATCGGTCGTACCGACGCGCGATGACGCCGTACCGACGCGCGACGACCTCGTGACCCGGCTGCGCGCCCGATTCGCCGGAATTCCGGCGGAGCGCGTGCGCCGTTGCGTGGACGACCTGTGGTGCTGCTGCACCCACATCGGGGTGCGGCCCGAGGAACGGACCATCGAACGCCTCGCGGCGTCCCGGCTCGCGGGCGTCGAGCGGGGCGCGCGCCTCCCGCACCCGGACGGGAAGCGGGGGTACGGATCGCCCGTGTCCGAAGCTCCCGGGAAGCGGCCGCCGGGCGTGGCGGCGACACCGCCCGCGCCGCCGCTGCCGCCGCGCACCCGCACCGACCCGACCGCTCCGCCCGTCCCGGCCCGCGCGGCCGCGCGAACCCCGATCTGGATGTGACATGAAGGACACGATCGTGCCGGGCCTGCGCATCGAGACCCGGCGAGGCTTCACCGTGCTGAGCCTTCCCGCGCAGATCAGCTGGCAGAACTACGCCGGGATCCGGGAGGGCGTGAGCCGCGCCCTGTCCCTGGCGGCCCGGTCCGCGGCCGCCGGATCCGGGACGGGCGAGCGCGGCGCCGGCGTCGTCGTCGACTTCGGCGACGCCGTGCTCCTCGACGCCGCCGGACTGGTCCTGCTGGCCCGGGCCGACACCCGGGCGCGGCTGCTCGGCTGCCAGCTGCGGGCCGTCGTCCCCGACGCGTCCGCGCCGGTGCGGCGCGCACTGGACGCCACCGGGCTGGGACGGCTCGTTCCCATCTTTCCCGACGTCGCGTCGGCCACGGCCGCGCCGCCGCCCGGCCGCCGCACCGGACCGGCCGACACCGCGGACGTCCTCGACGCCATCCGCGCGCTGCACCCGGCCGACGCGGCCCTGACCCCGGCGCCGTCCGCGCCGTCGGAGCTGACCATCACCACGGCCGCCGCGCCGGACGGCGACCACACGGTCGTCCACCTGTCCGGCGTGCTCGACCAGTTCACCGTCCCGCGCCTCGGGGAGACGCTGACCTCGCTCGTCGAGGGCGACCTGCGGCACCTCATGGTGCGGATGAGCGCGCGGCTCGGGCTGCGCTGCGACCCGCTGCCGATCCTGCTCGGCATCCGCTGGCGGGTCGCCGCCGAGGGCGGCTGCCTGTCGCTCCTGGAACACCCGGCCAAGCTCCGCGAGATCATCGACCGCGAGGGCCTCGGCTCGGTGTTCACCGCCTGCCGCACCGTCGAACCCGCCGCGTAGCGGGACCGGCGGCCGGACGAACGGGCCGGCGGGAGCTCAGCTCCCGCCGGCCCGCGCCGTACCGGCTCCGAACACGGGACGCGACGAACGCACGGCCGTCCCGTCCGCGCCGAGCATGCTGCCGTCGGACCGGACGCCGCCCCCGTCGCCGTCCCGCCGCACCGTCAGGACGTGGGCGGGTCGGGTGTGGGGGTCGAGGTGGACGTAGTTGGCTTTGGTCCAGGTGTAGGTGGTGTCGTCGAGTTCGTCGGTGAGGGTGAA